>DCFV01000243.1:13260-39568 GCA_002314435.1 Acidobacteriaceae bacterium UBA1795 | reverse complement strand
GGCGAAGTGCGCTTCTTTGCCTCAATGTCGAAGAGCGTGTCTTCGCTCAGCAGCACATTCTCAGGGAATCCCCCGATGCGTTGCCACAGGCCGCGCGTAAAGGCCATGGAGCGCGCAGTGCAGGACTTGTTCGTCACTTCGAGCGAGAGCTTGACGCCGAGGAAAGGTGCGGAAGCAAGGTCCCACACCGTTGCCTCCTTAAGCGCGAGGCAGGAGCCGCCCAGGGAGTACTCAGTCTCTCCGTTCACCAGCGGCGCGATCAGCTCTTCCAGCCAGTTGGGCTCGTAGATGCATCCCGCATCGGCGCTGGCAATCAGGTCGGTCTTCGCGGATGCGATGGCTACGTTGCGGCCCTTCGACACCGGGCCCGGCGTGAACTTCAAGCTGCAGGTTTCGTCGCGGATGACGCGCAAAGTGGGGTGCTTTTGCGCTGCGGCGTGCAGCCACTCCCAGGTGCCGTCGCGCGAGCCGCCGTCCACGATGACGATTTCTGCAGCCGGGGGATCGAGAGCCAGCAGACTCTCCACCAGCCGCGGAATATCCTCGGCCTCGTTGAGCACCGTGGCGACCACGCTGGCGGGTAACTCGGGCAAACTGCGTCTCTCCATCCGGGGGACAGGCGGCGCGCGCTGGCGCAAACGTAAAACGGCGCAAGCGGTGTCCCCACACCCTGCCTGCGCCGTTGTGAGGCTGTTAGAACCTGTAGGTCACGCCGATAGCAGCGTGCGCATTAAAAAGCCGGTGCGGGGAATTGCCCGGTACATACGGAGTGACGGTGAACGAGGAGCCGATGTCGTCACCATAGGCGCGCAAGCCCCAACGCTCGTTCAAACGGTAGTCCATGCCCAAGCCCACGCCGCCGGCAAAGGACACGCTCGGCGAAATGGAGACGCCGCCGGTGTGTACGCCGCCCAACAGCCCGTGCACGTACATGCTCACCGGTCCGTAGAGCTGTGCATGGAGTTCAGGCCCAGCCAGAAAATGGTCCACGGTCGGATTGCCCGGGTTCGAGTCCGTGAGTGCCCATGCGTAGTGGCCGCCTTGGACGGTCAGGCCAAAGTAACGGCCCCAGTTGCGGGTGACTGACGCGCTGATTCCCCCCAGGCCGCTCCTGGACTGGCTCACCTGGTTGATGCTGGTGTAACCGAAGCCGCCGAATACCACGTACTTGTAGGTTGGCTCGGTGGTCGCCGCGGGCGCCTTTTCCGGCGCAATCTGGCTGTAAGCCGCCAGGGGCGCAAGCAGGCCCGAAACCGCGACCAACATCGCAAGCAACATCTTTCTCTTCAAGTGGAAACTCTCCTCAATCCCATGCCGGGACCAACTGGCCACACCAGGGGTTTTGCCTCAGGCACGGTTGCCCGAACTCGATGGCGGTACCCACATAGACTATCGTCTTTCCCCCCGTTTGCTGAAGCGGCGCAAGAAGGCAGACTCGTTTGCTGAACGTGTTGTTCTTTGGGACGCCTGGAACACGAAGACGGTAGCTGCTCCGGCCGCCACCAAGCCTAATTTGCAGGACCGGGCAGTTTGCAGCAGTCGGCTGCCTCGGCGGGTTCGTTGGCCCCGGCGTCGAGAACCACCTTCCACTTGCCGTCCGGCTCCTTGCGCCAGATCGTCATGTAGCGGCCAGTGGTCGTTACCGGATTGCCATTCGCGTCCTTGCTGTGGCCCTCAAAATGGCCCCAGGTGTACCCCATGTCGCCGGACGGGCCCATCAAGGCGTCGGTCGGCGTCCAGGTAAGTTGATAGTCCTTCGGCGACCATGTGGCAGATTTCGTAATCGTCACACGGCCCACCTTGGGCGCAGCGCCGTTGCTCAGTTCCACGCCGTCTTCGGCGAACCACTCGGCAAACGCCGCGCCCCCGCGCGCCGCCACGTCCTTCGCAAAGCGTGCGTCCAGGTCGAACAGCAGCATCTTGCCGGGCTTGACAGTGGAGTCCGCCAGGGGATTCGGCGCGGTGGAAGGTGCCTTCGGCTCCAGCAGTTGGGCGCGCATCGGCGCTGCCCCCAGCAGCCCAACAACCAACAGTCCCAACACCATTGCCCACGATTCTCTACGCACGGCTGATTCCTCCCTGCCTACCTCACCCGCACCCGGGGTCCCACGGTCATCCTAAACCTTTTGCGGGCCGGCCCCGGTGCTTGTCCGGCGCCACGCCTTTCCCGGTTCTGCGTCAAACTCTGCGACCCTTGAGCAATCTCGCAGATTGCTATACTTGGGTGATACGATTACCCGGTCCGCGACCGGCAGCATGCCCGTACGTGCAGGCCGTGCCAGCCGCCGTTGCAGGGGTGTCGCGATCGCGAAACCTCCCGGTGCTCAGAGATTTGTTCTTTTCGAGACCCGGCATTTCCCGGGGGAAGGATGTTCATGGGAACGTTGCTGGAGTCCATTCAATCGCCCGCCGACCTCAAAAAGCTGAACTACGCGCAAATGGCCACGCTAGCCGAAGAGATCCGCGAGTTCCTGATTCAGACGCTTTCCAAGACCGGCGGTCATCTGGGCCCCAACCTCGGTGTCGTTGAACTCACTCTGGCCCTGCACGCGGCCTTTGAGACGCCCACCGACAAGTTCGTCTTCGATGTCAGCCACCAAGCCTACATTCACAAGATACTCACCGGCCGCCGCGAGCGCTTCGGCACCATCCGCCAGCCGGGCGGACTCAACGGCTTCATGCTGCGCACCGAGAGCGAGCACGACTGCTACGGCGCGGGCCACGCCGGCACCGCGCTTTCTGCAGCTCTCGGCATGGCCGTGGCGCGTGATCTGGCCGGGGGCAGGGAACACGTGGTTGCCGTGGCGGGCGACGCCGCCTTCACCAACGGCATCTCGTTCGAGGCCCTCAACAACATCGCCGAGCAGACCAAGCGCCTGATCGTGGTGCTCAACGACAACGAGTGGTCCATCGACCGCAACGTCGGCGCCATCGCGCGCTACTTCCACCGCATCGTCACCAACGAGCGCGTCCGCGACTTTCACGAGTCGGCCGCGAAACTCGTGGAGCGCTTCGGCGGCAAGACGGCCATCAACGTTGTCCGCCGCGCCGAAGAAGCTGCCAAGAGCATGCTGTGGCCCTCGATCCTCTTCGAGGAGTTCGGCCTGCAATACTTCGGTCCCATCGACGGGCACAACATTCCGCTCCTTGTTGAAACCTTCAACTTCCTCAAGAAGGAAGAGCGCCCTGTTCTGCTGCACATTCTTACGGAGAAGGGGCGCGGTTTCCAGCCCGCCCTCGACGGGCAGAAGAAGTTCCACGGCCTTGGGCCTTACGATCCCGAGACCGGCAAGACGTCGCAAGGGCAAATCACCTACTCTGAAGTTTTCGCCAAGACGCTCGTGCAGTTGGCCGACGAAGACCCGCGTGTGGTGGCCATTACCGCTGCCATGCCCAACGGCACTGGCCTTGATCTCTTCCGCCCCGCGCATCCGCGCCGCTATTTCGACGTGGGCATCGCCGAGGAGCATGCCGTCGTCTTCGCCGCAGGCATGGCCACGCGCGGCTACCGGCCCGTCTGCGCCATTTACTCCACGTTCCTGCAGCGCGCCTTCGATCCCATCGTCCACGACGTCGCATTGCAGAATCTTCCCGTACTGTTCTGCATGGACCGCGCCGGCCTCTCCGGCGACGACGGCCCCACGCATCACGGCCTCTTCGACATCTCCTACCTGCGCGGCATTCCAGACATGGTCCTGATGGCTCCCAAGGACGAGGACGAACTGGCCGACATGATGAAGACCGCGCTCACCCTGCCCGGCCCCAGCGCCATCCGCTATCCACGCGGAGCCGTAGCCGGTGTGGAGCGCAAGCCCGCGCCCGCCGTGCTGCCCTTGGGCAAGGCAGAGGTACTCACTGACGGTTCCGAAGTGGCAATCCTCGGCCTCGGCCCGATGATCACGATGGCGCAGGAACTCGGCGCACGCCTTGAGCGCGAGGGCTTCTCGGCGGCGGTGGTGAATCCGCGCTTTGTGAAGCCTCTCGATCGCGAGATGATCGCCAACTACGCACGCCGCGTTGCGGCCTTCGTCACCTTTGAGGATCACGTGAAGATGGGTGGCTTCGGCTCTGCCGTAGTAGAAGCGCTCGACGAGATGGGCCTCGCCGTTCCGGTGGTGCGTATCGGCTGGCCCGACCAGTTCATCGAGCACGGCAAGGTGGATGCGCTGCGCGCGAAATACGGACTCACCGTGGACGAAGCGCACGCGCAAGTCCTGCCCCTGCTAACGCGCCGCCAGCGGCCCACGCTGGTAGCCAGCTAACAGAAGCTGGGTGGCTCATCCTAACCCAGCCACAGGGCGGGTGGGCCACTCGCCGACGCAGAACCCCGGTCAGCAATGGCCGGGGTTTTGTTTTGATAGGACTGCTGACTCGCAGCTGTGATCCACCTCACAGTTAGGGACGAGTTAGCCACCATCCGTCCAGAATCCGACGGCTGTCCGCAACCGAGGGTTCTATGGTAGGATGAGCCGCCTTATCAGGAGAACTAACTTATGTTCGGTAAGTTTCGACGGTTGTGTGTCCTTTTGTCTTTTGTTGCCACAATCTCTTTCGCGACAGCCGAAAGATTACCTGCCATTCATTCGCTTCCGATCACATTTGAGCCAAATCAAGGCCAGGCGCCCGTCCAGTATGGGTACGTTTTTCATCGTGATGGGCTGAGCGCGATGTTCTTTCGCAACGGGATCGACTTTGATTTCACGGGGACACAAGGTCGCGTTAGCCGGATCCAGTTGACGCTGGTGGGAGGCGACGCGGATCCCAAGGCGCAAGGCGCGCTCGGTGGCCACAGTAATTATTTCATCGGGAGTGATTCGTCGCGTTGGATTCGCAACGTGCCGCTATCGAAGGAGATTGAGTACAGCGAGCTCTATCCGGGAATCTCCCTAAGCTTTTATGGCAATGGTCGCGAACTGGAGCACGACTTTCGCGTGAGTCCCGGTGCGGATCCAGCGAGGATTGCGATCCGGCTGGAAGGAACAGATCCTGCGAGGTTGACTGCGGATGGGGACCTGGAGATTAATTCCGGCGACGCTGTGCTGACCTTGCGCAAGCCGGTTGCGTACCAGGAATTCGCGAGCGGACGCAGAGCGGTTGTTGCGAGGTTTCTTCTGGCGAAGGACGGAACGGTGCGCTTTGGTCTGGGAGAGTATGACAACAAGCTGCCGCTGGTGATCGATCCGGTGTTTGTTTTTTCGACGTATCTAGGCGGGACGGGAACCGATGTAGCGACAGCCGTGACGACCGACGCGAACGGAAATATCTTCTTGACCGGTTACACGAACTCGACGGACTTTCCTACGTCGCATCCAGAACAAGCAGCGATGGGAGGGTGCAGTCTTGCGTCCTGCGGCAACGTGTTTATCAGCAAGTTTGATCCTGCGGGAACGACCTTGATTTACTCGACCTATCTGGGCGGATCGAATCAAGATTTCGGTGATGGGATTGCTGTGGATGGCAACGGAAACGCGATTGTCGCCGGCTATGTGAATTCGTCCAATTTTCCGCATGCAGGTGCGATTACGGCCCCGTCGAGTTGCAGCGGGACCACATGCTACTTTCTGGCTTCGCTTTCGCCGGATGGTTCGATGCTGAATTATTCAGGCGCTGTCGGCGGGCGATCAGTTGGGGGTCCGCCGAATCTGACCAACACACCGGCGCTTCCGCTTGCAGTGGATAGGTCCGGGAATGCGTATCTTGCCAGCGTCACTTACGACGCGCAGTTTCAAATCACTCCGGGAACCCTTGCTTCGTCGGTTGAGGGCTATCCGTACTCTCAGATGTTCGTGCTGAAGGTGGGCCCGGTGGGCGAGATTGTCTATTCGACTGTGGTGCCCGGAAACGCTTCTTACGACCCAAGTGAGTCATATATCAACTTGTTTGTCCCGGCGGGGATCTCGGTGGATGCGTCAGGAAGCGTGACCACCGTCGGACAGGCAGGAGTAGGCCTGCCGACGAGCGCCGGTGCAGTTACGCCGCAGTTTCCGAATGACCCCACTGCGGTGAACGCCAGCGCGGGCTACGTCCTTCAGTTGAATACAACGGCTTCGGCGATCGACTTTGCGAGCTATCTGCCGGGTACGGACCAGGCCGGCGGCATGGCGGTAGACAAAAACGGGAACCTCTGGATTGTAGGAACGACGCGGGAAACCAATTTGCCGGTGAGCCAGAACGCGTATATGAAGGCGCCCACCGTGGGCACGTATGTGGCTGTCTCGACGACCGGATACATTCTGGAACTGTCTCCTGGGGCGAAGCAGGTGCTGGGCGCAACCTATTTGGACGGAACTGGCGTGGGTCAGATTTGGGAATCCAGTCAATTCACGGCGGTGGCGCTGGATAGCCGCTCGAACGTGTTCGTGGGCGGAGTTACTAGCTCAGCGGATTTTCCGATGCAGAACCCCTTTGTCAGTGAGTACGAAACCGGTTCTACCGTATTGAATCTGATACTGGCCGAGATGAGTCCGGATTTGAGCACGCTCGAGTTCGGGAGTTTCCTGAGTTCGACTGACACTGTGGACGACCAGGGCACATCCTCTTCCGCATTTGCTGGGCTCGCCATTGATGGGTCAGACAATCTAATTGTTGCGGGTGATACTTGGTCGCGCCACTTTCCCATCACGGCCGGCAGCTTCGAGCCACAACTGCCTGCTCAAGCGAACGCATCCTTGACCCCCCAGCATATCTTCGTCACGAAGATTGATATGGCAACGCCTGCGCCCGCTGTGTGCATGGACTGGTTCAACTTCGATTTCGGCAGCGTGGCTGTGAACATCCCGTACTCCGCGACGCTTCAAGTAAGGAACTGCGGTAACGCGGCGCTCAACATCTACTCGGCGACATCGATAGACCCGGAGATGGTCGCGTCAGAGAATTGCGGCGCGATCGCGCCGGGTGGTGTCTGCGCTGTGACGCTGACATTTACGCCGCGCACCACCGGGAGCATCTCCGGGTGGGTCAATCTTGGAGATAACGCGGATACGTTGCCGCAGTCGGTGTACTTTAGCGCATATGCCGTCGGGAGTCCGAACAATCCTCTGCCGGTGATTACAGGCATGTCGCCGCCGTTTACGAGCATGGGCGGCGGGGGGTCTCAGTTGACAGTGCACGGAGTAGGGTTCACAACCGGATCGACGGTCTACTGGGGCAGCACGGCGCTGTCCACACAGTTGGTGAGCGCCACCCAGCTGACGGCGGAAACCACGTCGTCTAATCTCGGCAAGGCCGGAGTCGCGGAAATTACGGTGCAGAATCCCTCGCCGGGCGGAGGCTCATCGAACAAGTGGCAGTATGAGGTGGACTCGGCTGGAGCCGGGGTTAAGCCGCCCTACTTCGAAACTGCGACCGCAACGGTCACGCCGGGAACGGCTACTACGTTTGGGGTGACGCTGCCCTCTGCGGCAACGAACGTTTCGGCAAGGTGCCTCAACCTACCAAGTGGTGCGACGTGCGGCTATTCGAGTGGGACGGTGACGATCAACACGTCGACCTCGACGCCTGCGGGAACTTACCAGATCACTGTGGTCTTTACGGAAGCGCTTCCTTCAGGGGGATCAGCAGCGATGGTGCTCCCGATTTTCATGCTGCCGCTTGCGTTTGCGAGAAGGAAGTGGGCCAAAAGGGCCTGGTTGGCTGCCTGCCTAGGGTTGGCGCTGACAATTGCCGCGGCCGTTGGCTGTGGCGGAAGTTCGGGCGGAAGCGGAGGCGGCACGTCACCAAGCCAGCCGGATCAGGTGACAAGTTCGGGAGTCGTGAGCATAACTGTTATGTAGTCTGTTCAGCTCCGTGCCGGGTGCCCACCCTTCGTTTGGTGCCTTTGTCCCCGCCACAAACCTTGGGTGCCCCATTCTTCGCGGCGTTGTTTGCCGCGAAGGGTGGGAAAGCACGATCCCCATATTTCTTTGCAAAGAATTTCACTCAAAGCGCGCATACTGGCCCCAGGCAAGGTTCACGCCAAAAAGAGCCTGCTCTTTTCGTCATAAAAGTGTTCCACGTGGAACACTTTTTCGCTGTAGCCGCGCGTCTGTTCAAGCATTTCCGCCCTGAAGTGTTCATATTCCGCAAGCCCGGCAACTTCGCTCAAAAATGTTCCACGTGGAACACTTTCAAGCAGTGTGGCAACGCACGCTCGCGGGTTTCAAAGGTGAAGCGTTTCACTTGCGGGTGCGGCCTCGTGTGCGACAATCCACAACAGACCATTATTCCTATGCGATTGTTCCGTATCTTCCTGGCGTGGGTCGGTGGACTGTCATTATGCTGCGCGAGTCTTTGGACACAGCCCGCCACTGAGCTTGTGCTCGCCGGTGGTACAGTCATCGACGTCTCGGCCTGGGGCCGCTCCGCCAAAGACATTCCCGATGCAGTTGTGGTCGTGAGCGAAGGCCGGATTGTCGCTGTTGGTCCGCGTGCTGAAGTCCCCATTCCCAAGGGCGCGCGAATCGTTGATTGCACTGGCAAGTTTCTGGTCCCTGGCCTGGTCGACGGCTTTGCCGGAATGAACTCGCAGGGGCAGGCCAGCGCCTTTCTCGCCATGGGCGTCACCACCGTAGTAGCCAGCGCCGACAACCGGCGCGGCCACATTGATCTCGCAGCCAGCCCGCGGCCGCATCTTTATCTCATTGACTCGGTCGGCACCACCGACGACTGGAGCCTGCTGATCGGCCAGAAGGGCTGGACCACGAAGCTGCGCGAAGGCGCGCACCCCACTGAGCTTTCCGCCGAAGACATCGCCCGCCAGCTCGCGGAAACGGCGAAGCTGGGCACGCGTGTGGTCTGGCTGGGGCGCAACCTTACCGCCGCCAATACGCAATGGATCATCGCGCACGCCCATCAGATGGGAATGGTGACCTACGGTGAGTTCGCAGCCACGCCGTACCGAGTGGGTGTAGAGGCGGGAGTAGACGCGCTCGTGCATATGGGCCGCTATGAACTGGGCGCGGTGCCCGACGAACTGCAGCGTCCGCTTGCACAGGATCCCTTTGGCCCAGCTGCCAGCACCGCCTATGACTATGCTGAGCGCGTGCCCACCACCGACGTGCGCTTGCGCAGCTACGCGCGCTTTCTGGCGCAGCATCACGCGGCGCTCATGCCCACCTTTAGCACCTACTTTCTGCACCTACCTGGCCACCGCAACCTGTGGCACGAACCGGCCGCAGCGCTGCTGGACCCTGACGCACTGTTCAACCCGCCGGACCGCACCACCGGCGAGCTGACCTATCCCATCGCCGCGTGGGCGCACCGCCTGCCTGCCACCTCGCAACGCTGGATGCAGGAGAGCCAGCGCAAGAAGGCCGACCAGGAGGCCATGCGTCTTTGGCAGGTCAACCAGGTGCTCTTCAGCGCGCAGCCGCATTACCTGGCCGCTTCGGCCGCGCCGGTGGACGGCTCCATGCCCGGCATCTCAGAGCACGTCGAAATGGAGATGCTCGTGCGGCTCGGCCTTTCACCGCGCGAGGCGCTGGCCGCGGCCACCAACAACTATTCGCTCGAATTTGGCTGGAACGAGCTTGGGCTGATCGCGCCCGGCCGCCGTGCGGACATTCTGGTGGTGGACTCGGACCCCACAATGAACGTCTGGAACGCACGCCGCATCTCGGGCATCGTCTTCGACGGCAACCTGATGGACCGCGATGCGCTGCTGCACGCCAAATAAAAAGTGCGCTTAGCAGCGCGTGAGAAGTTCGGGCAGCCTCTGCTGTCGCGCGGCAAACATCGCCTTGATCTGCCGCAGTGCTATCGGTTCACCCAGCCGCCCCAGTGCACCGAGCGGCAGGGCAAACTCCACATCATCGCGGACCACCGTGCCCGCCACGCCTGCCCTGGTCTCTGCCACAAAGCCGTGCCGATGGCGGAAGAGCGCGAACGGTCCACGCACCTGCTCGTCGAGAAAGAATTCGCGTGCAGCGAAGGCAACGATGCGCGCTGTCCAGCGCACGCGCAGCAGCAAAAAGGGAACCGGCTGAAAGCTGATCTCGATCTCCGAGCCCGCACCGGCCTCAAAGCCCTCCAGCGCCGCCACCAGTGCCAGCCGCTCCACGCGCGTATCCAGCTCCGGCGGCATCAGGAGCGGCAGATTGCCCGGCTGCGCGAAGAACGCGAAGACCTCCTCCAGCGGCCAGGGAATCCACTGTTCGCTCTGGAATCGCTGCATGGTGTCGGCCTCCTTTGTCAGCCTAACTGCAGAATTAGCCGACTGCGAGCGCCGATTCCCGATCGAGCCGAAGGCTTCGAACCCGCCCACAAACCGACCCCTGTTTGTTGATTGCCGGAAACCAAGGTACCTCAGACTGGCTATTGCCGCGCGCCGTGCCTCGGCGTGCGCTGACGTAAGATAAAGAGACGGCGCGCCGGGGGGCGCGCATTGTTTTCGACACATGACTGACTCGCAGGCCGCCGCACCGCATCAGCGGCAAAAGCACAACAAAGTGCTGATCCTGATAGCGCTCTACAAGGGCGCGCAGGCATTGCTGTTTGCCGCTGTCGGCTTCGGTGCGCTGCGCCTTCTGCATCAGGACGTTGGCGATGTGCTCTCAGACCTGGCCACGGCACTGCGTTTCAGCCCCGAATCGCGGCTGGTCAACTTCATCGTGGAGCAGGCATCGTTTCTCGACGATGCATTGCTGCGGCGCATCGGCGTGCTGGCCTTCAGCTACTCAGCAATCAGCCTCATTGAGGGCGTCGGTCTCTATTTTGAGAAGGCCTGGGCAGAAATCCTGACATTGCTGATCACGGGTTCCTTTTTGCCCTGGGAGATCTTCGAGGTTTTCCGGCGGGTGACGTGGCTGCGAGTGGAATTGCTGGCTGTGAACGCGCTGGTGTTCTTCTACCTGCTCAATATGGTGACCGCGCGCCGCAACGGGGCATCGAAGACAACGGTTGAATAATTTTCGCCTTTCATTCTCCTATATACCTTCCGCTGGACGCTGAAAAGACACTATGCGGTCACTGGAATCATTCAAGTAAACACTAGATATTGTGGTTCAGATTTAATTTAGCCCTACCCATTGAAATTCCGCTGTTTCAGCTTGTCGCAAAGCGGGACAAACGCACGGCTTTGCACAGACTACCACCGAAATAGGCTCTTGCGTGATCGCGAATGTGGGCTATGATCGTGGTGCAAGTGGAGTGAAGTGGTTGGAAGTGGGAAGAAATTGATGTTTTCGGCCCAAAATTCACCGGCTTTCTCACTCTACACCCGTTTTCGCCAGCGTCGGGGGCACTGAACCTCTCCCGGCAACGGCACAATCCACCGGCCCGTGGGCAGCACGAGGGGGCCAAGGACGGCAAACGTGATGTTTCGTGGCAACCATCCCGCCAAGATCGACGACAAGGGCCGCTTCAAGGTTCCTGCCGCGTTCAAGGCGTTGGCGGATGCCAGCCACGTGAACCAGTTCTTTGTCACCAGCGTGGACGGCAAGTACGCCGAGGTTTGGCCCCTGCCGGAGTGGGAAAGGATCGAGGAGCAGCTGGCCAGGAGCAGTGCGCTTGATCCGGCGGTAGAGGATTTTATGAACCTGGTGAACTACTACGGCCACCAGGTGGAGCTGGACGCCCAGGGGCGGTTGCTGGTGCCGCAGATTCTGCGCACCAAGGCAAACCTGGACGGCCAGGAAGTGATTGTGATCGGCAAGGGTAAGTTCCTTGCCGTACACAACCGCGAAGCGTTCGAGCAGAAGGTTTTGCCGCCAGAGGGTCTGACGAGCGAGCGCCGTGCGCGCGTCTCCCAGATTCTGGACGCGGCCCGGGAAGGGTAAACCCCTCAGGGGGAGCGCATGACGAAGCCGGAAGAACGCCATGTGCCTGTTCTTTTACAAGATGCGATTCAGTTTCTGAATCTGCGCGCAGGCGCGACGATTGCCGACTGCACGCTGGGAATGGCAGGCCACTCGAGCGAGATTGCCCGGAGGCTGGGCCCGGAGGGTCACCTGATTGCGTTTGACCGGGACCCCGAGGCGCTTGCGCTGGCGAAGATGCGGTTGGCCCGGGTGGTGAACGAACTGGGGCCGCAGGCACCGCGCATCACGTTGATCGGCGAAGCCTTCAGCACCATCGCACAACATGTGTCGGCGGGTTCGCTCGACGGCATCCTGGCCGACTTCGGAGTCAGCAGCCTGCAACTGGACGAGGCGCGCAGAGGATTCAGTTTTATGGCGGATGGGCCGCTGGAGATGCGGATGGATACGCGCTCCGGCCCGACAGCCGAACAAGTGGTGAATGAGGTGAGCGAGCGCGAGCTGGCAGACCTTATTTACGAATACGGAGAGGAAAGGAGGTCGCGGAGAATCGCCAGAGCCATTGTGCGCGGGCGGCCGGTGACAACTACGGGGCAGTTAGCCCGGATTGTTGCCGCAGCCGCCCCGGCAATGAAACAGGATCGGATTCACCCGGCAACGCGTACCTTTCAGGCGCTCCGGATTTATGTGAATCGCGAGCTGGACGAAATCAAGGCTCTTATGGAGGCCGCACCTGAATTGCTTAAGCCCTCCGGCCGGCTGGTCGTCATCAGCTTTCACTCTTTGGAAGATCGCATCGCAAAGGACAGTTTCCGCGAAGGTGCTCATCATGGCATCTGGAACATTTTGACGAAGAAGCCCGTTACGGCGGGCGAAGAAGAGACGGATCGTAATCCCCGGTCAAGAAGCGCCAAGCTGCGGGCAGGGGAAAAGGCAGTGATCAAGGGCAAGGCACTTAGAGGTTAGGAAACAGGGAAGACTGACCACTGTTTCTGAGGAGAACTACGATGGCGGCATGCACGACAACCTATTTCGACCCCGGTGCAAGCTGGACCGCGCGCGTTGCCGAGCGGAATGCGGCTCTGTTGGCGCTGCAGCAGTTGCGCCGCCGCGGCGTGCGCACGCCCGAGGTGATGTTTACCCGCCACATCGACAACACGCGGCTGGTCAAGGCGCCCGATCCGGTGCGCGTGCGCCAGATGCGCATCTTTTCCGCGACGCTGGCGGTGTTGTTTTCACTGGCAATGGTCTATGGCCTGCAGCACTTCAGCGCCATCGAGGGTTCGTATCGCGTGGAGTCGGAAAAGCAGCAGCTGGACCAGTTGCGTGAGGAGAACCGTCAGTTGCGGCTGTCTGAAGCCGAGCTCTCGCAGCCGGCCCGCATCGACGTGTTGGCCCGACAGTATGGGCTGGCCGCGCCCGAGCCTGGACAAATCGTGCACGGCGAGACACATGCCGATCCTGGAGCGCCGGTACTGGCGCAGGTTACGCCTCCTCCCCCGCCGACCCGATAAACTGGAGGGCGAGCTCTCTTCCCGACATGCAGCCAGCCCTCCGCGCCACCCGAACCCGCAACCCCGCCCCGCGCGCCGCGACCATGAAGCAGGCGCGCTTCTGGCTCGTCTGCCTGTTTTTCCTGCTGTGGGCGGTGGCGATTACGGCACGTCTGTTCTGGCTGCAGGTTGTTCGCCACAGAGACTACGTGGAGCGAGCGCAGAAGCAGCAGCAGCGCACATTTGAGGTGGCCCCGCGCCGCGGTGTTCTCTACGACCGCAACATGCGCGAGCTGGCCATGACCGTCCAGGTCGACTCCATCTACGCCGTGCCCATGGAGATTGACGACAAGGACAAGCCGGTCCTGGCGCGCACGCTGACCTCTGTTGTCCACACCGACCCCACGGACACGCAGACCAGCGAAGCGGCCATTGCGGAGCGAATCGACAAAGGCCACGGCTTTGCCTGGGTGGCGCGTCGCGTGCGGCCAGAGGTTGCCGAGCGTGTGAAGGCGCTGAACCTGAAGAGCGTCTACTTTCAGAAAGAGTTTCAGCGCTTCTATCCGAACTCGCAGATCGCCGCGCAGGTGCTGGGCTACGTGGGCATGGACGACAACGGGCTCGGTGGTTTGGAGCAGAAGTTTGACGGGCGCCTGCACGGCGCGCCGGGCCGCGTGTTTACCGCCATGGACGCACGCCGCCGCGTACTGGGATCTGTGGCGCAGGAGCCTGAGCCGGGCCAGAACCTGCAGCTCACCATCGACCAGAACATCCAGTACATGGCCGAGAACGCGCTGGACCACGTGATGGAGAAGACGCACGCCGACAACGGCACCGTCGTAGTGCAGGATGTGCATACCGGCCAGATTCTCGCTCTCGCCATTCGGCCCACGTTCAACCCCAACGACTTCCGCCACACCACGCCCGCGTTGCTCAAAGACCACGCCGTGAGCGATGTTTATGAGCCAGGCTCGGTTTTCAAGCTGGTCACGTACTCAGCCGCACTGGACTCGAACGTGGCCAAGCCCGACGACATGATTGACTGCCAGGGCGGCAAGATCACGCTCGCTGGACGCGTTATCCACGACGACAAAGCCGACCACTACGGTGTTATCACTGTCCACGAAGCGCTCGAGCACTCCAGCGACGTGGCTGCTGTCAAGCTCGCGCTCAAGGTGGGCCAGGACCGCTTCTATCAATACGTTCGCGACTTCGGCTTTGGTGCGCGCACGAGTGTGGAGTTACCCGGTGAAACCCGCGGCCTTCTGCGCCCCACCAGCAAGTGGAGCGGCTCGTCCATCGGCTCGGTAGCAATGGGACAAGAGGTTGGCGTCACGCCGCTGCAACTTGTGTCGATGGTTTCCACGATCGCGAACGGAGGCACGTATCTGCCGCCGCGTGTGCTAATGCCGGGTCAGATCGCCGGTGGGCAGGGAACCGTCGCGCAGCTTGCGCCCGCACCCTTCCACATTGGTGAGGAACTGCCCAATCCGCTACCGGCGAACGCGCATCGCGTCATCTCTGAGATGACGGCTGCGCAGATGCGCAAGATGATGGAGGGTGTGGTCCTCTATGGCACCGGCAAGCCCGCGCAGCTCAACGGGTACTCCTCGGGCGGCAAGACAGGCACCGCGCAGAAGGTTGATCCGGTCACGCATCTCTACTCGAAGACCATGCACATCGCCTCGTTCGCGGGCATCGCTCCGGTCAACAATCCCGCTATCGCCGTGGCCGTGGTCATCGACAACCCCAAGGGCGGGTCCTACTACGGTACGGCTGTCTCCGCGCCGGTCTTCGCCGACGTTGCACAGCAGGTGCTTGAGTATCTCGGTGTACCCCACGACATCGATGTGCGTCCGCAGCGTGCGCAGGCGAAGAAAGAAGCGCCGCTGACGGAAGACGACGCAGGTGCCGACCAGAGCAACGTGAACGCACTGTACGCCGCGGTGAACGACCTGCCGGAGGACGATCCGCTGCGTGCGCCTGCGCAGGCCGCGAGCCCGGTTGCAGAGGCTCCGGCGCCGGTCGTCTCCAATGCAAGGGCGTCTATTGGAAAGCCTGCTGCGGCCGCGGCGCAACCTGCTGGTGCCGTGACTGCTCCGCTGGTGCAACAGAAGCCAACGGTGAAGCTCACCATCAGCGACGGCAAGAAGTTCACGGTGCCCTCGCTCGTTGGCTTGCCCGTGCGCAAGGTTATCGAAACCGCTGCGGCCGCGGGGCTCGACGTGCAGATTGTGGGCAGTGGCACGGCGCGCGAGCAGGCTCCTGCGCCCGGTACACAGGTGCCCACCGGCACCAGGATCGTTGTGCGCTGCGGCCGATAAGGTGCGCACAGCGGCGGCAGGGTACTTCCTTCTACAATCGAGCTTGAGATGAAGTGGAACGAACTGATCGCGGAAATTTCAGCCGTGGGCGCGGAAGGTGATTCCGACGCGCCCATCACCGGCATTGAATACGACTCGCGCCGCGTGCGCCCAGGCTCAGTGTTTGTCGCCATGAAGGGCGGCACCACGGACGGCAATCGCTACGTGGAGAAGGCGCTCGCAGCGGGCGCGTTGGGCATCGTAACGGACTCTGCGCCTACCTTCGATCATCTGATCGTCTACAACGCCGGCACGCCTGTGGTCGAAGTCGAACATGGCCGCCGCGCGCTTGCAGAGGCTTCGGCTGCCTTCTTTGGGCATCCGGAGAAGAAGCTTGCGGCAACGGGCATCACCGGCACCAACGGCAAGACAACGACCGCGTTTCTCACTGAGTCGCTGCTCAACTGCGCGGCGCGCAAGACGGTGCTGATTGGCACCATCGAGTATCACGTGGGCGGCGAGGTGCGGCACTCGCTGCACACTACGCCCGAGTCGAGAGACTTGTTTGAATTGATGGCTGAGGGTGCGGCGCGCGGCGCAACGGAACTGGTCACCGAGGTTTCAAGCCACGCGCTCGATCAGCGCCGCGCTTATGGCATTCCGTTCGACGTGGCGGTGTTCACCAACCTCACGCGCGACCATTTGGACTATCACCAGACGATGGAGAAGTACTTCGCCGCCAAGCGCCTGCTCTTTGATGGCACGGTGTATCCTGCGCCGCGCGTGGCCGTAATCAACGTGCACGATGACCGCGCGAAGCAGATGGCTGCGGCTGCGCGGCGAGCGGACTCTGAGGTGCGCCTGTACGGCATTGGGGAAGGCGACTGGCGCGCGGCGAACTATAAGCTCACGCCTGGCGGCGCTGTTCTGCAACTGGAGACACCTGCTGGCCGTGCCGAGTTCTCCTCGCGTCTTGCTGGCGAAGTGAACATTCTCAATCTGCTTGCTGCGCTCACCGCGGCGCACGCGCGGGGGATTCGCTTCGACGACCTTTGCGCCTTTGCGCCACTTCTTGAGCCGGTGCCGGGACGATTTCAGCCGGTGAATGCTGGCCAGCCGTTCACGGTGATTGTGGACTACGCACACACAGACGACGCGCTACGCAATCTGGCAGCGTTGGGACGGCAGATTACAAAGCAGACGGGCGGGCGTATTCTCACCGTGTTTGGCTGCGGAGGCGATCGCGACCGCACCAAGCGCCCGAGGATGGGTTTGGCGGCCGGCGAGGGAAGCGACATGGTGTTTGCCACCAGCGACAATCCGCGCTCGGAAGAGCCGCGCTCGATTCTTGCCGAAATTGAACCGGGGCTGAAGGCAAGCGGCGTGAACTACACCATCGAGCCCGACCGCGCAGCGGCCATTGGCCTGGCGCTGAGTGCAGCGCAGCCGAACGATGTCGTTCTGATTGCGGGCAAAGGGCACGAGAAGGAACAGATTCTTGCCACGGGGACTATTCCCTTCGACGATGCCGAGGTAGCTCTTTCCACACTTGCTCAATTGGGATACGGTGAAGAGCAATGAATCTGACCCTTGCTGAAGCCGCCGTCGGCGCAGGTGCAGTGCTGGAAGCACCTGCCAGCCTGGCCAATGCCGGTGCGCTGATGGCCCGTGGCTACTCCATTGACTCGCGCACTGTAGCGCCGGGCGAGCTGTTCTTCGCCGTGCGCGGCGAGCGGTTCGACGGTCACGATTATGTGACAGCAGCGATCGAGCGCGGCGCGGTGGCAGCCGTGGTGTCGCGCGCCAAAGTGGCTACATTGCCCGATGCGGCGCTGGCTGCACCGTTGCTGATTGCCGAGGACACGCTGATCGCCCTGCAGGCGCTGGCGACGCATGTGCGTCGCCGCTGGGGCAAGCGCGTGGTGGGTGTCACCGGCTCGGCCGGCAAAACGACCACCAAAGAAGCCATTGCCGTCGCGCTGGGCGCAGAATTCAACGTGCTCAAGTCGCGCGGCAATCTGAACAACACCTTTGGTGTGCCGCTGCAGTTGCTGCGCCTGGAGCCGGAGCACGAGTACGCAGTCATCGAAATGGGGATGAACCATCCGGGAGAGATCGCTGCGCTGGCACGCATTGCCGCACCGGACTGGGGCGTGATCACCAACGTGGGCACGGCGCACATCGAGAACTTCACCGAAGGGCAGGCAGGGATTGCGCGCGCCAAGCTCGAGCTGATTTCCGCGCTGCCCGCCACCGGGGTTGCCTTTCTCAATTGCAGCGATCCATTTGTCTCGCAGTTTGGGCGCGAGTTCCCGGGTCGCGTGGTGTACTTCGGCGCGGGTCCGTGCGGCGACCCGCAGATTGTTTCGTCGCGCGAAGACATGGACGGGCTGCACGTGGTCTATCGCGCCGGCGAGCAGGAGGGAGCGTTCACGCTGCGACTGCTGGGCGCGCACAATGCGGCGAATGCACTTGCAGGACTGGCCGTGGCAGTGGAGGCCGGCGTGGAACCCGCAGCCGCTGCGCACGCGCTTGAGTCATTGACGGCGGGCGACAAGCGTGGCGAAATACTCGATTTCAACGGCGCCACACTGCTGAACGACAGTTACAACTCCAACCCCGAGGCGCTGCAGTCGATGATTCGCACGCTGGCCGCGCGGCCTGCGCGGAGGCGCATCCTTGTGGCGGGCGAGATGCTCGAACTGGGCGAACATGGGCCGGCACTGCACACTGCCTGCGGTCACGCAGCGGCGGAGGCGGGACTCGACATGGTGGTGGGCGTGAGCGGCAATGCCGTGCATCTGGCCAGCGCAACCGCTGCGGGTGGCGTCGCTTCACTTTTTCTGCCCAATGCGGAGGCTGCTGGCGCGTGGCTCCAGAAGAACCTGCGTGCGGGCGATGTGGTGCTGGTGAAGGGCTCGCGCGGAGTGCATCTGGAGAAGGCTATCGAGATTGCGCAGGGATGCCCCGCTGCATCGGAGACGCGCTGATCATGCATCGCACTGTCCTGCTCCTCGCACTCCTTGTGTCCGTTGCGGTTGCGCGCGTCCCAGCTGAAGACTCTTCGTGGAGCAAGCCGTTCACGCCCTTCCGCATCGCGGGAAATCTCTATTACGTGGGAAGCGAAGAACTGGCCGCGTATCTTGTAACCACGCCGCAGGGCCTGATCCTCATCAACAGCAACCTCGAGTCCTCGCCCGCTCTGATTCATAAAAGCGTCGAGGCTCTCGGCTTCCACTACAGTGACATCAAGATCCTGCTCATCAGCCACGGGCACTTTGACCACTGCGCAGGCAGCGCGCAGATTTTGCGCGAGACGGGCGCGAAGTACTACGTGATGGCTTCCGATGTTTCCGTCGTCGAGTCCGGCGGCCATACGGATTTCCACTACGGCAACGACAAGTCCATGTGGTTTCCGTCTGCGCACGTTGATCGCAGTCTGCATGATGGCGAGACGGTGAGTCTGGGTGGCGTTACGCTGACCGGGCACCTGACAGCCGGCCACACACGGGGCACCACGACCTGGACGCTCGACGAGCAGGAAGGCGGCCTCACGCTGCACGTGGTCATTGTGGGCAGCCCCAACGTGAACCCAGGCTACAAACTCGTCGGCAACATGGAATATCCGCAGATTGCGCGCGACTACGCGCATGGCTTTGGCGTGCTCAAGGGGCTGCCCTGCGACATCTTCCTCGGCGCGCACGGCGGCTACTTTGGACTCGCCGCGAAATTCGCGCGCCTCCAGCATGGCGACCGCGATGCTTTCGTTGATCCGGCCGGATACAAGGCGTACGTGGCTGACCGGGAGCAGGCGTTTGAGGCGGAACTTGCCCGACAGTCGGGAGGCGCCGCCCGTTCTCACCGAAAGCCCAGCCCCGGCCTGTAAAATCATCCTGATACCCGCCTCAAACCGGCTCCGGAGGCCACTTGCTTTACTGGCTGCTCTACGAAAAGCTGTTTCCGTTCTTTCATCCGTTCCGTATCTTTCATTTCCTTACCTTCCGGACGGCCTTCGCGTTTCTGACAGCGTTGCTGATTGCGCTGTTCATCGGTCCTTTCGTGATTCAGAAGCTGCGTGAGTTCCAGATCGGCCAATACGTGCGCGAGGATGGGCCGCAGTCGCACCTGAAGAAGTCCGGCACGCCCACCATGGGCGGCGTGCTCATTGTCATCGCCATTCTGCTGCCCACGGTGCTCTGGTCTGACCCGGCAAATCCCTTTGTGTGGATCACGGTCGTCTCAACGCTGGCCTTCGGCGCCATCGGCTTTGCCGATGACTACATTAAGGTGGTGCAGAAGCGCAGTTTGGGCCTGACGGCACGGGCCAAACTGTTCTGGCAGGCAGTTGCCGCCGTGGCTGTGGCGGCGTCGCTCAGTGGTCTGGCGCAGTTCCGTATGTTCTCTACGCAGCTCACAGTGCCCTTCATCAAGCATCTTCGGCCAGACATGCTGTGGCACGGCGCGTTTTCGATTCCGCACCTTGGCTTTCTCGCCTTTGTGCCGTTCGTGCTGTGGGTAGTGCTGGTACTGGTCGGCTCTTCGAACGCCGTCAACCTGACCGACGGCCTCGACGGCCTCGCCATCGGCTGCACCATCGTTGCTGCCGGCGCGCTCACTGTACTCACTTACGTCAGCAGCCACGTGGTCTTTGCCGACTACCTTGAGCTGCAGCGTATTCCGCAGGTGGCGGAGCTGACGGTCTTTTGCGGTGCCATGGTTGGCGCGTCTATTGGGTTTCTCTGGTACAACGCGCACCCCGCAGAGATCTTCATGGGCGATGTGGGCTCTCTGGCGCTGGGCGGCGCTATCGGCACGGTCGCTGTGGTCATCCGCCAGGAGCTGCTGTTGCCGTTCATCGGCGGCATCTTCATCATTGAAGCGCTCTCAGTGGTTTTGCAGGTGGGCAGCTACAAGCTGCGCAACAAAAAGCGTATCTTCAAGATGGCTCCGCTGCATCACCACTTCGAGCAGTGCGGGTGGCACGAGTCGAAGGTGATTGCACGCTTTTGGATTCTCGCGTTGGTGTTTGCACTATTTGCACTTACCACGCTCAAACTCCGCTAGCGGCCCGGTTTTCCACGCACCGTGCGGTGCACAATAGGGTTGTTGGCCCGCTGCAAGGGACACGCACATGATGGATCTGAAGGGCAAGAAAGTTCTGGTGGTTGGCTTGGGCAAGTCCGGCCTGGCCGCGGCGCTGTTTCTGCGCCGCCAGGGCGCGCAGGTGACGGTGTCAGACGTGCGCAGCGCCGACGCGCTTGCCAAGGACATTCCCGCGCTGCTTGAAGAGGGCATTAACGTGGAGGCAGGCGGCCACGGGCTGCTGACCTTCCGCCGCCAGGACCTGATCGTGATCAGCCCCGGCGTGCCGCTGGATACGCCGGAGCTGGTGCAGGCCCGCAACTTCGGCCGCCCGATTATTGGCGAGCTGGAACTGGCAGCGCGCTACCTGCAGGGCAAGATTCTCGCCATCACCGGCTCCAACGGCAAGACCACCACGACATCATTGGTCGGCGAAATTCTGGAACGCGCCGGCCTGCCCACGCTGGTTGGCGGAAACATCGGCGTTCCGGTGATTGATCTGATTCCGGACAGTACGCCCGATACATGGTCGGTCCTCGAGGTCTCTAGCTTCCAGCTCGAATCCACTGAGCAGTTCCATCCGGCCATCTCCGTCATTCTCAACATCACGCCAGACCATCTGGACCGCCACGGCACGTTCGAGAACTACGCGCTGGCCAAGGAGCGCATCTTCGCCGCGCAAACCGAAGAGGACTACGTGGTGCTCAACGCCGACAACGTCCGCGCTGCCCATGCCGCGGAGCACGCCAAGGCGCGTGTTTACTGGTTTTCGCTGGACCGCTCCGTTCCGCAGGGCGCCTGGGTTGAGCAGGGGCAAGTGGTTTTCCGCGTCGCCAAGGACGCGCCTGTCGAAGGCATTCTTCCGCTCAGCTCGATTCCGCTCAAGGGCGAGCACAACGTGGAGAACGTCCTTGCCGCCGTCTGCGCCGGGCGCCTTGCCGGAGCTTCAGCCCGGGCCGCGCGCGAGGCCATCGAAAAGTTCAGGGCCGTCGAGCATCGGCTCGAATACGTGGCCACGATCAACGGCGTTGAGTTTTACAACGACTCCAAGGCCACCAACGTGGACGCAACAGCCAAGGCGATCGCTGCCTTTTCCGGCGGCATTCACCTCATCCTCGGCGGCAAAGACAAGAACTCTGACTACACGCAGCTCTCGCAGCTGCTGCGCGAGCGCGTGCACGCCGTCTACACCATCGGCTCGGCAGCGGCCAAGATCGAATCGCACCTGCGCGGTGTTGTCTCGCTCCACTCCTGCGAAACCCTGGCCAAGGCCGTAAACGCGGCGGCCAGCGCTGCGCATCCCGGCGATGTTGTTCTATTGGCGCCCGCCTGCTCGTCGTTTGACCAGTTCGACAGCTACGAGCACCGCGGACACGTCTTCAAGCAACTGGTGAGTGACTGGCGCGGCCTCAGCGGCTTGCCCGCTGTTGTCGCCCGCATTCACTCCGTGTAACTCAGTCGTAAGGGACAGGCATGGCCAAGCGCGTCGGCGTAGACAAGTGGATCTTCTTCACCACGCTTCTGCTTGTGGTCGTCGGCCTGGCCATGGTCTTTTCCGCTTCGGCTATCGTCGCGCAAGACCGCTTCCACTCGCCTTACGCCTTTGTTGGCCGGCAGGCGGGGTGGGCACTAGGCGGCGTGCTGCTCATGGTCTTCCTCATGAGCGTGGACTACTCGCGCTACAACTCGCCGCGCTTCATTTTTCCTGCGCTCGCGGTCACGACGGTGCTGCTGGTCGGCGTCTTCTTCTTTCGCGACTCGCACAACACGCACCGCTGGATCCGCTTTGGTGGGCTGTTCACCTTTCAGCCGTCTGAGATCGCCAAACCTGTCCTCATCTTGTTTCTGGCGTGGTTTCTCTCCACGCGGCTTGACCAGATACGCGACTGGCGGCATACGCTGCTGCGCGCGGCCATCATGCCGGTGGTCTTTATTTTGCTGATTGTGAAGCAGCCGGACCTGGGCACGGCGCTGGTGTTGGCGGGCGTCACGGCCATGATGCTGGTGCTGGCCGGCATGGAGTGGAAGTATCTGTGCATGGGCATGGCCGCTGCGCTGCCGCCGCTGGCTGTGTTGTTGTTCTGGGTTTCTTGGCGGCGTCAGCGCATGTTGGTCTTTCTACACCCGGACTCCGATCCGCAGGGGGCGGGGTTCCACATCAACCAGTCGCTTATCGCTGTCGGCACCGGCGGTCTAACCGGCCGTGGCTTCATGGAGGGCATGCAAAAGCTCTTCTATCTCCCCGAGGCCTCCACGGACTTTATCTTCGCCAACATCGCTGAGGAACTGGGCTTTGTGGGCGCCATGCTCATCGTGGGGCTCTTCTGCGTGCTGGCGTACCGCGGTCTGCGCACCGCTTACCGCTCCACTGACCCCTTCGCGCGGCTGACTGCCTTCGGCATCACCACAGCCATCCTGCTGCAGGCATTCTTCAATATCTCGGTTGTCCTCTCGCTGCTGCCCACCAAAGGCATCCCGCTGCCGTTTATCTCTTCCGGCGGAACCAGCTTGTTCTTCACGCTGGCCAGCATTGGGATTCTGCTGAATATCTCGAAGAAGGTGGATTAACGCTCTGCTGTAACTCCTTCTCTGATTTGCCGTGCTGGGCACAGCGTTCTTCCGATTTTCACCCCTCGCAAAACCCGTGTCGATGAGCGCCCCCGCTCGCGGATGGGCTAGCGGTAAAAGCCCACGGGGAGGCCACCCACCCCTCCATTCCGCTCTTGCGCTGCGCACTGGCAAATCTTGCAGTTCACAAACCGGACAGGCAGCCCGTAGTCTTCGGTTGCTTCTTGTTCGAGAGGCGGGTACATGCCATCTCAGGGTGGATATCTGGGTGAGTGAGGTAGAGAGTATGCGGAAGTTTGCAGTTGTAGTGCTCGGTATTGTTGGCCTGATATCGCTTGGTGTCAGCCAGGAGGCGAAGGCGCAGAAGGAGTCTTACTCGGCCATGGCTTTGGCGGGGAATTCCGGTGCAAGCCAGGTCCGCTTCAACTTCACAATAACGAAGTGGTCGACGGATGAAGAGGTGAAGGCGCTTGGGACGATCCTCAAAGAGCAGGGCGAGGATGCGCTGATCGAAGCGCTGAAGAAGCTGGATGCGGGGCGCATCAACAAGGTTGGCGATACGGGGAACCAGATCGCCATCGCCCAGAAGATGCAATCGGGCAAGCAGTGGATCATAACGATGATCACCGCGCGGAAGATCTCGACCGTCGAACTCAGTCGCCAGGCGGCACATGCCGACTACCCGCTGGGATTCCTGCAGGTGATTGTGGATGAAAAGGGAAATGGAAGCGGAAAGATGATGACGGCCGCAAAGGTCAAGTACGACAAGAACAAGGGGCACTTCCACCTTGAACCGTACGGCAACGGGTATACGCCGGTCGAGAATGTGACCAAAAACGAGTAATCGACAGATCGTAGAGACCGTTGATCGATTCGTAACTTCCTGTTTCTCCTGATCTCGGGCGGGTGGCGGGCCACCTGTGATCTTTCAAGAGGTTGTCCATTCGATCAGGACCGGAGAAGCTGATAGTGACGAGCAATCAGTACGCTGGAGACCGAATGGACTATCACAAGAATGCCCCATGGACGGCTGTGAGTCGAGGGCGGCTGGCCCGCCTGGTGATCGAAGATGGTGTGAGGCTGGTTTCAGCAGCAGCCCGGTTCAGCGTCAGTTCGAAAACCGCGGCCAAGTGGGTGGCGCGTTATCGGCAGCTCGGGGATGCCGGACTGGTTGATCGCAGCTCGCGTCCTCACCTGAGCCCGCGACAGACAAGTTCTTTATTAGTGTCTCCGGAGGCCGAAAACGGCCTCACAGAGATGAAAAGGCAGGCAGCAACGCTCTATCTAACAGAAAACTGCTGCACGAGCAGGAAATCATCTGCGCTCGAGTCGCTGCCACAAAATCACACACCTGCGCAGAGGTTCCTTAATGAGTTCCACTGGCCACCTGCAAGTGGCCGAGAAGTATCCATTCGGTTGTATTACCGGCTATACGGAAACAACCCACTTATGAGCTCACTATTGCTGTGTCCAACAGAACCGGGGATTCCCACATAGCCTGGTGCGATTCTGCGCGCCGCTAGCTCCGGCAGAGCGCGCGAATCCGATCCGCTTCCTGCGGCCACTTGGCGATGAGTTCGTCGGCGAGGGCGTTACGGTAGTCGGCATAGTCGAACCCCGGCGTCACCGTGCAGCCCAGCAGCGCCACCGTCCCCTCGCCCAGCAGCCGCGTCCCCTGCCATACGCCCGCCGGCACGTGCAGTTGCACATGTTGGCCGGCCGCCAGATCCGGCCCGAGCGTGAAAACCTCGGAGCGCCCATTGGGATAGAGCTGCAGCATCTCCACTGGGTCGCCCAGGTAGAAGTGGAACAACTCGTCGGACTCCAGCACGTGCAGCTCCGAGAAGGTGCCCGTCTCCAGCAGGTAGTAGATGGCCGAGCCCAGCGCACGCACGCCCCTGGCCAGCCCCACCGCCCCGGCGGCCGTATAAGTGCGGCGGAACGATCCGCCCTCAATGGGGTGCGGTTCCAGCCGGAGCCGTGCCTTGATTTCGTCAGCGGTCAGTGCGGTCATCGACTTCGATCCTAGCAGCGCGGGCGGGTAAAATAGTTCATATGAACGTGCAGGTCTATTCGGCTCCCTGGTGCCGCGACTGCAGGGCCGCCAAGCAGTTTCTGGAGTTTCACGGGATCGACTACGAAGAGATCGACGTGGACGTCGACGCAGAGGCATTCGACGAGGTTTACCGCCACGTGGGCAAGCGCGCCATTCCGCAGATGGTCATCGATGGTGAGTGGTTCCAGCCCTACAAGCCCGGCCGCGGCCTGCTCTACGACGAGTTGCACAAGCGCCTCGGCATTCCGCGCTCGTAGCCTGCGCCTGCCCGTACAATCAAGAGTTGGCGCGGGCGCACGCGAGCAGCCCGTGCCGGGAGCCCTCCGTTGATCGAACGCTACACACGCCCGGCCATGGGTCGCATCTGGACCGAAGAGAACAAGTACCGCTGCTGGCTGCAGGTTGAGTCGGCCGCCTCCGCCGTGCTGGCCGAGGAGGGCGTTGTCCCCGCCGATGCGGCCGCAGCCATCGCCACCAAGGCGGGCTTTACAGTCGACCGCATCCGCGCCATCGAGGCCGAGGTCAAGCACGACGTCATTGCTTTCACCACCGCCGTCGCGGAAACGCTCAAGGCGCAGGACCTCGCCGCCGAGTCGCGCTGGCTCCACTACGGCCTCACGTCCAACGACGTTGTGGATACTGCACAGGCCCTACAGGTGAAGGAAGCGTCCGCGATACTACGCGAGGGCATCGTCGGCCTGCTCGAAGTTCTCAAGCGCCGCGCGCTCGAGTTCAAGCACACGCCCACGATCGGCCGCACCCACGGCATCCATGCCGAGCCAACCACCTTCGGCCTCAAGCTGCTCAACTGGTACGCCGAGATGGAGCGCAACCTTGCCCGCCTCGATGCCGCAGCCGAAGACATGCGCGTCGGCAAGCTCTCCGGCGCGGTCGGCACCTTCGGCCACCTGAAGCCGCAGCACGAGGAAAAGATCTGTGCGCGCCTCGGCCTCAAGCCAGCGCCAGTCGCCACCCAGGTCATCCAGCGTGACCGCCACGCGGCGTATATCTCCACCATCGCCATCCTCGGCAGCACGCTAGACAAGATGGCCGTCGAGGTCCGCCACCTGCAGC
>DCFV01000243.1:12803-12966 GCA_002314435.1 Acidobacteriaceae bacterium UBA1795 | reverse complement strand
AGGCGCAGGAGTACTTCAGCGAGAAACAGAAGGGCTCCTCGGCCATGCCGCACAAGAAGAATCCCATCACCAGCGAACAGATCAGCGGCCTGGCCCGCGTGCTGCGTGGCAATGCGCAAGCGGCGTTTGAAGACATCGCCCTCTGGCATGAGCGCGACATCTC
>DCFV01000243.1:10390-12549 GCA_002314435.1 Acidobacteriaceae bacterium UBA1795 | reverse complement strand
TGGCATGAGCGCGACATCTCCCATTCTTCAGTGGAGCGCGTCATCTTCCCCGACTCGACCATCCTCGCCGACTACCTGCTGGCCAAGACGACCGATCTGATTGATCGCCTGCTCGTCTACCCCGAGCGCATGAAGAAGAACCTCGAGTCCACCGGCGGCCTCATTTTCTCGGGCCAGTTGCTGCTCGACCTGGCTGAAGCAGGCATGCTCCGCGAAGACGCCTATCGACTCGTGCAGTCGCACGCCATGCGCTCGTGGAAAGAGGATCTCGTCTTCCGCGATGAAGTCGCGAAGGACGAGAAGATCACCGCGCTGCTCAGCCCGGAGAAACTCGCAAAGACCTTCGACTACACTCGCCAACTCGGCAACGTCGACGCCATCTTCACCCGCGTGCTGGGTAGCTAAGGGAGCAGAGGATGAGCGAAGGCGTGCAACTCACTCTCGCCATCACGGGCGCATCCGGTGCAGTCTTCGGCCGCGAGATGCTGCGCGCTCTGGAGGCCGACGCGCGCGTGGAGCGGGTGCACTTCGTTGCCAGCGAAAACTCTCTGCGTGTGATGGCCGAGGAACTCGGCCTCTCCGGCCGCAACGACCTGATCGAGAAGCTGCTCGGCGCGCCCGCTACGAAGGTGGTCCAGCACGCCGATGCGAACATCGGCGCGGCCATTGCCTCGGGCAGCCATCCCTCCGCGGGCATGATCGTGCTGCCATGCTCCATGGGCACGCTGGCTTCCATTGCCAACGGCCTTGCGGACTCGCTCATCGCACGCGCCGCCGACGTCACGCTCAAGGAGCGCCGCCGTCTCATCCTCTGTGTGCGCGAAACTCCCTTCAACCGCATTCACCTGCGCAACATGACGCTCGCCGCCGAAGCCGGCGCAACCATCTTTCCCGTCATGCCCGCCTTCTATAACCGGCCCATGGACTCAACCGAAATGGCGCGGCAGTTCGTGGCCCGCGTGCTCGCCCACATCGGCCTGCCGCAGCCCGGCGCGTATGTGTGGAAGGACGAAGAATAGCTCTTCGCGAATTCTCTACTCGTAAAGTCCTTTTTCAATTGGCTGAGAAATCCTCCTCAGGCCTTGCCGTTTGCGGTACAGTCATTCCCGAATAATCACAGGCATTCCTCCTGCGGATTAAGGGAACGGGTTTCTCTCCGCACAGAACGTCCGTCTTATGAGGGGGAACTCGTATGCGAATCAAGCTGTTATTGATCTGTCTCCTCGCGATTCCTTGGGTTTCAATTGCCCAAACCAACAGCACGTCCTGGACGAATCTCAACGGCCTGGTCGTCGGTCAGAGGATTCAGATTGTCGACACAAGCTCCAAGACGCACAATGGAGTCTTCGCGAGTTTGTCCGACGAAGCCATTTCCATCAAGACATCCAAAGGCGAAGAGTCCGTTCTAAAGCCGAATGTACGCGCGGTGAAACTGGTAAAGAGCAGTCACCGAACGCGCAACACCCTCATCGGCTTAGGGGTGGGAGCGGGCGTAGGCGCTGCAATCGGTGCTGCAACCGGGGAGTCGGAGGGATTTCCCATCGACATCACGCGAGGCATGAAGGCGGGAGTAGGGGCAGTGCTCGGCGGAGTAGGCGGTGCCGTCGTCGGGGCCCTGCTGCCCTCTGGCGGCTTCACCATTATCTACACCGCAAGCCCGCAGTAGCGGCTCCCCCTCTCATTCCGGGTGGGCCGGGTGGGCGTTCAAATCATTTGACATATCGCCCTCCGTCCCCCGATACTGCCCATAATGCTGAACCAAGAGAAGCGCGGAATTGAGGCGATGGCCATGTGCATGTGTATGGCATGCGGGCCTGTCCGTGTGTCTCTGGAGCGGCAACTGCGCTGAGCGCAACCGATCATCTTGAGACACGCGGCCCGGGTCCTCTATCGAGGATTCGGGTTTTTCACTTTCTGGCGCCGGTGCGGCATCCCCTGCATCCGCCGCCGCACCCGCCAACTGGTAACAGAAACTGAAGGAGTTCACCATGTCCGATGAGAAGCGCCACTTTGCCACCCTCGCCGTCCACGCCGGCCAGTCGCCCGACCCGGCCACCGGATCGCGTGCGGTGCCCATCTACCAGACCACCTCGTACCTTTTCCAGGACGCAGACCACGCCGGCCGCCTCTTCGCGCTCAAGGAGTTCGGCAACATCTAC
>DCFV01000243.1:3990-10130 GCA_002314435.1 Acidobacteriaceae bacterium UBA1795 | reverse complement strand
CGCATCATGAACCCGACGACGGACGTGTTCGAGAAGCGCGTAGCGGCCCTCGAGGGCGGCGTGGCGGGCTTGGCCACGGCCTCCGGCCAGGCTGCGGAAACGCTGGTCATTACCACGCTGGCATCGGCCGGCGAAGAGATTATCTCCACAACCTCGCTTTACGGCGGCACCTACAACCTCTTCCACTACACTCTGCCGCGCCTCGGGATCACGGTCAGGTTCGTCGACGCCGACGACTTCGACGGCATCCGCGCGGCCATCAACGACAAGACCCGCGCCATTTACACCGAGACCCTCGGCAACCCCAAGCTCGACGTGGTCGACATCGAGCGCCTCGCCGCTATCGCACATGAGAATGGCCTGCCGCTTGTCATCGACAACACTTCGGCCTCGCCGGCGCTGGTACGGCCTATCGAGTGGGGCGCAGACATCGTCGTCAACTCCGCCACCAAGTTCCTCGGCGGCCACGGCACCACCATCGGCGGCGTCATCGTGGACGCGGGCAAGTTCGACTGGAAGGCCTCCGGCCGCTTCAAGGAGTTCACCGAGCCCGATCCCTCCTACCACGGCCTCTCCTACTGGGACACCTTCGGCGCCATCGCTTTCATCCTCAAGGCGCGTGTGCAGGGCCTGCGCGACACTGGCGCGGCGCTCTCGCCGTTCAGCGCCTTCCTGCTGCTGCAGGGCATTGAAACGCTGCACCTGCGTCTCGAGCGCCATTCGCAGAATGCGCTCACCGTTGCGCAGCATCTCGAGAAGCATCCGGGCGTTGAGTGGGTCAACTACCCCGGCCTTGCCTCGAGCCCCTTCAAGACGCGTGCAGAAAAGTACCTGCCCAACGGCCAGGGCGCGCTCATCACCTTCGGGATCAAGGGCGGCTACGAAGCAGGCAAGAAGCTGATCGACTCGCTCGAGCTGTTCTCGCTGGTGGCCAACATTGGCGATGCAAAATCGTTGGTCATCCACCCCGCCTCCACCACACATCAGCAGTTGTCGGCAGAGGAACAGGCCACCACCGGCGTCACCCCCGGCCTCGTCCGTCTGTCCATTGGGATTGAGGATGTCCGCGACATTCTTGCCGATCTCGACCAGGCTATCGAGACCGCCAACGGTCACACCTTCACCCAGGCAGCAGAGAAGGCGGGTCTTGCGGCACAATGAAGGTGATGCCTGAAGCACAAAAAGAGACCGCGACCGCGTCGGTCTCCCAGCGCCCGCTCAAGCCCACTCTGGAGGGCGATTTTGTGCTGGACCACCACCTGTTCCTCGAGAGCGGGCGGACTCTCTGTAATCCCACTCTGCATTACGCCGTCTACGGCCGGCTGAATGCAGCGCGGGATAACGCCGTGCTCATCTGTCACGCGCTCACCGGCTCGGCCCTCGTCCACTCCTGGTGGCCGGAGATCTTCGCCCCCGGTGCCGTTCTCTCGCTGGAACACGACTTTGTCATCTGTATCAACCTGCTCGGTTCCTGTTACGGCTCCACTGGCCCAGGCTCGGTGGACCCGGAAACCGGGCAGGTATACGGACCCGATTTCCCCCTTATTTCAATTCGCGATAACGTAAGGGCCCAGTCGCAGCTTCTTGACTCGCTCGGCATCCGTCGCCTCCGCCTCGTCCTTGGAGGCTCTTTGGGCGGCATGCAGGCGCTGGAATGGGCCATCTACGATCCAGACCGCGTCGAGCGCGCAGCCATCATCGCCGTTGCTCCCCTGGAGGCGATGGGCCTGGCCCTAAACCACCTCCAGCGCCAGGCCATCCAGAACGATCCCGATTGGCAGGGGGGGCGCTATCTGCCCCAGAGCCCTCCGCGTCGCGGGCTCTCTCTGGCCCGCCAGATTGGCATGCTCAGCTACAAATCTTCTGAGCTGTTTGCAGACCGCTTCTCCCGCAACCCCAATCGCAACGGCGAAGACCCCTACGCCCACGACGACGAGGGCGGCGGGCTGGTCGGCGGCCGTTTCGATATCGCCGGCTACCTCGACCACCAGGGCCAGCGCTTCATCGACCGCTTCGACGCCAATTCCTACCTCGCTATCCTGCGCACCATGGATACCTGGGACCCGCTCGCCAGCGGCGCTGCGCCTGCTGAAGTCTTCGGTCGCATCCGCGCCAAACTCAACTTTGTCGGTATCAGTTCCGACTGGCTGTTTCCCGAGGCCTCCGTGCGGAGTTTCGCTGAGATCATCCGCTCGGCCGGCGTCTCGGTCGACTACCGGGAGATGGTCAGTGACCACGGACACGACGCTTTTCTGGCCGAGCAGGCCGAACTCGTCCGTCTCCTTCAGTAACCATTTCCGATTCCAGAAAAAACCTTCGGAACTGTTTTCGCCAAATTGGTGTCTAAGGCGGTATGCTGTGCACGGAAGGAACCTTGCAGGGCGCAGAAGGAGCGGTGTGGGCGTGTTCGAACAGCGCACAGTACACTGGTTGTTGAGCACCCTGCGACGGGCAGAGAGCAAGCGGTTGTTTTCGCTTGCGGAACGAGTTGGCAAATGCTGGGAACGTTCTCGAGCGCTGCTTGTCACCAAGGGCTTGGGTTTCTATAATCCTTCCAACACCAAAACAGGAAGCTGCGGTCGGCGTTATCCATGTCTTCGGTACTCATCCTTTGACTGGATGGCTGTTCGCTCCGCAAGCGGGTGCCAGTTTTTTCACTCCATTTCCGGTATTTCCCAGGAGCTCTGAATGAAGAAGATAGTCTTTGCATCTGTGATGGCGCTGGCAAGCCTGAGCCTGACTGTGGCGCCCGGGTTGCGCGCACAGGATCAGATCACCATCAAGGATCCAGCAGAATTTAATGCCTATCAAATGGCCACCACGCAGAGCGACCCAAAAGCCAAGGCTGCGGCACTGGAGAGCTTCCTGAGCACCTATCCGCAGAGCGTGGTCAAGACCGCCGTTCTCGATCAACTGATCGACTCATACCAGCAGGCTGGCGATGCTGACAAGGCGGTCGGTGCTGCCGGTCGCCTGCTTCAGGTCGATCCTAACAATATGAAGGCAATCGTTGTATCGGTCTTTATCAAGAAGACCCAGTGTGCCCGCAGCGTCGATCCCAATACGGGCAAGAGCAGGGATATTCAGACCTGCGACGACGGTGCCGCTTTGGCCTCCAAGGGCCTCCAGGTGCCCAAGCCCGCCGGCCTCTCAGACGATGACTGGAAGAAGCAGACCGCCATTGCTCACCCGGCCTTCCACTCCATGCTTGCTCTGGACGCGGCGATGAAGAAGGACTTCAAGACCGCCGAAGATGAGTATAAGGCCGAGCTCATGCTCTACACGGACGAGCAGAGCAAGACCGCCGGCCTTAGCGACACGCTGCTGTTGGCCCAGGCCTACGCCCAGCCGGGTCCGGCCCAGGATCTGCAGCTTGCCGCCTGGTTCTACGCTCGCGTGTGGGACTACGCACCTGCCAACTTCAAGACCAAGATCGCGTCCGAGCTGGAACGCTCCTACAAGAAGTTCCACGGCGGCCTCGACGGTCTGGACAACATCAAGCAACAAGCCCAGGCGTCCACCTTCCCGCCGGGAACCTTCCAGATCAGCAAGGCGAAGAGCCCGGCTGAGCAGATCCACGACCTGATCGCATCTACGCCGGACCTTAACACGCTGGCCCTCGCCGACAAGGAAACCGTTCTCGCTTTTGGTACAAAGGACGACGCAGACAAGATGTGGGCAGTCCTCAAAGACAAGACGACCCAGGTCCCGGGCATCGTGATCGAAGCCACCGCTTCGCAGATCAAGGTTGCCGTTACTCAGGACGCCAAGGATGCGCACATTCCGGACTTTATCGTGAACCTGAAGACGCCGCTGGCCGACAAGGACATCCCGGCGGTTGGCTTTGAGTTCAAGTCGCAGCCCGCCGCAGAGCTTGACGGCACCTACGACACTTACACGCAGGTTCCCGGCACAGACACCACCGCCCAGAGCGCACAGATCGTTCTGCGTGACGGCATCGTGCAGCCGGAGAAGAAGAAGGCTGCTCCCGCGCACAAGCCGGCCGCCGCGCACCGCAAGGCCAGCTAAACGCTCAGCCCGTTCCTGGGATCGAAAAGGGCAGCCTTATCAAAGGCTGCCCTTCTTGTTTTTGCGCGCAGGTTCGAGTTGCCGAGGTGTGGTAGTCCGGGCCCAAAATGGTTCGTTTCGGATGTTTCCCTACTCTTGCTGGTTGCGGCCCTTGCCGCCTCCAGCAACGGGTAACTGGCAGCACAGACGAGTGTGCGAGGTCAAACACCTCATTAAAGCCGGTGCCTGTGCCCGTGCTGCCCGCGCCGGGCCATCCCTTGCCGCGCTCTCTGCCAATATCGATGTGAAGAACAACGACGGTGAGTTAATTCGCTTCGCTGACGAGGCTGCCCAGCCGCACCCCATGCTTTGGTCCATGCCCTTCACGCGCCGCGGCCCGTTCCGCCCGCGCAATAGTCGGGGTCGGCTCTACTCGCCCAGCATGATCCGTTCAATGTGTGTGGCATGGCCCGTGGCCGGGTCGCAGGCGATGAGCGTCGCACACATCTTCGGGTTGCCTTTCGCCGCCTCAAACTTGCCAGGCATGCCGGTCAGGAAGCGGTGCAGCACCAGGTCCTTTTCCACGCCGATCACACTGTCGTAGGGCCCACTCATGCCCACATCTGTCTGGTAGGCAGTTCCCCCGGGCAACACGCGCTGGTCGGCCGTAGGGATGTGTGTATGCGTGCCTAGTACAGCCGTCACGCGTCCATCCAGATGCCAACCCATCGCGACCTTTTCGCTGGTAGCTTCGGCGTGAAAGTCGACGACGATCACTTTGGCCTTGATGCCTGCAAGCAGGTCGTTCGCCAGGTGGAACGGGTCGTTGGTGCCGTACATGAACACGCGTCCCATCAGGTCGATGACCGCGTAGTCCACACCGCTCTCCGTGGTGCCTTCAAACACGCCGTAGCCCGGCAACCCCGGCAGCAGGTTCGCAGGGCGCAGCACACGGCGCGGCCGATCCTGGCTTTCGGCAGGTACTGAGATGTAGTCGATCAGGTCGCGCTTGTCCCACACGTGGTTGCCAGTGGTCATCACGTCCACGCCCAGCTCGAACAGTTCCTCGACAATCTGCGGCGTAATGCCGAAACCGCCTGCGGCGTTTTCGACGTTCATCACCACCAACTCCACGTTGTTGGCTTCGCACACGTGCCCGATATGCTCGCGTACAATCCTGCGCCCTGCGCTGCCAAAGATGTCGCCGACAAAAAGAATATTCAAAGCTGTACGCAGCCTCAGTGTAGCTAGTTGTCCGAGCCCTGATCCTTGTTCACTGATCCCTGATCCTTGTTTCCTGTGTTTCTCATCAGCGGGAACAGAATCACGTCGCGGATCGACCGCGAGCCGGTAAGCAGCATGGTCAGCCGGTCCACGCCAATGCCTTCGCCGCCCGTCGGGGGCAGGCCGTAGGCCAGCGCGCGCACGTAGTCCTCGTCCATCTGGTGCGCTTCGTCGTCGCCGTGCTCGCGCTGGGTCAGCTGCGACTCAAAGCGCTTGTGCTGCTCCACTGGATCGTTCAGCTCGCTGAAGGCATTCCCAAGTTCAAAGCCGCCCGCGAAGAACTCGAACCGCTCCACGTGTTCAGGATCGTCCGGCTTGGCCTTCGAGAGAGGAGACACAACTGTCGGATAGTCGTAGATGATCGTCGGCTGAATCAGGAACGGTTCTACCACTGCTTCAAATAGGTTGTAGATCGACTTGCCCAGCGGCGCGCCCTTCATCGAGTCGTAGTAAACCACCGTCACCGCGTCGTGAATTGTCTTCAGCTCCGACAGCCGCTCAGGCGTCAGTGTCGTTGTCAGGCCCGCGGCTTTTTCCAGCGAGCCGAGCGCCGCGTGCAGCCGCGCCTGCAGCACCTCGACCGAGGTAAAGGCCGTCTCCGCCGGCTTCGCACCTGCTTCCGCTGGCCAGTACTGCTGAATCGCCGCCCGCATTGTCAGCCGTTCCCACTTGCCCAGGTCGATGGTGTGCCCGTTGAACTCGGTCGTGGTTACGCCGTTCACTTCGCGTGCCACAAACTCCATCAGGTCTTCGGTCATCTGCATCATGTCCTGATAGTTCGCGTAGGCCTGGTAAAACTCCACCATCGTGAACTCAGGATTATGCTGCGTGCTCACGCCCTCGTTGCG
>DCFV01000243.1:0-3655 GCA_002314435.1 Acidobacteriaceae bacterium UBA1795 | reverse complement strand
CGCTTCAGGTAGAGCTCCGGCGCAATGCGCAAAAACAAATCCATGTCGAGCGCGTTGTGATGCGTTTTGAACGGCCGCGCCGCCGCGCCGCCGGCAATCGGCTGCATCATTGGCGTTTCCACTTCCAGGTACCCGCGTTCGTCAAAGAACTGCCGCAGCGCGCGCAGCACTTTGGCTCGCTTCACAAACACTTCGCGGCTCTCAAGATTCGTGAACAGGTCCACGTAGCGTTGGCGGTAGCGAATCTCCTTGTCCGCCAGCCCATGAAACTTCTCCGGCAACGACAGCATCGCCTTGGCCAGGAAGGTCAGCCGCTCCGCATGAATCGTAAGCTCTCCCGTGCGCGTGCGGAACAGGTAGCCAACCACGCCAATGTGGTCGCCCAGATCCAGCAGCTTGTAAAGCGCGAATCCCTGCTCGCCCACTGCGTCCAGCCGCACGTAGATCTGCAGCCGCTCGCCGCCCTGCTGCAGAGTGGCAAAGCCCGCCTTGCCCTGTGCGCGAATAGCCATGATGCGTCCCGCCACCGCCACGGTCGTGCGGTGGGTTTCCAACTCTTCGCCGGTCGCCTCATCCCATTTGTCGCGCACGTCAGTGATGGTGTGCGAGGCAGGGAACTGGTTGGGATAAGCCGCCTGTCCCAGCTTCTCGATCTCCTGCAGCTTGCTCCTGCGCAGTTCGAACAGCCCGCGCTCAAACTCTGAATCGAACACAGTATTTCCTTCCGCTTTTCTTGAAAAATGCCCAAAAGGGAAGTATACCTGCTGCTTCATTCACCCTGTATGCTGGTGCTTGGCCTCATGCCCTTCCACAATCCCATCCCGGAGCGCCGTCCGCGCGGCAAAGCAGCCGTGGGCTTCGACAGCCTGGTGCAGGCGGAAAAGCTGTTGCAGGTAGCGTTCGTTTTGCCTTCGGCCATGGTCATCGGCTGGCTGGCCGGTGCATGGGCTGACGCCAAGCTGCACCAGAGCTGGCTGACCCTCGCCGGGGTCATCTTCGGCTGCATCTCCGGTCTGTTCTATGTAGTTCGGATGGCTATCGATGCCGAGAAGGGCGCCGGGACGGGCCCAGCAAAGGAAGAATCCGGCGCAGAAAAAGAGAAATCCCAAGATACGAAATGACGACCCAGGAAAGTCACCCCATCGTCGACCTCACCGATGAAGCGCTCGAGCAGATGCTCCGGCGTGCGCTGTGGTCCACCGTAGTGCTCGGCCTGCTTGCCTCGGGCGCCGTCTGGATCGGCTCCAACTGGCGCAACGCCGCCATGCTCGCCACCGGCGCGGCCATCTCCTCGGCCAGCGTGCTCGAGTGGCGCCACCTTGTCCGCGTCTTCAACGCCCGCATGGACAAGCAGCGCACCCCCGGCAGTGCCGCCGCCGTGGTCATCTTCTTTGTGATCCGGCTCGCAGTCTTCGCAGGGGCTATTTATGGTAGCCTAAAATGTTTCCAGGGTTCGGTCGTAGCGCTCCTTTGTGGCCTCGGTCTGGCTGTCATGACCGTAGGATGGGAAGTGATTCGACTGCTGCGTGAGTAAACGCGCGTAGCGCCCGGCCCGGCCAAACTTAAGAAAGAACGGATCTTCATGTCGGACTCGCTTGCAATTACCCGCCTGTTGAATTATCTGTTCGGCGGCATGGTCGCCTCTCTGTTCCATGCCTTGGGAATTCCGGCCAACCCGGCCACGGCCATCGACAACACCTTCGCGCTGGAACTTCTTGTCGCAGCCGGCCTGATTGCATTCTTCGTGATCGTCCGCATGAGCCTCTCGGTCGAGAAGCCAGGTTCCGCGCAGCAGATCGCCGAGATGATCCACGATGCCATCGGCGGCCAGGCAGAGCAGATCATCGGCCACGGGTACCAGAGCTTCCAGTCCTTCGTCACTTGCATCTTCCTGTTCGTTTTGCTGAACAACCTGATCGGCCTCATCCCCGGTGTGCCCGCTCCCACCACGGCGCCCGTGGTGCCGCTCGGCCTGGCTGTGCTCACCTTCCTCTACTACAACTTTCACGGACTGCGCGCGCAGGGGCTTGTTGGCTACCTCAAGCACTTCGCTGGTCCGGTGTGGTGGATGGCATGGCTTCTGTTCCCCATTGAGATCGTTTCGCACCTGGCGCGTGTGCTTTCGCTCACCATCCGTCTTTACGCCAACATGTTTGCCAGCGATCTGGTGACGCTCGTCTTCTTCTCGCTCATTCCGGTCGCCATTCCGGCAGTGTTTCTTGGCCTGCACGTCTTCGTGTCCGTCATCCAGGCCTTCGTCTTCATGCTGTTGACCATGATTTACCTGTCGCTGGCGGTTTCGCACGAGCATTGATTTTCCGCCACCACCCTCGTCCGCAGACGAGAAAGATTCCGCCGGAGAACGCTTCTGCTCCGGATCAACGGTAAGGCCGCAAGCGTGAGGGGGCCAGCACGGTGAGCCTCAACCACCCACTGGCGGTCAATTCATAGGGAAGCTGGAGAACTATGCGGAAACTTCAGTACATGTTCATGGCCCTGGCGGCTCTTTGCTTCGCCATTCCGGCCTTCGCAGACGGCGGCACGGGCGCAGCCAGCCTGGTGCCGATCGGCGCCGGTATCGGCATGGGTATTGCGGCCGGTCTCTGCGGTCTTGGTCAGGGCAAGGCGGTCGGTTCGGCCGTCGAAGCTCTTGCCCGCAACCCCGGAGCGCGCGCTGGCATCTTCACCTTCCTGGTGCTCGGCCTCGCTCTCATCGAGTCGCTCACCCTCTTCACCCTGGTCATCGTCTTCGCCAAGGTCAAGTAGTTTCGGTGTTCCTTCCGAAAGCAGACAGCCCCACCTTCGCGGTGGGGCTGTTTCGTTTCCGCTACAAAATGTCCTGAGTCGTCTGCCTCAGTGCCCACCTGGCTCCAGCCGCGCAGGCTCTCCGCGCAGCATCTCGACGGCCTGTGCTGAGCCAATGGTCGCCGGCATCTGGACAAACTTTGACTCCTCTTCAAGCGTGTCGAAGCTCTTGGTCCTGAACAGCACACGGCCATTCATTGCCATCTGGAAGCGCACGATCCGCCACTGGCGATTTCCCACGTCCGCCTGCTCGATGGTCACCCAGCCACCCTTGAACAGGCGCCCCAAAATGCCCCAGCCGAAGTCCACGTCGCGGTTCAGGTGGCCCTCCAGTCGCGTCACGCGCACCTGCGCCGGATCGATCCAGATCTCACCCGTCATCGCCGTCAGTAACTGCGTCTCCAGGTCTGGCGGGTCAAACCTCGGGTTTGGCTTGAAGCTGAACTTCTCCACCTTTCCCGTCGGGCCCTGTCCCGGGCCCGCGTAGGTGTAGAGAAAGGCGTCGGGTAGCACGCGCAGCATCTTCAGAACGTGGTTTAGGTCCTCGTCTTGAGACTGTTTCCGGCTCTTCTGCCTGCTGGGGTCCTGCTGCAGAACTGCAAGTCGGTCCAATTCCTTTTGCTCGTCGTCCGCGCTCAATGGATTGTCGTTCACCGCCACCAGCCGCGCCACGGCGCCTTCCTTGGTCTCCACAATGTCCTTCGTCGTGGAGATGCGCGGACTCGTCTTGCGCAGTCGGTAGCGCATGGGAAACTTGCCGTCCGGCGCGTTGTGCAGTTCCGCCGTGAGCGCGCGGCGCACCAAGCCCGGATCCAGGGCCTTATCTTCGGCCCTCGCGGCCGGGCACACT
>DCFV01000039.1:16882-17311 GCA_002314435.1 Acidobacteriaceae bacterium UBA1795 | reverse complement strand
AAAAAGCGGCGTCGCGTGAAAAGCAAGTCTTCCTCCCTCGTTCACAGCAGGCTCAGGGCCCTGCGTCTCCGTAGTCGCCGTACTATCCGCCGCAACTCACTTCTCCAGTCCAATCCTGCTCGCTCCCAGAGACTTCGGTGCGGTCGCGCGCGTGCCGCTCACTGCATCAAAGCGTTGGTTGGCTTTCGCCTCTGCAACCCGCCTGACGAGGTAGTCTTTCGCAGCCTGCACTGGAAACGCAAGCACCGCATTTGAGTGTGCTGGCAGCACGACCGATCCATTCCGCGCATCGACAACTTCCACCGCTTCCCCCGGCCACGGGTTACGCAGCGTTACCGTACCCGCCGTCGCAATCTCCAGTCCGACGCTCACCGGCTTGCCATTGCGCATCTGCACGTCCGCCTTGTTCCCATGCAGCAGAGAAACCGT
>DCFV01000039.1:7124-16553 GCA_002314435.1 Acidobacteriaceae bacterium UBA1795 | reverse complement strand
CCGCCAGCGCCTTCTGCAGCGTATCGGCCACAATCCCCACCTGCTCCACGTAGAACTCTTTGCCGCCGGCGAAGCTTGCAAAGCCGTTGGGGTAGGTCTGGTGCTGCTCCGTCAACGAGCGCAGGCTCGCTTTCAATTCATCGGCCAGTCCCAGCCGAGCCGCCTGCACCGGATCGTAGCTCCAGTCGTTCACATTCTTGTTCGGCCGATGAGCAAAGGTACGCACTCCCAGTGCGTGCAGCGGTCCGTCGTCGCCCACGAGCCCATACGGCCAAACCGGCTCCAGCCCGATGTTCTCCGAGTTGTGCACCTCGGCCGCCGGATCGTAGCTGCTCGCGATGATTGTATCCGCGCTGTCGGCCCCTTCCTGCGTCAGCGCCGTCGGCGACGCAATCGTCGCCAGCGGCAGCTCGGGCAGCTTTGTGATCTGTGCCTCGAGTTCACGCACCAGACCCGCATCCGTTTGCAGCAGTTTCGCCGCCTTCACGATCTGTGGAAACACCGCCCGCATCGCCGCAATGTCCGTTGTCGGGTCGTGCACATCCCAGTTGTTCTCGTGTGCATTCGACGGGAACGTGTGCAGCACTCCCTGCGCATCACGCTTCCCGTACGCCAGCAGAAACCGCGCCGACTCGCGCATCAGAGGGTAGTTCTTCTTCAGAAACTCCAGATCGCCCGTGTACTCATACTGCGCCCAAATCCACAGCGACACTTCCAGTCCTGTTGAAATCGTGCGCGCGTTGTAGTAGGGATGCCAGTCTTCGCCGCAATTGACTGGCACAGGCCCATTAAGCCACGCCTCGTTTTCGTATCCGGCTCCGTTAAAGCGCATCGTCTCCGGCACACACGCGCCGGGCCTGCCGCCCATGTGCTTTTTCGTCCACGCCAGAATGTTGTCCAGGTTCTCCCGGTACAGGCGGAAATACGGTGCATTCAGTTCTGCAGCACCCGCTCCCAGATTCGCGCTCACCTGCATCCGCAGGTTCCAATGCCAGTAGGCGGACGGTCCCCACTGGTGCTCATCGCGCAGCGGCGAAAACAGATCGCCAACGCCGGCTTGCCCGCCAGGAAGCCGATCGCGGCTTTCCGCAGCGGCCGCGAACAGATCGATCATCCGCAGGTTTTCAAAGTACTCAGCTGCGTGATCCGGAGAGAAAAGCTTCATCAGGCCAACATGATCCCAAAAGCCGTTCCACCACGCGCGGTGCCCGTCCGCGCGAATTGACTTTGCCGACGCCAACAGCCGTGTAGATTCTGCAGGAGCATCACCGCCGCGCCATGCGGGCGATGCAACCAGTACCCGGAACGTCCCATCTGGATGCGGCTTGAAACTGATCGTGATCGACACGGCATCGTCCGCATGCGCATGTATCTCGCGCGCATCGGCCGTAACAGCAGCCAACGACCCAAAGGTCTCGTTGCTTGCGCCGGCCTCTTTGTTGTCGAGCCAGGTTTCCGCAAGAGCACCCGTCGCCTCGTGCACAATCACCTTCGGCTTGCGCGGAGCCCAAAGCCGCAGCCTCGCCGTCTGCACCGCTTCGGGGTCAGCCCCTTTTACGTCAATTACCAGCGCATCCTGCGCGTCATCGACGTACGCGGTCGCCTGCATGCCGCCGCCACTCTCCACAAACTCTCCGTTGTAAAGGTTCAGGCGTCCCTCATAGTCTGCAGCAGAAGTCAGCTTCTTCAGCCCCTCGAGCACAACCTGTCCCGGCGAAAGGCGCACAGGCCACGTATCGGCTCGATTCAGCTGCACGGTCAAGCCATCTTCCGCCCAAACTGCAACGCCCAGCCGACCGTTGCCCAAGGGCATGGCTTCGCTCGGTTTTAGATTCGGCCGTTGCAGCACAATATCCGATCGCTCGACCACACCTTTCCGCTCAATCTGGTAGTGTCCGTTTTTCCACGCGGAAGTCTCCTGCCTTGACTGGCCTCCGGCCGGAACAGCAGCGAAGCCAACCACAAGCAGCGCCGCAAGTGAAAGTCCGCACAGATCCCGTCGCACCATCCGGCAAAATACCTGTGCCTTCGCACCAGAGCCAGTCCGTTCAGAATTCATTATGGAGGTCACTCCCTGCACATCCTGTTATCGAGCGCTCAAGAACCTGTTACAAGCGGATGCTCGCTGTGGTCGTTCGCGGCTTCAAGCGGCATCCCCAGAACGAATAATGCAGCACGAAGCCGTAGCCCACCAGCGGAATCATATACGCCATCGCAATCTGCCCCGTCGCCTGCGACAGCAGGCCCATCAGCGGCGTAAGCACAGCGCCGCCAATAATCGCCATCACCAGCAGCGATGCGCCGATCTTCGTGTTCTCGCCGAGTCCTTCCACCCCCAGCGCAAAAATCGTCGGATACATCACAGACATGAAGAAGCTTGAAATGAAGATCGCCCACAGCCCTACCCAGCCCGGGTTCAGAACTCCCACAACCAGCAGGCCGATGTTGACAATGCTGTACAGCCCCATCAGCCGCTCAGGACGGAAGTAACGCATCAACGCAGACGAAACCATGCGGCCCGCACCGAAGCTCGCCAGCGTCCCTGTCAGAAAATACCCGGCAATTTTTTCCGTGCTGTGTACGTTGTCCTGTACGTATTGGATGAAGTAGCTCCACGTCCCCACCTGCGCACCCACGTACATGAACTGCGCTAGGATCGCCAACAGGAAGTGCGGATACCGCAGCAGGCTGCGGAACCCCCCTTGTCCCGGCAAATCCATCGTACCCTGCACACTCTCCACAGCCACAGGCGGGAACGTCACTCGCCATATCACGAGCGCCAGCGCGAAAGCCACTCCGCCGATTACTATATACGGCGCCACGACACGCAGTGTCTCCGTGCGCAGATACTGCGCGTACGTATGGCTCGCCTGCATGGCATTCACTTGGTCAGCCGTCAGCTCGATCCCCGAGAAGATAAACCGCGTTCCAATCAGCGCACCAGCAATCGAGCCAAATGGATTGAACGCCTGCGAGATATTCAGCCGGCGCGCTGCTGTAGCCGGATCGCCCAACTGTGCGATGAATGGATTCGCAGCCGTCTCAAGAAAGGAAAGGCCGCTGGCAATTACAAACAGCGCAAACAGGAAGAAAGAGTACTGTTCGACCAGTGCAGCGGGCCACATCAAGACGCATCCGCATCCCATTAGCACCAGGCCAAGCAGAAAACCCACTTTATAGCCGAATCGGCGCATAAGAAGCGCCGCCGGTGTAGCCAGCGAAAAGTAGCCAACATAGAATGCTGACTGAATCAGACCTGCCTGAAACCGAGAAATCTGAAACGACTTCATGAACTGCCGGATCAACACATCGTTCAGGTTATTCGGCACGCCCCACAAGAAGAACAGCGAGGTCACCAGCAGAAATGGAAGCAAAGTGCCGCTCTTGAACAACGGCGCATCGCACTCCGTATTTGAAGATTGCAGAGAACTGTTCACGGAACCATCCACTGGTTTGAATATCGCCAATCGTTAATAAGCCGGGCAAAGCCCTAGGATGCCGGCACTGGGATTACAGCCTGTGTTGTCCAGGGCTGTTCAATCTCGAGCTTGAGCACGGTATCGATCGCATCCACAGATGCCGCCGGAATATCAATCACCAGCCCGCGTTCCGATTGCTTGAACTGCAGTTCAGCCCCATGCAGCACTGCTGCTTTGGTCACGCGCACAGGAAGATTCGGCAACGAGAGCTTGAAGTCCTTCGACGCCTGAAGAACATGTACATAAATCGCTTTCCCCTTGTGCGTCGAAACGCCGTAGGGTCCAGGCAGCCACGGGCCACCGCGTGTTCCGTAGATGCTCTCTCCGTTTGCACCTAGCCAACGGCCTATCTCCCGCACTCGCTCAGCCTGCGCAGCGTCGATCTGCCCATCGGGCTGAGGCCCCACGTTGAGCAGGAAATTGCCATCGCGCCCAGCTGCGCCGACCAGCAGATGAATTAGCCGATTGAGAGGCTTCACCTTGGCATTCGGTGTATAACCCCAGGCGCCTTCCGATATCGTCGTGCACAGCTCCCAAGGGTAGCGATTCTCAAAGTCGCCAAGCGCTCCGTCGCCTTCGCGTGAGCGGAAATCTGCCGGAGCGTTCGTGCGATCGTTGATTACCACATCCGGCTGCAGCTCGCGCAGATGTCCCACAGTCCGCTTGTCGTTCCAGTCGAACGAGCCGGTGTACGGTTTGTCCTTGGCCCGCCCCTGCCATCCATGCTCGCCCCACGCGAGGCCGCCAAAACCAAGCCATTCGTTCCCGCCGCCATCGAACCAGACAACGTCGAGCTTGCCGTAATGCGACGCAAGTTCATCGATCTGCCGATTGTATTGCTCGCGAAGTTCCTCCGCGTTATCGCGATAAACGCCGGGAAAGTAGAAGCCCGGGAAGCGCCAGTCGAGCGGTGAGTAGTACAGACCAACGCGCAGCCCGGCTTTGCGTACCGCCTTCACGTAGTCCGCCACAAGATCGCGATGCGCAGCCGATTTAACGGCTGTGAAGCTGCTCCCGGGATCATCGAACAACGCAAATCCGTCGTGATGCCGTGAGGTCAGCACCATGTACTTCATGCCGCCCTCTTTGGCCAGCGCGGCCCAGGCATCGGGATTGAAGTGTTCAGGCTTGAATTGATCGGCGAGCTTGGCGTACTCGCTCACAGGGATCTGCTCGTCCCACTGCACCCATTCGCCGCGCCCGGGAATGGCATACACGCCCCAGTGCAGGAACATGCCGAAGCGTGCCTCGCGCCACCAGGAGATTCGGTTCTCCGCATCCGCGTCCTTAGCAAGCGGCACCCACTGGGCCCTGGCCAAGGAGCCAGTCATCAGGAAGAGAATCGAAGCGAATAATGCGAACCTGCATTTACTCATGCCGTTCATAACGTCTCCTGAAATACATGCCGGGATGCCGGCATCGCACCCCGAATCGAAATGCGTCAATCCTCGTGAGGCAGCTCCACAAAACGGGGCTCCCCATCACGCAGGCCGATCGCGCTCTTTAGCCGTAGGCGAAAGCACACCAGATCCATCGCCGTAGCTGCATCGTTCGGGTGAGGCTGTCTGCCAACTCGACTTCGGTCTCGACTGCGTCTGCGCGGGCTTCTGCCAGTTATGTCGTTAAAGTTAACGTAAACTTTACGACGGACACAAACTAACATCGCTAAAATATGGGTGTCAACAGAAAGGGTTGGCTGGTTTGACCCTGGCGCTTAAGCTGCACAATCTGCGTGGGTAAACACAGTGTCCAGCGGACAGGGGAAGGACACAGCAATTTCGGACCCTCCGCTGGAACTGAAGCACAGAGCCCGGGCAGCGATAGTCCTGTGCAGCGCCGGGTTTCTACTTCTTCGGTGCCATCCGCCGGCTTGAAGCCCGCACAACGAGGTGCGGCGCAATGAGCTCCGCGCGGGGACGCATGGGGCTCCGTTTGCGCGCCATGTTCAAGGCAAGGGCTGCCGCGCGCTTCCCGATATCCTCATTTCCCTGGTCCACAGAGGTGAGCGGCACTCGCAGAAAGTCCGAGAACGAAAGGTTGCCGCATCCCACTACAGCCAGGTCTTCGGGAATCCGCAGCCCAGAATCGATGATCGCGCGCATGGCTCCCATGGCCGAAGGATCGTTAAAACAGAAAATGCCGTCAGGGCGCGGCTTAGTGGCCAGCAGCTTCCTGGCCGCGTCGTACCCGCCGCGTTCGCCTCGGCTGTCTCCTGAACTACCAAGCGAAACGATGTGCCCCGGCATGGGCGTCATGTTGTACGAGGCAAGGACTCTCCGGTACCCCTCCAGACGTCCAACCGCTGTGCTCACCTCTGGACCTCGAATGTGGGCAATCCGCCTACAGCCTTGTTCGATCAGGTGCTCCGTGGCCAGGGCACCCACCGCCTCATCGTCCACACCGATGAAGTTCGCTTCTAATCCTTGAAGGCTGCGATCCAGCAGAATGTAAGGAATCTTCTGCTCCTCAATCTGGCGAAAGCTCTCCAATGTCCACTGAGCGGAGGCAACCATGATCACGTCCACTCGCCGCGCCAGTAGCTGTCGGATCTCCTGCGCCTCCAGTTCTGGATCCTCGTCAGACGAATAGATCAGCAGGCTGTAGCCGTGCTTGCGGATCTCCGTGGAAATCACCTTTGCGATCTCAGCAAAGAACGGATGCAGCAGGTCAGGCACCACAAGACCTAGTGTCCATGTCTGCCCTGTTACCAGCGCCCGTGCTGCCAGGTTGGGGTGGTAATTGAGCTCCTTCATCCGTTTCAGTACACGTTTGCGCGTTTCCGCTCCGATGTCGGGGTGATCACGCAAAACCTTGGATACTGTGACAACTGAGAGGCCCAGATCCTGGGCAATGTCCTTGAGGCGCGTCGCCATAACGTGAGTGTACTCCAGGAAATATGTTGCCTAACGTGCAGCAGGATTGCGATCGCGCGAGCAACGCTCTCGATTCCGGCGTCCATCTCCCGCCATCGTCTCCATCGCTCCCAAGATAATTTACGCACTATTTTTCCAGCCGTTCTTGACAACGGACAGAACACATACCCATAATTTACAACGTTCAAGTTATCGTTGACTTCACTGGAGTCTTCCATTATGACGCGGCTTGCGAACGTCCCGGAGTGTTCTCCGTCCAATCCTGTAAATCCCGCTGATATTCCGGTTAGAACCCTCAACTCAGGTGTGCAAATTCCCGCAATCGGTCTGGGCACATTCGGCTCCGACCATGTTCCGCCCTCCGCTGTCGCCGAGGCTGTCGAGTATGCAGCATCGGTGGGCTACCGGCATTTTGATTGCGCCTCGGTCTACGGAAACGAAAAGCAGGTCGGCGAATCCTTCGAAAGACTCTTCAAGAGCGGCTTGCGCCGCGAAGAGCTTTGGATCACTTCCAAGCTCTGGAACGACAAGCACGGCGAAGATGACGTGATCGCGTCGTGCGCCAAGTCTCTGGCCGATTTGAAGATCGAGTACCTTGACCTCTACCTTGTCCACTGGCCGTTTCCGAATCATCATCCGCCCGGCTGCGACGTAGGTGCCCGCAGCCCCAACGCACAGCCCTATATCCACGAGAACTACATGCGCACGTGGCGCAAGATGGAGGAGCTTGTCGATCGGGGCTGGGTGCGCAATATCGGAACCTCCAACATGACCATCCCGAAGACGAAGCTGTTGCTCCGCGACGCCCGAATTAAACCGGTGGCCAACGAGATGGAGTTGCACCCGCATTTTCAGCAGCCCGAGTTCTTCGAGTACTTGATGCGCAACGGAATCCAACCCATCGGCTTCTCGCCCATCGGATCACCTGCTCGCCCGGAGCGGGATCGAACAGACGAAGACACTTCGCCTACTGAAGATCCAGTCATCCGCCGCATTGCGAAGCAGCATGGCGTTCATCCCGCCGTTGTCTGCATCAAATGGGCCGTGCAGCGCGGTCAGATTCCCATTCCTTTCTCCACTAATCCGCGCAATATCCTTGCCAACCTGCAGTGCGCCGTCCACGACCCGCTCACTGAGCAGGAGATGAACGACATCGCCCGGATTGACCGAAATTGCCGGCTCATCAAGGGACAAGTCTTCCTCTGGAAAGACAACCAGACCTGGGAAGACCTCTGGGACCGGAACGGGGAAATCACGCCGCCATGATCGGGCAGCTCTCAACTCACGCCCCTCATGCCGCAGGCTTGCGGAAGCCGGGGGGAGGAGGACATACGAAATGAGCAAGACCATGAAAGCCGCTTATCTTCCTGGCGACAGCACCGTGGAACTGAAAGACGTTCCCGTTCCCGCGCCTGGGCACGGAGAAGTACTTCTAGCCGTGCGCGCCTCCACCATCTGCGGCTCCGACATTCGCTGCATCTACCACGAGCATTTGGGAAAAGGCCCGGAGGGTTATCAGGGAGTCATCGCCGGCCACGAGCCCTGCGGTGTCATCGTCGAAGCTGGCCCGGGCTGCCGCAGGTTTAAGGCCGGTGATCGCGTCATCGTCTATCACATCTCCGGCTGCGGCGTCTGCAACGACTGCCGCCGCGGTTACATGATCTCCTGCACCAGCGCGGAATATCGCCGCGCCTACGGATGGCAGCGCGACGGCGGCATGGCCGAGTACATGATAGCCGAAGAGAAGGACCTGATCTACCTTCCCGACAGCCTCAGCTTCCTCGATGGTGCCCAGGTTGCCTGCGGCTTCGGCACGGTCTACGAGGGCCTCGAGAAGATGGGTATCTGCGGCAACGATGCCGTTCTCATCACCGGCCTCGGACCGGTCGGCCTCGCCGCCGGAGCCCTCTGCCGCAAGCTTGGCGCAGAAAAGATCATCGGCATCGACATCGCTGAGGAGCGCCGTCACCTCGCCCTCAGTCTGGGACTTTGTGACAACGTCCTCGCCGCCGGCCCCGACAACGTCGCGCAGGTACGCGACCTTACCGGTGGCTACGGCGTCGAGCGCGCCGTCGATTGCTCCGCCAATGCCGAAGCCCGCGCCATCGCCATCCGCGCCACCCGCAAATGGGGAAAGATGGTCATGATCGGTGAGGGCGGCACGGTCGCCTTTAACCCATCCCCCGATATCATCCACGATCAGAAAACGATCCTGGGTTCGTGGGTCACGTCGACCTGGCTCATGGAAGAGCTCGTCGAGCGGCTAGTACGCTGGAACTTGCATCCTGAGCAGATCATCACCCACAGGTTCCCGCTCAAGCAGGCTCCTGAGGCCTATCGACTGATGGCGTCAGGCCGCTGTGGAAAGGTTGCCGTTTGTCCGGACGCAGAATAGGTTTTTCCGGAGGCGTCGGATTGATAATGGTTTCCGCGTCCTCCAGCGTTGGGGCTGCCAGCCTGCCTCCATCGCGCCCCAACGCCTACGTTGCATTCGATTTCGCTCTACGCGTCCACATGTCAGTTCATCGTTCGTACACCAACTTGCCAACTCACCTCAGCGAGGCTCTTCGTGAACTCCAGCAATTCATTGCCGAATAGTGATTGGGAACTCGCACTTGACCGCATACTACCCAACTTCGGGCATCGCAACTGGATTGTTATCGCCGACTCTGCTTACCCGGCCCACTCCAGCCCCGGCATTGAAACCATCGCGACCGGCGCCGATCAACTTGAAGTACTACGGAAGGTGCTAGCATCCCTCTCGAGCCAAAAACACATCCGCCCGATCATCTACACCGATCAGGAACTCGCGCACGTTCCCGAGAAAGTCGCGCCCGGCGTCGACGTGTACCGGCGCGAATTGGAGCAACTCCTGGCCTCGCATGATCTCCAGGTGCTTCCACACGAGCAGATCATCGCCAGTCTCGATGAGGCTGCATCGCTCTTCCGCATCCTGATTCTCAAAACCACCCTGTGCATCCCGTACACCTCGGTCTTTCTCAGTTTGAACTGCGGCTACTGGACTGCCGAAGCCGAGGCGCGCCTGCGCGCGTCGCTGGCGGCGTCCGATCCGTCCC
>DCFV01000039.1:0-6848 GCA_002314435.1 Acidobacteriaceae bacterium UBA1795 | reverse complement strand
CAGCAAGTCTCACCGAAAGTCATAACGAAGCGCGCATTTCGCATCGCGCCCAGGAGGATATCTCGATGCCGATCAGCCGGCGTGAATTACTTCAATTGGTGGGTGGAGCCTGTTCCACATTGGCACTGCCACGCATCGCTCGCGCAAAGGGCGGCCTGGCCACCGGACCCTTCCAGCCCACACGTTCGTCGTTGCGAACCTATCGCATTCCCGAGTGGTTCCGAGACGCGAAGTTCGGCATCTGGTCGCACTGGGGTCCGCAATCGGCCGTCGAAGCTGGCGACTGGTACGCGCGCAACATGTACATGCAGGGCTCCGACCAGTACAAGTATCATGTTGCAACATATGGTCATCCATCCAAAGTGGGCTATAAGGATCTCGTGGACCGCTGGCACGCCGACAAGTGGGACCCCGATCATCTGATGGGACAGTATAAGAAGGCCGGTGCCCGCTACTTCGTCAGCATGGGTGTGCATCATGACAACTTCGATCTCTGGGATTCCAAGTACACCCGCTGGAATTCAGTAAAAATGGGCCCCAGAAAGGATGTCGTCGGAATCTGGCGTGACGCCGCGCTCAAGCATGGTTTGCGATTCGGTGTCAGCGAACATCTGTGGATCAGCTACAAGTGGTTCGCGGTCGCCCACTGTTCCGACAAGACCGGCCCCCTGGCCGGCGTACCCTACGACGGTACAGATGCGCGCTACGCCGATCTCTATCACGACGCCGATGTCGAGCGCTTCGGCGACAAGCTCGATTGGAATGACGACGGCATTCCCGATGCATGGAAGCGCCACTATCTGGCTCGCATCACTGACCTCATCGACAAGTACACACCTGACCTTCTCTACACCGACGGCCATCTTCCCTTCGAGGACTACGGCCTGCAAATGGTCGCGCATCTGTACAACGCTAGCGCAGACCAACACGGCGGAAAAGTTGAAGCCGTCTATAACAGCAAGGAAAACACTGACTGCGCCGTCGGCACCTGCGCTCTGGACCACGAACGCGGCGTTGCTGATGGCATCTCTCCGAACCCCTGGCAGACGGACACGTGCATTGGCGAGTGGCACTATAAGCGTGGCGCCAAATACAAGTCGGCAAAAACAGTCATCGACATGCTCGTCGACATTGTCAGCAAGAACGGCAACCTGTTGCTCAACTTCCCGCTGCCCAACTCCGGCGAACTCGATTCTGAAGAGATTAAGGTCCTCGACGACATCACCGCGTGGATGCAGGTCAACTCTGAAGGCATCTACTCCTCGCGTCCGTGGAAGGCCTACGGCGAAGGGCCGTCAACTCAGCGCAAGATTGAGGCCGGCAACTTCAACGAGGACAAGCAGCAGGCGCTCACCGCCGAGGACATTCGCTTTACCACGAAGGGCAGCACAATCTACTCCTTCGTGATGGGCCGTCCCGACGAAGCCGTCGTCAAGTCTCTGGGACTGTTGAGCCCGCAGGCAATCGGCAAAATCCAGCGCGTCCGCATCCTCGGTTACGACGGCGATCTAACCTGGAACCAGAAGAACGACGGGTTGCACGTCACCGTTCCTGTGGCCCACACCTCGGAGATTGGCCTCACGCTCAAAGTCGATCTCGCCTGATCACTCATCGGGGAGCAGTTCCGTTCTCGCGGCAACTGCTCCTCAATATCCCCCGAACAACTCAGTAGCCGCAAAGCAGTTCATCCACTTTTCCCGCACGGCTCAAAACGTGAAAATTGTTTCATCTTTACCTCCAAAACACTTCTCTGCAAACTGGCTCGCTCGCGCAACCGCCGTCAAGAATGCCACAGGACAGGAATCGCCATGACACACAACGCCGGATCTCCGCGACCCATCTTGCCGCTCTTCGCTCTTTGCTCTTTCTTGACTGTGCTGCTGTCGGCGCATCTGTCCGCGCAGATGGTCAACCCCGATATCGATCGCCCCGGAGAGCCCTTCTCTTATTTCAGCCGCCCCACTGACGTCATCGGAGTCATGAACGCGCCCTCGGCCACCGAGATCACGCCCGAAGGCTTCCTCTACACAGGCTACGGCGAGCTGATGTTCTTCACTGGACCCGAGCGCACACCCATCGCGGCGCGTGTTCGCACCTTAGAGCAAGGCTATCTGCCGATCGTCCTATATAAGGTCAGTGACGAGGGCATCGATTACAAGCTCACAGTCCTTGCTGCTCAGATTCCGCAGCCACAGACAGATGAGTCCGCGCCAACCGGCCAGATCGCCAATTTCATCCGTGTGACGCTCACGAATTCCGGATCCCAACCGCGCGCGGCCTTTTTCACTTCGGCTGTGCGTTACGATGGAGAACAAACCACTGCCCAGCCGCAGCCGGATAATCGCTTCCGTCGTCCTGTGCTGCCCGACAAGCTTGGCGGCTACTCTCAGCCGGGCGAGCCGTTCCGCGCCGACTGGAGCTATCGTATGGCCTCCGGCTCTTGCCTGCGCGATAACCGCATCATCTTCCGTTACCCGCTCGACCCCGCGCCGCACGAGCAACTTACCTTCAACACGCACTACAACCGCATCCTGCCCACCGCGTCCGACTCGCTGAAACTCACGCCCACCACCCCCGTCTGCACGGTGGAATACGCGCTGGTACTCAAGCCCGGGGAGAGCCGCAACATCGACCTGATCATGCCGTTGATTCCAGTTGCAAGGGAATCGACTGAAGCAATCAACTTGGAGAAGGCTGACTTCGACGCAGCGCATCAGGGCGTCGTAGCCTACTGGACCAGGCTTTTGAGCCGCGGCATGCAGATCGAACTTCCCGAAACAAAGCCCGTCGAAACCTTCTACGCCAGCCTCGTCTACGACCTGCTGGGCCGCAACATCGTCAACGGCCGATTCATTCAAACCGCCGGCCAGTTGCAGTACCACCGCTTCTATCTCCGCGACAATGCCGACTACGTGCGCATGTACGACACCACCGGCTACCCAGACATCGGCGGACAAGTGCTTGGCTTTTTCCTCGATTGCCAACAATCCGACGGCAACTTCGTCTCCCAACCCGATCAATTTGATGGATGGGGCGAAGCCATGCTCTCCTTCGGCGAACACTACCGCATCACCCACGATCGCGACTTCGCTGCCAGCGTCTTTCCCTCCATGCTCCGCGCGCTCGACTGGCTCCAGAAGGCGCGCGCTCAGGATACGCTGCATCTGATACCGGCAACCGATGTGCGCGACAACGAGTATGTTCCAGGTCACCTGACTGGTTACAACTTCCTTGCTCTTGACGGTCTGGATGCCGGCATCGAGATCGCCCGCGCTCTGAACCGCACGGCTGAGCTCCGGCGCTTTGAGAAGGAGCGCAACGACTACGCGACTGTCTTCTTCGCTCTTCTCAACAAGGTTTCCGCCAGCCAGGGTGGTACGCTGCCGCCCAGTCTCGATGCTGGCGCATGGAAGGGCACTGACTGGGGAAACCTTCTGGCGATTACTCCAAGGCCGCTGCTCGATCCATGGGATCCACGTGTAACCGCCACACTCAAAAAGGTGCAAGCTCAGTACCAGGAAGGCATCAGTACATACGCCGAGCCGGACGATGGAATCTTTCTGCATCACTACCTAACGATCAAGAACACCCTCACCGAGCTCGTGCGCGGCGAACAGGAGCAGGCGCTCCGCGAGTTTTACGCGGAACTTCTTCACACTAGTTCGACCCATGCAGGATTCGAGTACGCAATCCGCCCCTGGGGCACACGCGACTTCGAAGGTAACCTGACGCCGCACGCATGGTTTGCCGCGGACTACCGCAACCTGCTGCGCAACATGCTAGTCCGCGAACAGGGGCGCAATCTGCACCTGCTCTCCGCGATCTCACCCGAGTGGCTTGGGCCTGGAAAACGCATTGCTGTTTCCGGCGCGACAACCACTTTTGGTCGCGTTGGCTTTACGCTAGTCGCAGTTGGCAATGATGAGGCACATCTGTCTCTGGACAACCACTTCACACACGCGCCGGACCAAGTAGTGGTGCACCTGCCCTGGTTCCTCGAACCCCTGCAAGCTACGGTGGATGGCAAGCCATTGCGCATCGAGAAAGACGGCCTCCATCTGCCTGCGTCGGCGCGTGAAGTTCACATCAGCTGGCAGTTTGTAAACCACCCGAACATGAATTACGATCGGACCGTTCACTCCTACGAACAGAAATATCGCAGCCGTTGGGAGAGACTTATCAGCTCTGGAGAAGCACCGATTACGAATGACGATTGGCGTGTCCCCGAATAATCCACGCGTTAATCGATCCAATTGCTGGTGAGCGCAACTATCTATGAAAGAGCGAAAAGCAAACAACGCCTACCATTTGTCCATATCCCAACTGGGGCATCGGTCTAGCCGCCATCAACCCGATGGCGGTTGTTCTCTGTCGTCGAGCGACCTGCGGCTGCGCTTCGGGCCGGGCGCGGCGAAGGCTGCAGAGGGAGGCCGGCAATGAGGCTGTATCAGAGCGGATCGACGCTGCTGGCTATCATCACGTTGGGCGCAGCGGCATGTGGCGCCCAGCAGACGGTGATGCCGCAGGGCGATGCTCTGGTACCGGCGCGGTTTGTAGATGTGGCGGAGAAGGTGGGCGTGCACTTCCAGCACGTGGCGCCGCACACGACGCGAAAGTACCTGCTGGAGACGATGGGCTCGGGCGTGGCGCTGTTTGACTGCGACAACGACGGCCGACTGGACATCTATCTTGTGAATGGGGCGCCATACACCGACCCAACTCCGCCGGGTTTTGTGCCACAGAAGATAGGGCCGAAGGACTGGAATCGGCTGTATCACCAGAAGACGGACGGAACGTTCGAGGACATCACGGAAAAGGCCGGATTACAGGGCGTGGGCTATGGCATGGGCGTGGCTGTAGGCGACTACGACAATGACGGCAATGAAGACTTGTACGTGACCGGCTACGGTAGCAACCACCTGTACCACAACAATGGCAACTGCACGTTCACGGATGTGACGGAGAAGGCCGGCGTGAGCGGTGGGGGATGGTCGGCGAGCGCGGCCTGGGTGGACCTGGACAATGACGGTCGGCTGGACCTGGTGGTAGACCGCTACGTGACATGGGACTGGAACGATGTGTGGTGCGGCGAACATCGCGAAGGGTATCGCGGCATCTGCCATCCAGACGTGTTTCCGCCGATTGCGATGCTGGTGTATCACAACGACGGCAACGGGCACTTCAGCGAAGTGGCCAACAAGCTGCACCTGGACACGCCGGCCAAGGCGCTGGGGATTGCACTGGCAGACTACGACCGCGACGGGCGCATCGACCTGTTTGTAGCGAACGATTCGATGCCGGAGTTTCTGTTTCACCAGAAGGCGGACGGCACGTTCAGCGAGGTAGGGCTGGAATCGGGTGTAGCGGTGAATGGCGACGGGAACACGTACGCGGGTATGGGAGTGGACTTTACCGACTATGACAACGACGGGTGGCCTGACCTGGTAGTGACGGACCTTGCGAACCAGCGCTACGCGCTCTACCAGAACAACAAGGACGGCACCTTCAACTACGCGTCGTTCACGAGCGGGCTCGCGGCCATGTCGCAACTTCACTCGGGTTGGAGTTTACGTTTTATGGACTACGATAACGACGGGTGGAAGGACCTGCTGATCTCACAGGGACACGACATGGACAACATTGAGACGGTGTCACCCCGGCTGCGCTACAAGGAGCCGATGGCGCTGCTGCGCAATGTGAAGGGGCACTTCGTGGATGTCTCGGACGTGTCGGGTGACATCTTCCACGATGCCTGGGTAGGCCGCGGAATGGCGATCGGGGACCTGAACAACGACGGACGGATGGACGCCGTGGTGACGACAAACGGCGGGGCGGCGCATGTGCTCCTGAACGAGACTGAGACGAAGAATCACTGGCTGACGCTGCGGCTCGTGGGGCATACGAGCAACCGGGACGGGATCGGGGCAGTGATCAAGGTGACGACAGCGGCAGGATCGCAATGGGCGACCATGAACACGGCGGCAGGGTACATGTCGTCGTCGGACCGGAGGGCGCACTTCGGGCTGGGGACGGCAACTATGGCGACGACGGTAGAAATCCGGTGGCCCAGCGGCACGATGCAGACCTTGACAAACGTAGCGGGCGACCGACAGATAGATGTAGACGAGCCAGCGCTGCGGGAGAACTGAGAGACTGATGGGCCCTTCAGCTTTCGCATTTCGCCTCGCGGCGGACGGCTCACCTCGAGGGAAGATGATCAAGCGCTTCCTGGGCAGAAAGACGATCGCCATGGCTTCTGCTGGTCTTTGAAAAGACGATTCTCCCGTCTTGAGCGAGTATGAAGGTTGATGGATATGCCGTCTCACTTGGCTCATTCCAGCGGAGCCCGTACAGATTCGTAACCGTGAAATCAGGGTCCACGTGGATGATGTGAAAACCGATGAATCTCGGAAGTCCTTCGCAATCGCGGGGGAGCTGCTTGAACGGCTGAAAGAGTGGAGGCGTGCTACGGATTTTCCAGCGGACAGTAATTGGATTTTCGCAAGCCCGCTGAAGATCGGCAGACTGCCATATTCCTACACCGGGTTTTGGCGGGAGCTGGACCGTGCAAGCAAGAACTGCGGCATTGGACACATCGGAACGCACACATTCCGACATTCCTACCGGATGTGGATTGACGCAATAGGAACGCCAATCGGGGTCCAGCAGAAACTCATGCGGCACTCGGATATCCGCACAACCATGAACATCTACGGTGACGCGGAATCGGGTGATATGCGCAGAGTGAATGGGAAGATTGCGGAGCTGGCTTTCAGTTTGCAGTGAATGGCACGGGAAACAGCACGGAAGGCTTGTAAGTCTATGATTTATTGGCTCCTCAGGTAGGA
>DCFV01000225.1 GCA_002314435.1 Acidobacteriaceae bacterium UBA1795 | reverse complement strand
GATGAGTACGACACCGCCTTCTTCGACAAGGGCCCCAAGTTCCTCCACTACTTCCCCGACGCACTGATCCTTACCCACGTCGAGTTCGACCACGCCGACATCTACGCCGATCTCGCCGCCGTGAAGACCGCCTTCAGGCGCCTCGTCAATCTAGTTCCGCGCCGCGGCCGCATCGTCGCCTATGACGGCAACGCCAATGTCACCCAGTGCGTCGCCCACGCCTTCTGCCCCGTCGAGCGCTATGGCTTCCTTGAATCGTCTGACTGGCGACTGCGCAATCTGAGCCACAAAGACGGATTCACACGCTGGGAGGTCTGGCATGATGGCACGCTTTGGGCTGTACTTGAAATGGCACTCCCCGGGGAGCACAACGCGCTCAACGCCACAGCCGCCGCCGCACTCGCCGCCGGACAAGGCATTGCGAAACAGTCCATCATCGCCGCACTAGCCAGCTTCAAAAACGTCAAGCGACGCCTCGAAGTCCGCGCCTCGGTCAATGGCATCACCATCATCGACGACTTCGCGCACCACCCCACCGCGATCCGCGAAACCCTGCGCGCATTGCGCAGCGTCTATCCGAAGTCGCGGCTCGTTGCCGTGCTCGAGCCGCGCTCCAATACGCTTCGCCGTAAAGTCCTCGAGCTCGATCTGATAGAAAGCTTGCGCCTCGCTGACCGCGTCGTACTCGCCGGCGTCTATCAGCAGCAACGCATCCCCGACGCCGAGCGCCTCAACCCCGAAGAAGTCGTCACCGCACTCAATGCAGCCGGCACGCCCGCCGAACTGCATCCCACCGCCGACGCCATCGTTGACTCGCTTGTGCCGCAGCTGCGCTTCGGCGACGTGGTCGCCATCCTCTCCAACGGCGGCTTCGATGGAATCTACGACAAGTTGCCCGCACACATCCAACAACGTGGCGCTGGAGAGCAGACATGATCGCGTCGCTCTTCATCTTCGTCACCATCGTCACGCTCAGCATTCCGGTCGCGATCATCTTCATCCCGTGGACGCTCATCACCGGCAACCCGACGATGCTCTACAACCTCTCGCAGTCCATCGTGCGCACTGCGTTTCGCGTAGGCCGCATCCGTATCGAAGTCACTGGCGCTGACCAGTTGCCTGCAAATACCGCGTGCATCTTCATGGCCAACCACGTGTCAAACCTCGACCCGCCGGCGCTGTTGCCCAATATTCCCGGTCGCGCAGCCGCCTTTCTAAAGCGGTCCCTGATGAAGATCCCCGTGCTCGGTTACGGCTTTAAGCTCGGCGACTTTATACCTGTCGACCGCGATGGCCGAGTGGAGAGCGCGAAGGAGAGTGTACACGCCGCGCAGCACGTGCTCGAGAAAGGCCTTCACATCATGACGTTTGTAGAGGGCACGCGTTCGCGAGACGGCCGCATGCTGCCTTTCAAGAAGGGCCCATTCTACCTCGCCATGCAGACCGGCGCACCGTGTGTCCCCGTCTCGATCCACGGCAGCGAAACGCTCATGGCCAAGGGCAGTCTGCGCATCAAGCCGGGCACCGTACACATCACCTTCCACTCGCCCATCGATCCGCACAAGTTCTCCACGCGCGCCGACCTCATGGCTGCGGTGCGCGCTGCCGTCGCCTCCGGCCTGCCGGAGTGGATGCGCACATAGTCATGGTGAGAAAGTTCCGCGGAGCTTACGGCAACACCACCGCGTTGTAGCCGTCGCCAAGCAGCTTCTGGCTCATTGCGTTGGCCTCAGCGCGGCTGGCAAACGGCCCAATCTGCACGTGGATCAGGTTGTCACCCACCACGCGCCGGGCCGTCACGGCGTAGCCGCGTTTGCGCAGCGCGCTCATCAGCACATCGGCATCCTCGGAGTGCGACACCGCGGCAATCTGCACCATCGGTCCGCTCACAGCGGGCTGCACGTGCGCCGCGGGCGCGGATTCCGCAGCAGACAACGCCGGATGCACCAGCGCCTGATTCGTGTTCTGACCTGCACTCTGGCTCGGCCCAGCATTCGCCGCCGGTGCATAGCTCGTAAGCGGATTCTGCGCCGCCGCTGCGTCGCCCGGCGATCCTGCCGCATCACCCACGGGCGTAGACGGCGCCGGCAGGGCTGCCGCCGTGCCCTTCGCCATCGGCTTGCCCTGTGCGCCCAGGGGCTGCGCCACCGCTGGTCGTCCGCTCATCGCCGACTGTTGCGTGGTTTCATCGGTGTGCGGCGCACTACGCCGTCCCATCAGATACCCTGCTCCAAAGCAGGTCCCACACAGCAGCAGCAGGCCACAGCACAACAGCAGCAACAGCACCGGCCCCAGTGTCAGTTCTGTGTCCGGGCGCGGCTCGTCCTCAAACGCGAAGTCGCGTGGGCGATTGCTTCCTACCATGCAGTGTCCTTACTTCACTTCTCTTCCCTGGCCTTGGCCGATGCACCAAGCTTGTTCAGCAGAGTCGTCAGCTCCATCGGCAGCGGAAACACGATCGTCGTATTCTTCTCTACGCCGATCTCGGTCAGTGTCTGCAGGTACCGCAGTTGGATCGTGATGGGTTCGGTGGCCAGCAGTGCCGCCGCATCCACCAGCTTCTGTGCCGCGTTGAACTCGCCTTCGGCGTGGATGATTTTCGACCGCTTCTCGCGCTCCGCTTCGGCCTGCTTGGCCATGGCACGCAGCATCTGCTCGGGCAAATCCACCTGCTTCACTTCGACGGAAATCACCTTCACGCCGAACGGCTCCGTGCGCTGGTCAATGATCGACTGAATGCGAAGGTTCAGCTTGTCACGATGGCTCAGCAGTTCGTCCAGTTCCACCTCGCCCAGCACCGAACGTAGCGTGGTCTGCGCAAACTGCGAGGTCTGGTACACGTAGTTCATCACCTTGATGGCCGCAGCGTTGGGGTCGATCACATAAAGCGTCACCACCGCGTTCACCTTCAGGGTCACGTTGTCGCGCGTGATCACATCCTGCGGCGGAACCTCCAACACCTCCTGCCGTAGCGAGATGCGAATCATCTGGTCAATCGGTCGAAAGACGAAGATGATGCCCGGCCCCTTCGGCGGAGTCAGTGCACGACCCAGCCGAAAGATTACCGCGCGCTCATAGTCGCGCAGAATCTTGATTGAATTCAGCAGGTAGAGAACCAGGATGGCAATAACAACCAGTATCGGAATTGGCAGCTCAGACATGGGTCTATCCTCATCGGGTCTCCACGGGCAGATCTTCGACCGTGGGGCCGCTCAGCTGGGATTGTACTCCAGCATCGATTCCACCGCTGTTTATGCGCTCTGCACCGGCCCATGCGGCGTCTCCGCCGGAGCCACCTGCAGCAGATTCTGCTCATGGGCCACGACGCGCAACCGCGCGCCCTTCTCCACCGGCTGGCTGGACACCGCAAGCCAGATTTCGCCCTCCACCAGCACATGTCCCTCCGGCGCCAGCGGCTCCATCGCGTGCGCGTCGCTGCCTACCAGCGCATCCGCTCCCAGCCGCACCTTGCGCCGACGCGCGCGTACAGCCAGCCTCACGAGGAAGACCGTGATGCCGCCGAAGGCCAGGCTCACCGCCACCGCCACCCACGGGCTGATCTCCAGCTCCGGCACCGGCGCGGCCACCAGCGTAAGCGTGCCAAACAGCAGGCACGCGACGCCGGCGATGGCCAGCGCGCCGTGCCCGCCGAACTTCGCCTCAAGCACCATCAGCACCACCGCTCCCACCAACAGCAGAACCGCCGTGTAGCGAATCGGCAGAAGATTCAGTCCAAAGATGCCCAGCAACACCATGAGCGTGCCCAGAGCGCCCGGCACAATCGTTCCCGGCGTATTGAATTCGAGGTAGATCAGGAGCGCCCCACCCACCAGCAGCAGCAGCGCGATGTTCGGATTTACCAGCCAGCCCAGCAGCTCTTCGCGCAGCGTCGGAACGACCGTATCAATGCGCGCCCCGGCCAGATGCAGCGTCACCTTCGAGCCGTCGAAGCGAGTAATCTCGCGTCCGTCGAGTGCGGCCAGCAGCTGCTGCTCGCTGACCGCCGTCAGGTCGATCAGGTGCTGCGCCAGCGCCTCTTCCGCGGTGTAGGAGTGCGACGAAGACATCGCGGCAATCGCCGCATCGCTGTTGCGGTTGCGCCGCGCCACGTAGGAGCGCAGAAAGGCCTCCGCATCGTTCTCCACCTTCTGCATCTCGGTGGAGTCGGGCTTGGTGCCCTCGAAGATCACGTGCGCCGCGCCGGCCTCGGTCCCCGGAGCCATCGCCGCCACGTCCGCGGCCTCCAGCAGGAAAAATCCCGCCGAACCCGCACGTGCCCCCGCCGGCGCAACATAGACAATCACCGGCACATGCGAGCCCAGAATCGCGCCGGTCATCGCACGCATTGACTCCACCAGCCCGCCCGGGGTGTCCATCTGCACCAGCAATGCCGCCGCGCCTTCGGCGTTGGCGCGCTTCAGCGCCCGCTCCAGCAGCCCCGCGCTCACCGGCTGAATGGTGTCTTTCAGTACGATCTTTTCCACCAGCGGCTGCTGCGCGCCTGCCGCCACAGCCACTGCAAGGGCTAGCGCCGCCATCCATCGCACCGCAATTCGGAACTCGAACCTGCGCACGTGCTGCAGCATGGTCTGCTCCTGTCCGGTACTGCTCTGTTTACTGACTCCTGCCCGCCTTCAACGCAACCTGCCGGCTCAACTCCTGCGCGGCTTTGTTCGCCGGCTCCAGCTTCGCGGCCTCGCCGGCTTCGCGCTGTGCTTCGTCCAGATGATTCTCCGCCAAATCGAGCCGTCCCAGCACAAGATACGCCTCGGCCGAGGGCTTCAGTTCCAGTGCGACCTGCGCTTCCTTGCGCGCCGTGGTTGTATCGCCGGTGCGCTCGCGGACTTCCGCGAGCCCTGCATGCGCCTCGGCCACGCGGCCGTCGGCCGCCGCAGCAGCCTGGTACAGCCGTTCGGCCTCCAGCAGAAGGCCGCGGTCCAGATAGTCCCGCGCCTGCGCCGCCAGTTTCACCGCACGGTCGTGCGGACTCAGCGCTGCCAGCCGAGCCGCCTCCATCTGGTCCATCATCCCCGCCGCCTGCCGGAACGCCACCGCGTCAAAGGTGCGCACAATCCGCTCCAGCGGATCGACGGTGCCCGTAACGGAGCCCGCCGGTGCGCTCCAAGCCTTCTCCAGCTGCGCGGCCTCGTTGTCGTTGGGTCGCAGCTTCAGGCACTGGCGCAACTCGCCCAGCGCCTCACTGGCCGCACCGCGTCGCATCAGACTCACCGCCAGGTTGAAGTGGTAATCCGCCGCGTTGGGGTCGGCCGTCTCCGCAGCCACAAACTGCGCACTGGCGTCGCGGCCCTGTCGGCTAATCGCTACCGCCTCGTTGTTCAGCACCTCACCCAGCGGCAGCACCTTGGCCACGTTGGCAAATGCCTGCTCAGCCTCCTTGTAGCTGCCGGAAAACAGCAGCGACAGTCCGCGATAGAAGCCCGCTTCCAGCGCATCTTGATCGTTGCGGCTCACTTTGGCAAAGGCTGCCGCAGCATCGTCGTACTGCTGCGCGCCGTAGTCCTCGCGGCCCAGCGCCATCCAGGCCGGGCTGAACGTGGCGCTCAGTGTCACCGACTGCTTCAGATGGCGCAGCCGCTCGTCGTGGTCCGGTTCCGTAATGCCACGGATGAACTGCTCGAAGGCGTCCACCCGCACATCCCGGCCGACTGCGGCAAACGTCTCCTCGGCCACGCTGAACCCCGGGTCCATCGTCCGCGTCAGCTTCCAGGACAGAGAATTGAACACCGGGATCAGGTCGCGCATCTCGCCACGCGCAGTCACCGGCGCGCTCATCGTCAGGTGCGGCACATCCACCACCCGCGCCTCAACCACAATCTGCGCGCCGTCAGTCAGATAGCTGCCCACCACAATCGAATCGGCATCCAGGGTCTGCGCCAGCTTCAGAGCACTGGCACGCGAGGGCTGAAAGGCAGCCGGCAGTCCCAGGTGGTCCAGCGCATAAAGCCGGTCAGCGCGGCTCATCGGCGCAAAGCCCGCCGAAGTGAACCGCCGCCCCAGCACTTCAGACCCCGCCTCGCGAATCCAGTCCAGGCTCGGCTGCCCACTGCGGTTATCGAACGACAGCACCAGCACAATCCGCCCCCGGCCCGCGCCAGCCGCGTCTGGGCTCAGTCCCGCATTGGTCTCAGGCGTCGCCTGCGCGGACACACGCGTACCCGCCCCCTGGCTCAACAGCAGCAGCGCCGCCACCCACATTCTTGATCCGCGCATCAGAAAAGAAGCAATCACGACAAGGCTGATTATAGGTTGTGTCGCCCCAACCACGCCGTGCCTCAGCGCGCACCCGCCTTCGGCAAAGCCTCCACGTCCACCGCCCGCGCCTCGAACTGCCGATTGAAGCGGATCAACGCAATCCACATCCCGTGGTCATGCCGCTCCCACACCAGGTCCCCGTGCAGGCGCAGCGCAATCTCCTCGGGTTCCAGATCGTGGTGCTGCCCAAAGTAGAGCTCGTCCAGTGACTTGCTGACCGCACCCAGGCTCAGCAACGGCCCCTGCGGTTCGTACTTGGTGGAAAACACCAGCGCCGCCGAGTATTTCTCCGGCTCCTGAGCTGCGCGGTCGATCTGCGCGCTCGTGAAGTCATCGATCGGCACCACCGCCCAGGGATCCTTCACGTAGCCCAGTTCCGGCCGCGACAGTGCGTCCGACACCGGCCACGCTGTCAGCACCGTCGCGCCGCGATAGCGGTGGTTCAGCTCCGCCATCCCCGCCATCTGTAGCCGCACCACCCGCGCATACTGCAGGTTGTCCTCCGGCGCAAAGCCGTAGGGCGGATTCACCAGCAACCCAACCACAAACGCCGCTGCCGAAAACGCCGCCAACCCCTGCCAGTAGGGAACACGTTTGCGGAAGGTCGCCACCGCCACCATCAGCACCAGCGGATACATCGGCAGCAGGTAGCGCGTCAGCAGGGCCCCGCCCAGGAGGCTAAACAGCATCGCATTCGCCAGCACCACGGCCAGCAATGTCGCAAACTGTGCACGGCCCAGCGACCGCCGTTCGCTCCCGTCCGCCTCGCGACGCGGCTCCAGCAGCAGCGCCGCCGCCGTCAGCAGCACGGGCACAAACAGATTCATGTGCCCTGTCAGGTGCAGCACGCGATGCCCGAAAGCCGCCAGCACGCGCACCGGCGTCAGCGTCGTTCCCGCGTTGTAGCGCAGGAACTCCGGGTTTCCGAAGATGAAGCCCGTCTTCGCGTAGTGCCACGCATACCAGCAGACGAGTGGAGCCACACTGGCTGTAAGCCACGCCGCCTGCTTCAACCAGCCGGAGCGCCCGCTCTTCCGCGCCCGCACTGCGCGCACCACGGCCACAAGAGCCAGCGTCAGCGGCACCCCAATCGCCGTTTCTTTCGCCAGCGCCGCCGCCATGAACCACGCCATCGCTGTGCGCGGCCTGCGCCCCTGCTCGGGCAGCGAGTACACCAGCCCCCACAGCGTACACGCAGCAGCAAAAATGTCTGCATGCGCCAGCGTACTCTGCGCAAACCACACCGGGTAGAGCGCCGTCAACACCACCGTCCAGAACCCTGCCGCCGCCGAACGCGTAAGCCGCAGTGCCAGCCGCCACACTGCCAGCAACC
>DCFV01000198.1:36105-36424 GCA_002314435.1 Acidobacteriaceae bacterium UBA1795 | reverse complement strand
CGATTCAGCGCTGCATCGTTGTCATACTTGTCGGCACAGCCGCGGAGGCCGCAACCGCAAGAACGACACGAAGGCCCGCTTGCACAGAAGGCGAAGCGGGCCTGGGAGCATGGTTGCCTGAACGGTCAGGCGCAACAGGCCGGCATCGCACTCGAGCTGGACTCGATGCAACAACAACAACTCTGTCTGGGTTGCCAGATCATATGCGTACCTTTGTGTGGGATTAAGACTCGATGAATCGCGCTACGGCTTCGCCGCCGCGGGTGCGCCCTCGTTGGTGCCGTTGTCGCCCGGTCCACCGTCGCCCGGCGTGCCGCCG
>DCFV01000198.1:0-35835 GCA_002314435.1 Acidobacteriaceae bacterium UBA1795 | reverse complement strand
AAATGCTGCGTCCGTCCGGCAGCGTGATACGCCGGCAATCGACCAGGTTCGAGCCGTCCTTCGCACGATAGCCGTCGATCACGACCTTATCGCCAATCTTCAGGTCAGTTTTCTTCCAGCCACGACGCGTCAATGCACCCGGCCCTGCGCCTTCCGCGCCCCAGTTCGTCACCTTGCCTTTTGCATCGGTCACGTCCAGGTAGAGATATGAATGCGGGTTGGTCCATTCCACGCGGGTAATCGTGCCCACGAGCCGCACCGGTTTGGTGCCGTCGAATTCAGCGGAAAACGAGTGATGCGCAAATGCGGGCAGCGCCGCAGCTGCTGCAATGAATACGAGCGCAACCGCGCTCCATCGGGATTTCATCGTTTCATCTCCTGGGGATGTGGAGTGAGTGTCCCGGCGACTGCGGCCCAACGCAAAAGGCCCGCTCACCGGGAGCGGGCCTGCGAATGAAAAGCGAGTGATCGTCGTCGATCAATGCATCGCCTGACATGCGCACGGCTGCGGTCCCATAGCGAGATGCGAAGCGATGCAACAACGCGTGCCTGTCATGCGAGACATGAAACGAACTTATCCGAGGTTACGATTCGTGTCAACACCCGGGTTGACACTGAATCGCATCTCGGGTAAGTTAGCCCTATGTTATTCGCTTCGCGCATCGCTTGTTGTCGACGCTCCATCCTGTGAGCCGCGGAGTGCGATTATGCGCCTGGTAGAAATTCCCCAGCCAATCTAACTTCCCCATTCATTGCATCCGCGGATCTGGCCTTCGGCTAGGCGTCCGTGCGTGCGTGCGTGCAGCCCCTTCCGTTGCGTCAGTCCGCATCGTTCCCCAAGGAGTGTCCGCAGTGAGAGTCCGTTCTCGCTTCTTCTTGCTCATTCTGTTTGCCTCGTCCGCCGCCGCCTTTGCGGCGGAGGGCCCGGCGTATCTGCACAGCGCCTTAGAACCATCAATCGTGCAGCAGAATCCAGATCCGGCAGCAAAGGCCAATGGACTCAAGTCTGATTCCGAGCAGGCTGTCTCCCAGTTCTCGCGCAATGAGAGCGAAGTCCCCACCGGCCCCGCGCCGCGCATTGAAGGCCACCCCGATCTCTCCGGTTACTGGCTGCCATCCCGCAAAGACAAACCGGCCGGCAACATCGGAAAGGACCTGCCTGGCTTCAACCTGCCCTTTACGCCCGCTGGCGCCGCCGCGCTCAAATACAACGTTGAGCACACCATCGATCCTGAAAGCCTCTGCATCGTCGGCGGCATTCCACGCCACGACGCCAGCGCGTTGCCGTTCCAACTACTGCAGGGCGGCAGGCAAGTTGCATTTCTCTACTGGTATACAACCTATCGCCTCGTCCCTTTTGACGGTCGCGGGCACGATCCCGATCCCGACCCTTCTTTCTTTGGCGACGAGATCGGCAACTGGGAGGGTGATGCCTTCGTGATCGACTCTGTGGCCTTCAAGGAAGCGCGCACATGGGCCGACGAAAACGCCAATCCACACAGCGATCAGATGCACGTCATTGAGCGTTGGACGCGCCCCGATGCAGGCCATCTGCATCTTGAGCTCACGATCATCGATCCAAAATTCTACACCGAGCCTATTCACTACCAGCGTACCTGGCTGTTGGGTCGGCCAGAGCAGATTGTTCACGAGTACTCCTGCTCTGAAGACAACGTGGATGCGCCGCATCTGCAGCCTGGCCCCGGTCCCATCGGCCCGGACGGACAGCGAGGTTACGACAAGGTAGTTCCTCTGCCTCCACCGCCAGACAAGGACCACCCCGCAGTCACTTCCATTCCCGACTGAGGCAGGAGCGCGTAGATGAACCGACAGCCAGACAAACTCATGCCGAAATGTGCCCTTGTGTGGCGCTTCTGGTTTCTGCTGGCCGTAGCGAGCGTCATCGCTGCGGCAGGCGCGGGCATGCGGACGCGCGTTGTACATGGACAAGTCGCGGTGCGCAACCAGGGCTTTGTGCCCTACAGCGACGCGCCGATCAACTACCAGTCCGACGAAGTGGATGATCCTGTTGCGCGCCTGCAACGACGCATCAATGCAGGCCAAACGCATCTGGAGTGGAACGAACAGGGCGGCTATCTGCAATCGCTATTGCGCGAGCTGCACATTCCGGTCAGTTCGCAGACATTGGTCTTTTCGAAGACCAGTTTTCAGTACAAAAAGATTGCGCCGGCCACTCCGCGAGCACTCTACTTCAACGACGATGTGTACGTAGGCTTTGTGAACAAGGGCCGCGTGCTCGAGCTGGTCTCATTCGACCCGCTGAAGGGAGCAATCTTCTACCTGCTCGATGCGGCAAAGCAGGAGCACCCCACCTTTCAGCGCGCGGAGTTGGACTGCACGCAATGCCACATCAACGCTGGCACGCGCGGTGTGCCCGGTGTACTGCTGCGTTCCGTCTACACCACGCCCTATGGCACGCAGGCGCCGTACACGGCCGCGCCTGTCACCGGCCAGGAGACGCCTCTCAGCGAGCGCTGGGGCGGCTGGTACGTGACCGGGACGCATGGCCGTCAGCTGCACATGGGCAACGTCACCGTCGAGGACAACGACCATCCCGAGCGGCTCAACCTCACCGCTGGTGCCAACATCACCAGCCTCGCGAGCCGCTTTGATGCCTCTGCGTACCTGAGTGAACAAAGCGACATCGTAGCGCATCTTGTGCTCGGTCATCAGACGCAGATGCACAACCTCATCACCCTCTCGAACTACCAAACGCGCATCGCACTCTATCGTGCGGAACGAAAGACTGCGGTCAGTAGCACAGACACACCGCCGGACTTCCGCAGGACCGCCGAAGAGCTGCTGCGCTACATGCTCTTCGCCAACGAGGCTCCACTTACTGACGCAATCGCAGGTACTTCCACTTTCGCGCACGACTTTGCTGCACAGGGACCACGCGACCGACGCGGTCGCTCGCTGCGACAATTCGATCTGCATACACGGATCTTCCGCTATCCATGCAGCTACCTCATCTACTCCGACGACTGGGACGCCCTGCCCGCGCCAGCCAGGGACTACCTCTATCATCGCCTCCACCAGGTACTGAACGGCGAAGACGCCAGTCCCGACTTCGCCCGTCTCAGCGCAGCTGACCGCCACGCCATCCTCGAGATTCTGCTCGACACCAAACCCGGGCTTCCCGCTGAGTGGCGGCAGAGCCGCACGCAACAGCTCCACGCACAACTCGAGCTTGGACGCTGGCGATCCGCGCTCGCAACCAATTGATCTTGATCCACAAGGAGAAACCATGCCACGCTTCCCTCACTCACTCCTGACTTTGCTTGCCGTTGTCGCGGCCGGTCTGGCCACGCTCCCTGCGCAAACACCTTCCGGTGCGCCGCAGGGCCGATGGGACGCATCCCTCACCCTTAGCCACGCCATCATTCCCTTCCGCCTCGACATCACCGGCGAAGGGTCGTCGCTCGTCGGCACGCTCTATAACGGCGACCTTCCGCAGACAACCACCAGTGCAAAGCTGGAAGGCGGCAAAGTCACGTTGAACTTCGACCACTACCTCACGCGCATCGTTGCTACAGTGCAGCACGGACAACTCACTGGCGAGGTCGATGGCCGCTTTGAGGCGGAGCATTCGATCGCCTGCTATCCGCTCACTGCCACGCGTCACGTCGATGCAGCAGAGCCCGCGACAGCGAGCGTTCCCTCCATCGGCGGCACTTGGGAGATCGAGCACGAAACCGCGAAGGGCGAGAAATCCTGGCGGCTAGTCATTCAACAGAACGGCGCTGAAGTCTCAGCCTCAATCCTGCGTGTTGACGGCGATACAGGTGCACTCGTCGGAAGCTTTCACGATGCTCGCTTCGTCCTCAGCCACTTCGACGGCTCTCGGCCTCTGATCGCAGAAATCGCACCCGTCGACGACGGGTCTCTGCGCATCCAGCTCCGCGGCGGCTTCACTCCCACTGAGCCGCTCGTCGCTTGGCGCACCGATCAAGCCCGCGCCAAAGGTCTGCCTGAGCCCGCAGACTTCACCACGCACACCACGGTCCGCGATCCTAACGAGCGCTTCAGCTTCCGCTTCCCTGACGTCAACGGCAAACTGGTTTCAAGTAACGATACGCAGTTCAACGGCAAGGGCTACCTCGCCATCGTCACCGGAACCTGGTGCCCCAACTGCCACGACGAGGCGCAGTATCTCGTCCAGCTCTACGCCAAGTACCACAGCAAGGGCCTCGAAATCGTTGCGCTGGATTTTGAAGAGCCAGAGCAGCAGCAGGACCTGCACCGTGCCAGAGCGTTCATCCGGAAATACAACGTCCCGTATACCTACCTCATCGCCGGGGCACCTGCCGAGATGTGGGAGAAGGTTCCGCAGGCCGTGAACCTGAACACCTGGCCAGCCACGCTCTTCGTCGGCAAGGATGGACGCGTGCGCAAGATTCATTCCGGCTTCGCCGCGCCCGCCAGCGGTGTCTTCAATGCTGAATTGCAGGCGGAGTTCACTAGCGAGATCGAAAGCCTTCTCGCAGAGAACCCCGTACCGCTTCAGGCGACTGCGCAAGTACCTGCAACCGGCGGGAACTGATCGTCGCGGGCGCACATGCTGGTGTCTGCAGCGTGTGTACCCGCATGCCGTTCTGTGTCTTGCACTCTCGATGCATGCTCTCTCATCTGTCTTCGCAGGAGGTTCACTGTTGGAATCGCTTCGTCACTTCTGCCTGTGGCTGAACGATACAAGCCCCGCCACAGCTCTGCGTGAGTCGCTCTGGGCATTTCCCGTTGTCGAGACCATACATGTCCTCGCCATCACTCTGCTCGCGGGCTCCATCGCCATTCTAGATCTCCGCCTTCTCGGCGTTCTGCTACGTGGTACACGCGTAACTGTCGTCGCACGGCAGGTGCTCCCTGTGGTGTGGACTGGATTTGCCATCCTCACCGCAAGTGGTCTGTTGCTCTTTGCAGCCGAGGCAGCCAAGTCCTACACAAATCCCGCATTCCGGCTCAAGCTCCTGTTGCTGGTCCTCGCCGGGCTCAACCCGCTCGTCTACTACCGCACCGTGTACCGGCGCATCGACCAGTGGAACGCGTGCCCAAAGACGCCGCTCGCCGCACGCATCGCCGGTGGAGCTTCGCTCACACTGTGGGCCGCCATTATTGCAGCTGGCCGCGCTACGGCTTACTTCAACTAGGAGACGCCATGCATCTGCTCGCGCTGTTTCAATGGCTCAGCCACTCGCCGGTTGGACACTACATGCAGAAGTCGACCTGGGCCTTTGCTGTAGCCGAGACCATCCACCTGCTCGCCCTCGCCGCGCTCGGCGGCTCCTTGCTCATCGTCTCGCTGCGTACGTTGGGCGTACTACGCCAAATCGGCGGCGCTGAACTCGCAGCCGAGCTGCTGCCCGTGACGATCGTAAGCCTCGCGGCCATCACGATTAGCGGCGTACTTATGCTTTCAGAAGAGTCGCTCAAGTGCTACTACAGCCCAGCGTTCCGTGCCAAGATGGCGGCACTGGCGATTGCAGTTGCGGTTTCGGTGCCAGTGCACCTGGCTCAGGCGCAACGCAGCGACGAAGAGTTGCCTTGGTGGGTGCCAGTGGGCGCTGCGGTGTCGCTGCTGGCGTGGCTCAGCGTAGCCGTGGCTGGACGCACTGTCGGTTTCCTGTAACCACGCAAATATCTTCGCCCAATAGGTCATTGCATTTTCCCGCCAAGAAGCAGACGCGGATACTCCCGATACCAATCTTGAAAGTGGCATTCTATGAAGCTTCCAGAAGTAGCTCAAGTGATGAATCAAAAGTTCCACTGCTCTCTGGGAGACCAGAGAGATGCGCGACTCGAAGTGAATTCAGCTTCTCGGAGAGATTCTCTGGTGGAAGCTTTGTGCGGAATTAGCCCGGTAACCAGGCATATCTTCTAGATCTAATCCATTAATCATAAATAGCTTGACTCTATGGCGGAGAGAGGGGGATTCTCGGCAAATCCTTAAAAACTCCAGTAAAATGGCGCATCCCACGTCCATGTTATGGCTGTGTTATGGTTTTTCGGGGAAAGCGCCATGGCAAACACCAAAGTCGTGCTCATGCGACGGGTCAAGACGGATAAAGGATGGGGGCACTATCCGGCAGCCTACGCGGCCAATGGCCGGGTCAAACCTGGAGTTGTGATCGTCGCTGGCAAGGAAGTGAAGCACGCAACAGGGTGCTACGAGCTGCGCTACTATGACGGGGCCCACCCGGTGTATGAGGCGCTGCCGGGCGCCACTCCGACAGAAGCTGAGTACAAGCGCAAGAAAAAGGCTGCGGAGGTGTCAGCCAGAGTGGTAGCCAAAAAGGCTGGAGTCCAGGTGGTTCCAGCGGACCCTCAGCGCAGAACCCTCGCTGAGGAACTCAAGCAGTTCCTGTCCAATACGGTTGATCGAGGATCCCTTGAAGCTGCAGAGGTGTATAAGCTCGCCTGTAATGAGTTTCTGCAGATGACTGGCCGACAGTACGCAGACGAGATTGTGCCAGAAGATATCTCCAAGTTCCATCGGGCCCTGCAACAGCGAGGCATGAGCAAGCGAACGGTGAGCAACCGCCACTCCAGCGTCAAGGCGCTCCTGCTCTACCTGCACTACAACACCAAGCAACTTCCGAAGCCGCCGAAGTTCGACAAGACGCTGCCTGAGATCAATACAGATGCAGAACTGGCTGTATTATTCGCTGCCGTGACATCGCCCAAAGAGAATCTGCTCTACCGGCTGATGGTTCAGACCGGGGTGCGCGAACAGGAAGCAATGCACCTGGAGTGGAGCGATATACATGCCGAGCGGAAGATCCTGAAGCTGCAGTCGAAGATCAAGCGCTGGGGATTTCGGATGAAGGACTTTGAAGAGCGGGAGTTGCCCCTGACCGACGATCTATTGGGGCGGCTGATGGGCTATCAGCGGGATCATGCCGGGCTGGGTACTCTCATCTTCTCCAAAAATGGCAGGCCGGACGCCCATTTGCTCCGCACTCTCAAGCGTCAAGTCAGGTCGGCTGGCCTCAACTGCGGGAAATGCGATGGCTGCCTGGGGAAAACCCGGGAATGCGAGAGATGGTATCTTCACAAATTCCGCGCCACGTACTGCACGAAGCTGTTGCGTACCAACAAGCTTGATATCAGGACCGTCCCGCAGATGATGGGGCACGGAGACCTGGCGAGCACGATGCGTTACCTGAGGCCGGCTGAAAACGAGCAGACTCAGTCTGTAATCAACAGCATGAACTGGTGGTAAGGAAAAGTCCTGCCCGGCGGTGCTTTGCCGGGCATGGGGTTATGCCGCCACTTCGTGAGCGTCAATCCACGCTCTGACCTTTATGGGATCAAAGGCGAGTGTGCCGTCCTCGAAGCGGTAGTGTGGAATCCCGCGCGTTTCGCCAGATCGTATACGTGCTTCGTCGTCCAGGGCATCCTGTCGGCGATAGCATCGGCCCGGACCAACATGGGTAAAACCTCAGCCAGTCCGCTTTTTTGAGTCGATTTACTCAATTGTTGTTTGCAATCAGAAAAAGATTGCGCTATGGCCACAATTGTGACCGCAAATATTGCAAACAGATCGCCTCGATGATCCTTGTGATGAACAACAACCTGAAGGCCAAACCTGTTCTATGGCTGCTACGATCGCCATCATAGGCTAGCAACCCGCATCTCACCGGCCCTTGGTGTCGTCCTGATTTTGAACTTCGTAGAGGTGAAATTTCTTCGAAGCAGGAGCCTTTGACTTGGACTCCTGCTGAAGCTCCATCAACTTCTTTACCAATGCCGGAACCTCGTTCTTGTCCTCTGTTTTGCGCATCGCCAGAATAAGGTGATAGATCGCCTGCTGATCCTTGGGATCGATCGCCAGAGCCGCCTTGCTGTGCTCGATCGCCTTCTGGGTCTGTCCAATTTCGATGTACACAGCGCTGAGCAAATCGTGAGCAGCAATCATTCCAGGCTCGAGTTGGAGCGCACGGTTGGCTTCCTGCTGCATCTCTCTGAACTCGGGGCTGCCCTCCGGTTTGCTCTCACCCTGCAACGCCTCTGCAAGCAGATAGTGTGCAAAGGCTTCATCGGGATGCGCTTTGACCGCAGCGCGAAAACTGGCGATCGCTTTCGGGGCATCATGCTGCTGCGACTGGATAATGCCCTCCGCGGCACGCAGAAAATGGAGTTGCGGATCGATACGGCTCGCAGTCTCAAAGTCGCTCGCCGCCCGGCCAAACTCACCAACTTGCGTTAATAGCACTCCTCGTACCAGATATAGTCGCGGCTCGTTCGGTAGCTGCGTCAACCCGGCGTTGAGAATATCGATGCCCACCTGTGGCGAGGCATATTCGTAAGAGAGCATCGCAAACTGCAGATAGCCATCCACCGCTTTGGGATCAACCAGGATCGCCTTTCTCAACAGTTCCACTGCCAGCGCAATTTCATCTTTCGATTCGTGGATATCTGCGGCCAGGGCCAACGCATCTGCATTCGGCGGCGCCCCGTCCAAAAGCGGTTGCAGAGTGCTGAGAGCGTCCTCCGGATGATGTGCGTTTGATTGCGCAAGAGCCAGATTATAGCGAGCCTCAGGCCGCGCCGGATCGAGCGCTAGCGCATCTGTAAATGGCTGTATCGCTTCGTCCGGTTTTTCCAGTTGCGAGAGACACATGCCATATTCCGTCAACGCCTCCCGCTGCCCTGCAATCACCGGAGCCGCCTGTTGAAAATGCGCCACCGCATCTTCACACTTGTGCGCCCGGAAATCCAGCACACCGAGCATCGCATGGGAAACAGGATCATTCGGACGCTGGGCAAGTACCTTGAGCAGCATCGCCTCTGCATGCGCATCGCCCAACTGAAATGCAGTCTGTGCCGCTCCTTCCATCGCAGGCAGATAAGATGGCGCAAGCTTCAGGGCATGCTGATAATGCGATAAGGCCAGTCGCAAATCTCCCAGTCCTGCGGTAGCCATCCCATGCAGTGTCCAAAGACGGTAGTCTTCCGGATGCGCTGCCAGTGCGCCTTTGCACAACTTCTCGGCTCTTGCAAAATCATGGTCGCGCAGCGCGCCACTGATCGCGGCAATCTCCGTCCTGGACACCGCTTCTCCAGAGGCCAGAACGATTGAGCCCGGCAAAGCGAACAAGAAAAGGAGAAATAGAATCAGAAAGCGCGGTAAGCCTGCGCCACCTCGAATGCGCGGTGTCATCCTAATACTAAGCGTTCTCCTCATGCAGGTCCGTCCCGGCCGCCTTTCACGCTATGCATCTTCCGTCAGGGTTGAAGCGATTCCGTAAGTTGCGCTTCCACATTATCGAAAAAGACTCCCTGCAACTGTGCCGATTCCATGCCCGAAACACGCATACTGATTGTATGTCGGAACCCGGGAGCAATCTTGGACAAGTCCGCATAGAAGCCAACAAACGTGGGTGCTTCAACTCGCCCCGCGCTGTATGCGGGTTTGAACTCTAGCGGCTTGTCATCAAGAGTCGCAGTAACGGCAGCAGAGTCCTTTGTATCCGCAGCCTGAACAAACAGCAGGAGTCGCTCGGGAACCAACCACGTGGACTCGTAGTCCTCCTTGCCCCACAGAACTGGCCACGCCTTCTTGCGAGCGTCGAGTTGATCGAAGACCCGTTGCGGAACCTCAAAAGTCCCTGACAATTCGCCATTCGTCCCGCGAGTCAGGTTCAGTTCCTCAGCCTGCCCAAAGCCTTCGCCGCCAAAATGAAGGTTCACTTCAACATATCTGCCGGTCTGCGTAAATCGTTGAGTCGTTCCATTCACGGTCACGCTTGAAACGCGCGTGTCCGCCGGCAGCATCACACCGACAGTCCGCGTTGTCCCGGGTTCCCCGCCAACATGCGTTAGCTGCAACACCGTACCCTTGAGAGCAGCCTGCGGCAACGCGCCCGCTGAAGCCGCCGCCGCGTTGAATATCACCGGCTGCGCAGGATCGCCGGCCGGAACGATTTCGAGTACGGTTGCGCTGGTCCCATCCAGAACCAGATGCACGCGGTCACCGCGACTCCACACGCCGGCGTGCTCCTTGCCAATGGCCTGCCCTGAAAACGGATAGACCTCCTTCAACATGTACCGTTTGCCGCCCGTCAGGCCAATGCTCTCATCCAGCACGAAGTCTACAGCGAGTCGCTTGTAGTTCGGATTGAACAGGAACAGGAAGCCATGGTCGCCAATCATCGCGGATGTGCCATCGACGTTGCCGATCGCAGGTTGCTGCAGAATAGTGCGTGTGTGGCGCAGATACTCCTTGTGCTCCACGGTCCACTGCAGCCAACTCCGGATCCATGCCTTATCCTGCGCTGAGAAACTGCGCGCTTCCTCCGGATCACGTGAAGGAATCATGTCCACCACGTTGTTCCATCCGCCGGTCGCAATGGAAGAAAGGAAGGAGTACCGATAACCGAGATAGTCCCAGTCACGCGGTTTGTAGCGCGTGTACATCATCTCTGCTTTCGGTGGTTTCCCATCTTCTGCGGGGAGACTGCGCGAGCGCTCCGTCTGGTGCGTCGCATAGCCGGGAATGACTTCTTCCGGCGCGAACTGGTAGTTCCTGTACCAATAGTTCACAAAGCGGGTGCGGTCCGCTGAAACGCGATCAAAGTGCAAATCAGGATAGGGCTTGAAGCTTTCCGGCTGCTCATCTGTTCCGGTCGGGTGCGGATAGCTGCCGGCCAGCCAGCTCCATGGTCCAAATACCTGATAGCTCTGGCGACCATCGATCACAATCGACGGAAATTCGCGGCGCAATGCCTCCATCACCCTGCGCCAGCCGTACCACTGCGCGTAACTGCTGCTGCCCGGCAGATTGAGGAACGCGTAGTCGAAGGAATACCCGGCGATGCCGGTACGCTTCTTGAAGGCGATGAGGTTTTCAAGCAGATAGTCCTGAAAGGTACGGGACGCAAGCGTGGCGTATTTCCATTGCGGATCGGTAAAGGACTCGCCCTGCCTCCCAGGCCCTCCCTGCACAATCCACGACGGATCCTTCTCGAATGGAATAGATGGGTACACATAGGCCAGCAAGCCTACATGTTTCTGCCTGGCATGCTCCAGCATCTCCGACACTGAATCCGGAATTGGGTCCTTCGCCGGGTTCCACTGGTTCTTGCGGATCTGCTGACCCATCCCCAGCCAAAGAACATATTCCCAGCTCCACGTATCGGCGCTCTTCGTGCGCTCCGCCGTTTGCGAATTGCCCGGTGCATAGAGCAGCGTCTGAATCCCCAGTTCAGAGGCGGTGTCTATGATCTTCTTGTATTCCTGACGTCCTTCCGGTGTCCCTGCATCGATCTGGTAATCGTTCAAGGTCCATCCCACCAGTACGCTGATTGGGTCTGGAGACGGATGAATCAGAAATGATCGTACACATGCCGTGAATGCTTCAACCTCGGCGTCATCCATGCCATCTGCAGACGCGGGCCCGGACGCCATGTGCCACTCCCGCACCATCTCGCGCGCCTTACGAACCCCTGTAAGCCGATACGCTCCCATGCAGGCTAAGTCACTCGTGTATTCACCCCAGGACGACTTCCACTCCATTTCGGGAGCATACGAGATGTTGACAGACTCCCCCTCTCGATGCACTTCGAGAAACGGATTCTGCACCGTAACGAACGCGCCTTCCCCGCTCTCAAGGCGGAGAAATACTCCGTAGTCCTTGCCAGGTAGAGCTTTCCGGCTCTGCTCCAGCGTTGCGCCCAGATGCGGCACATACGCCGAAGGAGTAAAGTCCGACTTCACCGGACTCGTTACACGCAGTTCCCATGGCACAACCTTGTCGACCGTAAAAGTCCCGCCCGGCGCGTTCTTCACGCGCAACTGTTTGCTGACGAAACCCGCTCCGGGCCTGATGCTGTACACCGCCTGAATCCGGTATCCGGCAAGGTCGTATTCATAGATAACCTCGTCCTCCCCGTTCTTGTGTACAGTCGGACTCGCATCTGCACTTCGCAGGTTACGGTCAGACAGGACCATCGACCATTCGTCCGCAGCAAGCTCCACGCGGGATGCTGATGGGCCACCCGTTACAGACACGAGGCCGCGGGCCCCGAACTCCGCGACGACGCTCCCATTCCTCAATTCCAGCTTTTGTGCAAACGTGGCGGAGCACAGAACAAAGAACAATGCGGTTATGACAGAACGAGGACGCGATGCGCGCAACATGGAAGCCCCTTGTTTACAGCCGAATGAGTCGGAAAATCAAAAAGTAGAAATGCCAATCTGTTGGTTTGGTGAACTGACAGAGGCCTGATGTAGTTCAATCCACACCAGGCCCGTCAGGTGATTCGTTCAGGTGCTATGTCGGTGTCTTCTGGTTAGAAGACGAACCTTGCGGCCACCTGCATGTTGCGCGGTTGCAGGTTGCTGTTGGTTGTCCCGAAGCTTGCGCTTGCATCGCCCCAGTTCGCGTTAACGTTGTTGAGGTTCACCCGGTTGAACAGGTTGAAGGTGTCGAGTCTGAACTCAATTCCCACCCGCTCCCAGATCTGGGTTGTCTTCTTGACGGTGAAATCAGTCTGCGCAAAGCCGGGATTACTGAATTGATTCAACTTCTGGTTGCCCTCAGTTCCGCCGGACTTGAAATCAGGCTGTGTGAATTGAGCATGGCTGATAATGCCGGAGTCCACCACACCTGTGTACTGGTAGGACTTCCGGTCCTTCTTCTGCTTGTAGCTCACGGCGTTCGGAATGTTGTGATTCAAGCCGTCTGCCGCATAGTTTCCGCTGTTCGCGGCAAAAGCGATATGTCCGGCCGCCACTTCACTCGCGTAGTTGGCAGAGGTGACCGTCACACCCGCCGTATCAACCAGCGCCAGCGGATTGTTGTTATAGACGTAGAAGGGGTTGCCCGATTGAAGAATGGTGGTGCCCGCCATCGTCCAGCCGGACGTCAGCCTGTCGGTAAAGGTGCCCTTGCCTTTGACGCCAGGGATGTCGTAGCTCCAGCCCAGTGAGAAGCGATTCGGAACATCCCATGGAGACGCACTGTACCACTGTTCGATGTTGTACGACGAACCACCGGTGGCCGTATAGCCGCTCGGGTAATTGTTTGAGTTGTCCTTCGATGAGGAGTAGGTGTACGACGCAGTGAAGAATCCGTGTTTGCTGAAGCGGCCCTTCATTGCTGCGATCAATCCGTAGTAGTTCTGGCGGGCGCCGTTATAGGCATAGGTGATACCGCCAAAGCTGTGGTTGAGACGAGTCTGGACACCGGACCCCGTCCATACCCCGTTGGAATCGAACACCGGATTTTGGATCAGATCTCCCGGAATCAAATTCAAATCGACACCGTAGGAGGTGTTACCCGTATTGCCGCCGCCTACAACGATATTGCTCGAATGCGAGCCCGAGTAACCAAAGCTGGCTGTAACGTTCTGGCCTACTTGGCGCTCCAGGGCACCCGACCAGTTAAGCGTATTGGCCGAAGACAGATTCACAGCCGTACCGCCCACGCTGATCTGCGATCCAGGAATACCACCCTTTGCATCCAGCGGCTGACCAACAAAGGCGGGATACTCGAATCCATACGGATAGCTGTTCTGCGTACCGTAACTGAATATCGGCGCCGCAGTGGATCCATTGTTGTAGAAGGTCGGCACCACAAAGCCCGGAGGATTGCCCTTGAGCCCGTTCTCTGCGTTGCCCAGCGTAAACAGATCGTGGAACAGGCCGAATCCTCCGCGCACAACCCACTTGTTATTCGCAAGCGGAGCGTAAGCGAATCCGATCCTCGGACTGAAGATCCAATTCATCGAGTTGCTGAAGACGTTCGACTGCTGCTTCATAACGCCGTTTGCCACCTGGTCAGCCATCGACGCTCCCTGAGCAAGATGGAAGTTGGCCAGCACTGTTCCCTTCAGCGCAACATACGGGTTGCCGAAGTTGTCGTAGCGGATGCCGTAATTGACGGTCAGTTTCCGGTTGGCCTTCCACGTGTCTTCCGCGAACAAGCCAAAAGTGGTTGCCTTGTAGCCGTAGTTGCCAGGCGCGGCCTTGCCGGTCACGGGATCGTAGGACAGGCCGCTCTCGGTGTATGGATTGTCGTTGATGAGATCGATCATGTTCTGGTAGTAGAAGTTCGCCTGTCCATACGCACCGGCAAACATCGCGATGTCATCTCCGCGCCATGCTTCGAATCCACCTTTAAAGCTGTGCGAACCCACAATTCGGGTAAGAACGTCGCGCCAGTGATACGAATGCTGAATGTAATCACCCTGCGCAAATCCGTCTCCCCATCCCGTCCCCAGCTGGTTCACGTTCACAATCGGGACCGTGAACAGACCCGTCTTCGGAGACATACCTTCGATCCTGTTGTAGCCGAAGATGGCTTCATTCAGCATGTTGGCTGAGAACGTGTGGGTCTCGTTCACCTGCAGCGAAAAGACATAGAACGCATTCGTCGTCGCAAAGGCCGGACGAACACTGGGACCGCCGCCGGAGATCGTATTCCGGAAGAAGTTCCCGTAGATGCGGTCTTTGCTGAAGTACTTGTCGAGCCGGATGTTGTACTGCTTGGCGTTGTAGTAGCTGGAAGAGTTGAAATGCCCGTTGTCGAAGACGGCAGTCGAGCAGGGAATGTTGTCGTATGAAGCGGGCAGGTTCCCGACGCCGCTCACACACGCAGCCTGATCGGCGGTGGGAAGAACATTGCTCCACAGTTGTCCGGCAGTCGAGGCTACGCCAGCAGTGCTCGCACCGCTTGGCTTGTACTTATCCATCAGATCAACTTCTGGACTTCCAGGCATGGCCGTTTTAGCAAAGCTAAGGAACGCCGGATCTTCGTACGTCACAAGTCCGCTTCCGTTCGAAGCCATCGAAAGATAGGGCTCATAACCGACGAAGAAAAAGAACTGCTTGCGGGGAATCACAGGACCACCCACTGTGAAGGACATGTTGGAGGTATGATACGGGTTCAGCTTTTCTGGCTGCGGTACACCAAATTCCCCGCGGGCCGTAAGCTGCTGCGATGTGTAATACAGGCTGGCAACACCATGGAAATCGTTGGTTCCCGAGGAGCTGGTCATGACTGTCTGGATCGAACTCGCGCGCCCATAGTCGACCGTGTAGGTGTTTGTCTGCACACTGACTTCTGAAACTGCATCGGCATTCGGCGTAAGGTTGATGACGCCGGGTCGGATGCTGCTCGTCACGTCCATTCCATCCACTACGTACTGATTGCCATTGGCGCCACGCCCATTTGCGCTGGCGTCCACCCAGTTCTCTGGAGCAAAGTTCGTGGAGTTATTTGTGCCGGGTGAAGCTTGGCCACCCTTGCCCGTAACGCCGGGCGCAACCGTGATCACATTCGTTGGATTGCGTCCTGCCATGGGCAGCGTCTGCAGAGCCGCCGTATCCAGCGTCTGTTCAAACCGGCTGTCTGAGGTGTCGAGCAGAGGGGCCTGCGCTGTGACGTTAACCGTTGATTGGACTTGTCCAACCGCAAGAGTCAAGGTGACATCGCGCGTCTGCGCCGTTGTCACCGTCACAGACACCGTTGTGGGCGTAAATCCCTGCGCCGTCCCGGTTACCGTGTAGTCGCCGGGCGCTATGCTGGTGAACCGATAGACGCCGCTCTGATTGCTGACTGCTGTCTGCTTAACGCCCGTGTCTACGTTCGTCAGCAAAACAGAAGCATTGGGCACAGCGGCCCCTTTCGCGTCGAGTACATTTCCTTGCACTCCGCTGTTGAACTGTGCAAAGCACTGAGCAACCGACAGCAGGAGCAACAGGGAAAGTACGGTTGTCCGTTCGCGTATGGCTTCCTTCATGGTGTTCTCCGAAGCGTTTGGCGGTGTATTCGCAACCCGTTCCGTGCTTTGCTTACGAATCGCAAATCCCGGTTGACTGAAAACGTTTCACAAAATTCTGGCTCTTGTGAGACACAGAGACGCTACTCCGATCGATCGGCTTGCGCATAAGACAATGCGACCACTAGTGAGTAGTCCATTTGGACTACCTGTTGTTGGTTGCTGGAAGCGGTCATCGGAGGTAGACTCCATCCAGCCTGCAATGAAGAGAATCGAGCAACACAGACGCTCGGGTCGGCACTCCTCTCTACTCGAGCGCGGTCTGACCCTGACATATTTCATCATCTTGTTTGCAACCTCCTGCAGGCACAGCAGGCAGGAGATGATTGCTGTGATTCCGCAGACGGATGGCATGTTGCTGTGGGATCTCGCACATGCCGGCGCAGAAACTGCCGCAAGCCACACAGGATCGGTCATCTACTGGAATGCCCCGATGCGCGAGGATGATGTTGCTGCACAGGTCCGTCTCATCGACCATGTGGTTTCCAGCAGGCGCTATCAGGGACTCGTAATCGCACCAACCCAGGTGCTGTCTCTCATCAGTCCCGTACGGCGCGCCTTGGCGCAGGACATTCCAACAGTGATCATCGATACGCCTCTCTCGCTTCCGGCCGGCGGAAAACTTGCCTACATCCTGAATGACGATGAGGAGGCGGGCAGGCTTGCCGCGGAACGCGTCGCCCTGCTCCTGAACGGCAAAGGAACCGTGGCGCTGCTTGGCATAAACCCGGATGTATTAGGCGTGACCGATCGCGCCCGCGCTTTTCAGCAGACGCTTGCCGCCCATTACCCTGGTATTCGCGTGGTCGCGAAGCGGACCGGCTCGTTCAATGTGCTGCGTGAACGGCAAGTTGTGCACGAGTTCCTCGAATCCAATCCGAATATCGATGTGTGTGTCGCGCTATTGTGGACGACGCTCGATGGTGTGTTCTCTGCTATCGACTCCATCCATCCCCGCCATCCCTTCAAGATCATCGGATTCGATGTGGCTGGACCCCCGCCGTTTGATCAAAGAGATAACCTCGATTGCATCATCCAGGCAGACACCAAACAGATGGGGCAGCGCGCTGTCGAACTGATCCATGCCATGCGCCAGGGACAATCGGTCCCGCCCGTTACACGTCTCCATCCCCGCATGATCACGCGTGAAAATGCGAACTCCACGGAGGTTCGCCAGATGCTGTCCCTCGATTGGAGCCCCGGTCATTGGACATGGAGTTCAACTTCATGAGCATCCACACCACAGCCCGCCGCGGAGTTCTGATTGCATTGACGGTTTGCATCGTCGTTGCTCTCGGATTCATCGGCTGGCGCGTATATAGGCATAATCCCGCCTATGCCCACGATTACCAGGATTCATTTGCAGCCGGAAAAGCGGATGAATGGACTGCATTCGGCGGAACTTGGGAACTTGCGAATGGAATCATGCGCAATGAGTCCGATGAGCGCGGTGCCAAGTTGATCGCTGGCTCGCCCTATTGGCGCAACTACTCAATCGAAGCTGATATCAGTCTCCTCGGTCAGGGAGACGCCGGCCTGGTCATCCGGTCGGGCAAAGAAGAGGAAGGTGTGGATGCCTACAGCGGCTACTATTCCGGCATTCGCACCCCCGACAACACGCTGGTGTTAGGTCGTGCGGAGCACGGCTGGAGAGAGATCACCAAGAGAGTCTCCTTTCCTGGCGGCATCCATCCCTTTGAGCGTTACCACCTCAAGCTGCTTGCATATGACTGCCAGATTGTTGCGGCACTCAGCAGTGTCGTGCATCCGTCCCCTGAGTCGATTGCGATCACTGACCCCAATTGCACTGTCTCCGGCCGAATTGGCTTGCGTTCCTACCGATCGGGCGGCACATGGAGCAATGTAGTCGTTCGACCAGCTGAAAACGGCGACCTGATGGCCATGTTGCGCAATGAGACCGACCGTGGCGTGCGCGCGCCGGGGAATCCTCCGCAATTCAATTCTGCGCTGACCAGTACGCTAGCTTCGCTTTCGGCGCCTCCGCCGGCCAATACTCCCGCGGAGAGCATTGAAAACCTCCATCTGGCCTTTCTCGCGGCGCCTGCCCAAGCATCCATTCGCGGAGTAGTCATCCTGAACTCGTCCTTGCTCTTTGTGCAGGACTCGACCGGGGGAGCCTATGTAAAGCCCCGCGGTTCGCCAGCGCTCAAAGTAGGCGATGAGGTCGAAGTCACTGGTACCGTCCGGCCCGGTATGTTCAGCTCCGTCATCGATGATGCCTCCGTCCGCCTGCTCTGGGAGGGCATCCCAATGGCGCCCGTCTCCGTCACGGCATCGCAGGCGTCCACCGGAAAGTTCGATGCCACCTTCATTGAGGTGCAGGGCAGACTGACCGCAAAGGAACGAGGCCCGGAGAACACACTCATCCTCGACCTTGAAGACGGCGGACAATCCTTTCGTGCCGTCATGAATCCAGGCCGCAGCGCATACTTGTTCGACAAGCTCAAAGTCGGAAGTCGACTCAGCCTGCGTGGCGTCTGTGTTGTCGATTCGGCCTTCACCAACAACCTCACTCCGTTCGTTCTCCTGCTCCGCTCCAGTGAAGATGTACGTGTTCTCGCCGGGCCTCCCTGGTGGACCACAACTCACGTCATCGCCCTACTGTCTGCTCTACTTCTGCTCACACTGGCCGGTGTATTTGCATACCACCGGGTTGAGAACTGGCGGCTGCGTGCTGTTCTGGCGGAACGCGAACGCCTGGCGCACGAAATGCACGACACTCTCGCGCAAAGCTTCGCGGGCATCGGATTTCAGCTCCAGGCAATCACGAATAACCTCTCCCGGCAGGAGACGGCGATTCACCAGCAGCTCGAGTTGGCGAGCAACCTTGTGCGCCACAGCCATGAAGAGGCTCGGCGGAGCATCGCCATGCTGCACCCTGAATCGCTGGAGTCAGAAGACCCCTTTACCGCACTGGAACACTTTGCGCGCCGCCTCGTGCAGGGAAGTTCCGTACAGGTCATCGCCGAGAGGACCGGCGAAATTCGCCCCATCCCACTGCGCGTCTCTGACACTCTCTTCCGGGTCGGGCAGGAGTCGATTGCAAACTCACTGCGGCATGCACACCCCACCATGCTCAAAATCAAGTTGAACTACGAGCCAACGTCCGCAACGCTGCAGGTGGAGGACAATGGCTCTGGATTTGATACCTCCAAGGCGAATCATGGCTTCGGCATCCGCGGAATGCGCCGAAGAGCCCAGGCCGTCCTGGGCAGTCTTCACGTTCACAGCACGCCCGGACAAGGCACGCTCATTGAAGTCAGCGCGCCACTGCCCCCGCGCGTCACACTCATTACCTGGCCCAAGTTGTTATGGAATTTTCTGATGGAGTCCTGGACTCATGCCCGACCCTCGAAGCTCTCCAATTCGCATTCTTATCGTGGATGATCATCCGGTGGTGCTCGCCGGCCTGACCAGCATGCTCAACTCGCAACCTGATTTTGAAGTCGTCGGTTCAGCTTCGGACGGAGAGGAGGCTCTGCAGATTCTGCGGAAGCGCGGCGCCGACGTTCTGCTTCTCGATCTGCGTATGGCCGGTATGAATGGTGTCGATACGCTGCTTGCGATCAAGGCGGAGCATATTGACGTGCGCGCCCTCATCCTCACCAGCTTCGAGACCGACGAGGATATTTACCGCTCCGTGCAGGCAGGAGCGCAAGGCTATCTGCTCAAGGGGGCTCCGCAGTGCGATGTTGTCGAGGCAATTCACGTTGTCCACGCCGGCAAGCGCTACTTTCCTCAACACATTGCAGCGCGTCTCGCCGAGCGCATCATGCGGACCGATCTGACCGCGCGTGAATTAGAGGTTTTGCAGATGCTGGCGCGTGGACTCACCAATAAGGAGATTGGCAGCGCCCTGCGAATCAGCGGCAATACGGTTCGAAATCATGTCAACAGCATTATTGAAAAACTCGAAGTCTCCGACCGAACCGAAGCAGCCACCACCGCCATCCATCGCGGAATCATTGAAGTGTCGGGCTAAGCAGCGCCACGACACGCGGAATTCGTCTCTCAGCGCGCCCGGTAGCAGGTCTGTCGGCGCATACTGGGCCATGCACGGCACAGACTGCTCGTAACTAGAACATTCGTACCATGCGTTGAGCTGCGGGCTTGCCTATGATGATGGTCAGCGTTGCACAGGAGCTGTGTCTTGTTGCCCATCTCGAATATGTCTCTCTCACGTCGTCGTTTTCTTAATCAAGCAGGACTCTTAGGCCTGGCAACTTCTTCACCAGTGCGCAAGTTGTTGGCCGCGGACAAGAATCCGCCTCCCACAGCAACCGGCATTCCTTCGAAGGTGGTCCGGAACCGGGCGCCTCTTGCAGCCAGCGCATTCTACTTGCTCCCTCTCGGCTCGATCCGCCCCACCGGCTGGCTGAAAGGTCAATTGGAGATTCAGGCCAGCGGACTCAGCGGACACCTGGACGAGACCTGGGCCGACGTAGGGCCGAATAGTGCCTGGCTCGGCGGCAAAGGTGAAGCGTGGGAACGCGGCCCCTATTTCCTCGACGGCCTTGTTCCGCTCGCATGGACACTCGGCGACAGCCGTCTGAAATCCAAGGCGCAGCGCTTCGTTGACTGGACTCTCGAGCACCAGGCATCCAATGGCATGATCGGTCCGGCTTCGAACGATGACTGGTGGCCGCGCTACGTCATGCTCAAGGCACTCACACAGTACCAGGAATTCACTGGCGATCCACGGGTCATTCCCGCCATCGATCGCTACCTACGCTATCAACTCGCGACGCTGCCTACCCGGCCCCTCCGCGACTGGGGCAAGTTCCGCTGGCAGGATGAACTGCTCACCGTAATCTGGCTCTACAACCGCACCGGCTCACAGTATCTTCTCGACCTTGCCCGAACGCTACACACGCAAGGATACGATTGGATGGCGCAGTTTGCGGATTTCAAGTACACCCGGAAGATAACGCCCGAGTTCATCAAGCTCGACGAAGATCATGGCCTGCGCGACATCTCCCTTGCCACACACGGTGTAAACAACGGCCAGGCAATCAAGACGGGGCCAGTCTGGTCGCTCGTTTCCGGTAAACGTGACGACTCTTCGGCGGTCTTGAAAATGATCGCTGAGTTGGACAAATACCACGGACTGCCCAACGGCATGTTCTCCTGCGACGAGCATCTGGCCGGACCTGATCCCTCGCAAGGCTCCGAGCTGTGTACCGTCGTCGAGTACATGTTTTCGCTGGAGCACGCGCTCGCCATTACCGGAGACCCCGCACTGGGCGACAGGCTCGAGAAGCTCGCGTTCAATGCCTTGCCCGGCACATTCACTGATGACATGTGGGCGCACCAGTATAACCAGGAGCCCAACCAGGTAGAGTGCAGTCTGCATCGCAAGCCGTGGACAACCGACGGACCTGAATCGAATCTCTATGGTCTCGAACCCAACTTCGGTTGCTGCACCGCCAACTTCCACCAGGGATGGCCCAAGTTCGCGAACAGTCTGTTCCTCTTGTCCGGCTCACCGGACTCGGATGCGAACGACGCGCTGGTGGCTGCCGTCTACGCACCATGCGAAGTGCACACAGTAGTGCGTGGTGTGCCTGTCCACGTCGTCGAAGAGACCGGCTACCCCTTCAAAGGCACAGTCCGGCTCACCATCAATCCTTCCGCGCCTGTGGCATTCCCGCTGCAACTGCGCATTCCTGCATGGGCAGCAGGCACAGCCGTGCGTGTCAATGGACAACCTCAGCAGCAGCCGTCACCGGGAAGCTTCGCCCGCGTCGAGCGCGCTTGGCGCCCCGGCGATCGCGTCGAAATAGAGTTCCCCATGACGCCGCGCGTTTCGCTCGGATTCAATGATTCTGTTTCCATCGAACGCGGGCCGGTAGTCTTTTCCTACGGCGTGGGCGAGAGCTGGGTCAAGCTCGCCGATCGCGGCATGACAGCCGATTGGCAGGTCTTCCCGTCCACTCCCTGGAACTATGCGCTCGATCTCGATCCAAAGGATCCTTCACGTTCCATCAAGGTGATTGAAACGGAAGCCGGAGAGAGCGTCTTTTCCGGCCGTAATGCGCCGGTGCGCCTCAATGTAAAAGCCCGCAAGGTAACCGCCTGGCGCGCAGAAGACGGTGTCGCGAATCCCGTGCCAAAGAGCCCTGTGAAAACGGATGCGCCTGAAGAAAACATCACGCTGATTCCGTATGCCGCTGCCAAGTTGCGTATCACCGCATTTCCTAATCTCAATACCGCATCTGGAGAAGATAAACACCCTGCGTGATTCGAACTCCTCCGCCAATTCATGTTGATCACCGTTCCGCGCTGAAGTTCCTTGGTACGCCGCCCCTCTCACTCGCCTGCCTGCATAGCGGCCTCGCTTAAGGGCCGCGTTTTCGCACGCGTGCCGTACCTCTTACACCCACAATCCGTACGTCATCGTCTGGCCCATGTGGACTACCTGGCGAAATCTTCGTCGTTGATATGCGACAACCTGGTTTCGTGATGGGCCTACAAGGATGGAATAGCCTGCCCATTTCCGGACCATCTTATTGTGTTTGGCCGATGTTTACCTATGCTATGCCGAGGAAATCGACCCCCTAAAAACCCCATTTCACTCCATAAGTATCAAGGGTAGGTAGGGAAACAGGCTTCCCCTACCCTGTGTCATACAGAAAACGAAAGGTTCACCGAAGGCCAAAAGCGGGGTCCGGCGAATAAAAAGTGCGCGGGTTCCAGATCGGGAAAACAGCCCCGGAAAGAGGGCTGGCTGGGGGAAGCAACAGGTCCTGCGGAGCGAAACTCGAGCGCTCGGTGGCGGGGGACAAGCGCGGCGGAAAGCACAACCAGCCGCGGCCCAGAGCGGATGCTGTGCCGGGCAGAGCCCAACAGCAGAACTGAACCTGAGGCCGGCAGCTTCGACGACGCGCGTGCGCGAGGGTTTTTGTTGCCGGCAGGACGGAAAACCCTGGTTGTACTCCTGCGAATAGGGCGCGACATCGGCCAGGATGCGCAGCTTGTGGATGTCCGGGTAGTCCTCGGGGTTGACTCCCTCGAGCTCCGGATGGATCGCTTCGTAGCCTGCGCCTGGCAGGCGGGCATAGCCGTCATCGATACGGACGTAGGGGTCGCCCACCTTGAAGTTGGTCATGGAATCGTCGCCGGGCAGCCACGACGGCATGGTGTTGGGGATCTCGTTGGCCTGGGGTTCGAAGCTCTCCCTCTGGATGAAACGGCGTAGAGGCTCTGAATAGCCGAATGCTTCCTTCAGGGAAGGAGATGGAGCGTATCCGGCACCCAGCTCACGCTCGTAAGAACGGCGGGAGGCTTTGGATCTGAACCGCACGGAGTACATACTCATCCTGTTGTTCAATCCATCCGGTTCCGGCTTTACACGCCGGGCCATCAGGAGTAATGAGTATATGAGCACAACGATTAAGACGTCCGCGCCTCTTCCTTCCACCTACGTTCCCGAGTTGCGCCGCCAGGCCTGGGGCAGGCTCTTCGGTCTCTTCGTCCGGGCTGCACGCAAGGAGGCGACTTGTCCGTCGAGCAGGCTGCCGGACTGGCCGGCATGGAACTGTCGGAATGGATGGCGGTCGAGGATGGGCATGTCCCGCAGGAGTCTAACCCGTTGCAGTCCATGGCTGCGGCCCTCGAGATCCACTTCGACCGGATGATGAACATGGTTCTGCTCTGCCGCGAGGCGTGGGAACTGTAATCGGAGGGGCGCCCTCTGGCGCCCTGTACTCATAACCTAATAAGCTCATCTCCAGGAGAGGAGGTGAGTCAGATCAGCAAAGCTGAAGAACCACAGGTGAAAAGGATGAACTTGAACGTTCCTGTAGAGCTCCACAACAGCTTCAAATCGGTTACCGCCGGTCAGGGCCTGAACATGACCGACGTGCTGCTGGAGTTCATCAAGTCGTACGTCACGAAGAACGCACCGAAACCGAAGGGGAGGCGCAAGTGAAGCGCGCCTCCTTATATATGAGGGTCTCCACCGTCGATCAGCACCCGGAGACCCAGCTCTTCGACCTGCGCCAGATGGCCGCCCAGCGCGGCTATGAGATCGTCGCCGAGTACACGGACAATATCTCCGGCGCGAAGGCCAAGCGGCCGGGCCTCGACCAGATGATGGCCGATGCCCGCCGCGGCAAGTTCGATGTGGTTCTGGTCTGGGCCTCGGACCGGATCGCCCGTTCGGTGAAGCACTTCCTTGATGTACTCGACGAGCTGAACCGGATCGGCGTCGAGTACGTCTCGTTCCGCGAGCAGATCGACACGGGCGGTCCGCTGGGCCGGGCCATCGTTGTCATCATCGGTGCAATCGCGGAACTCGAACGCTCGCTGATCATCGAGCGGGTGCGTGCCGGCATGCGGCGCGCCCGGCTCGAAGGCACACGCATCGGCCGTCAACCCTTAACCCTGGACCAGGAAGCCATCCAGCGCGACCGCTGCCAGGGAAAGAGCATCCGGCAATCGCCACGAGCCACCGCTTCTCGACGGCTACTGTGCAGCGGGTCCTGCGCCGGCATGCTCCTGCTGCATGATCTCGACGCCATCTATATAGATAAGGCCGGCATCCACCGACCTATCTAGGCTGTGACAAAAGGCCTCCGAAAACCCACCTCGTAAACCTCACAAAATCAATGGCCGGATCTCACCGACCCGGCCGTGTCAAAAGGTGTGGGTAAAGTCACAGGGCCAGTTAAAACGGAAGCCGACAAATCCAGATCGCCTTCATAAGTGAAGACTAGCCGACTCTGACTTAGCGTTGGCGATCCTGGCTCGATGAATGATGTGCCGATTACTCTCTTGGCGATTGCTGAGATGGAGAGCGCTTCTTAGAACAGATTCGCCCACCGGTGGCTTTGCGAGCCTAGGAATGCTGAATTTCGGTGCCGACATCATTTTCGCCTTGGATTCTCGTGCGGAAGGACTGACGGCGCGGTATACAATCTGAGGCGGGCATGGAACTTTTCCTCAATTTCGCGTGGGCGTGTCTGGCGCTGACCAGCGTGTGCCTGTGGTCGCGGTTTGACCGGCGCGAGAAGAGTGAGCGGCGCTTGCCGTTTATCGCACTCGCCATGCTGATCGTGATGCTGTTCCCGGTGATTTCTGTCAGCGACGATCTCTGGGCTCTTCAGAATCCCGCGGAAGCTGACTCCAGCATCCGGCGTGACCATAGCGTAACGGTCGCGCATGCTTTCTTCCCTGCAGTGGCGATGCCGGAAGCTGCCTTTGCCGGCCTCACGAGCATCCATGAGCGTTCGAGCGAGCCGCTGTTTCACGCTTCCCTGCCGGTCGGCCGTCCCGCTGTCGATCGCATCCAGAACCGCCCCCCACCTGCGGCCTGATCGCTTCGCACTCCCTCCAAATTTCAGTTCATTGATTTAGTTCCTGTGAAGGCCGTGCGTTCAGCATGGCGCTAAGGAAGGTTATGAAGCATCGACCGTTCTCCCGGTTTGCGCCGGGAGCAGGCCTGTTGCTCCTGCTTGCTGCGAGGCTGAGCCCGGCGCAGCAGCCCCTCACGTGGGAGCAGGTGAAGGCCCGTTTTGAAGCTGACAATCCTGCGTTGAAGGCTGACGCCCTCAGCCTAGTCGAGATGCATGCCAACGAGATTACGGCATACCTGCGGCCGAATCCGCAATTTACACTGGCGACCGATGGAACGCAGATTGCGCCGCGCAAGGGCGTTTGGCAGCCGCTTGCTGGTACCTATGTTGTTCCGACGCTTAGCTATTTGCACGAGCGCGACCACAAGCGCGAACTGCGGCAGGAGAGTACTCGCGAAGGCACGCGCATCGCCGAGTCAGAACACGCGGACCTGACGCGTACGCTCGAGTTCACACTGCGGGCAGCATTTGTGAGCACGCTTGAAGCCAAGGCCGTGCTGGACCTGGCACGTGTCGAGCTGGACTATTACGACCACATTATCGAGATAAGCGGTGCACGGCTCAAGGCGGGCGATCTGGCGCAGATCGATTACGACCGCATCGAGTTGCAGCGCGTGCAATACGAAGCGGAGTTGCAGACTGCGGTTGTGAGTCTGCGCACGGCGAAGATTCAGTTGGAGCAATTGCTCAACGACCGCACGCCGGTGGACCAGTTCGACGTAACGGGAAGGTTTGACTTCTCTGATGAGCTGAAGGCGCTCGGCGAAGTGCGCAAGGATGCGCTCGACGCGCGACCTGACTTGCGCGCCGCGCTTGAGAGCATCCAGCAGGCGCAGACCAACCACAAGCTCGCGGAGGCAAACGGCTCGACTGATCCGACCTTCAGCGGATGGTACACCTACAACTCTTCGAACAATAATCCATACGGGACTCAGGCGCTTGGCGCGAGCGTGAACATTCCCTTGCGCATCTTTGACCGCAACCAGGGCGAGAAGCAGCGTACGCAGATCGACGTAAACCGCAGCCTGCAGGCCAGCGAGGCCGTACGCGCGCAGGTCTTCAGCGATGTGGACTCGGCTTATGCGCAGGTGGAGAGCAATATTGCGCTGCTGAAGCCCTATCGGGACAAGTACAAGGACGAGGCCACGCGCGTGCGCGATACGGTGACCTACTCCTACCAGCACGGCGACGCTTCGCTGATGGATTTTCTTAATGCGCAGAGCGACTACCGCACGGTGCAGCTTGCTTATCTGCAGCTGATTGGTTCTTACATGACCGCCACGGCGCAACTGAATCTGGCTGTGGGGCGCGAGGTGCTTCCATGAACAGGTTCTATTTAGTTACACATCCGAAATCGCTGCTGGCTGCGAGCCTTGCGCTGTGTGTGCTCTGCGGCTGCAAGAGCAAAGACAAGGAACAGCGCGATGCAGCGCCGCAGCCGGCCAAGGTGGTGCAGGCGGACGATATGAACCTGATCACGCTGGACAGCAAGGATGTGCCGCGCTTCCCGGTGGTGCAGGCTGGGCAGATGGAAGCGGCGGCGGAGTTGACGGCGACGGGTACGGTGTCTCCCGACGTGTCGCGCGAGGTGCCGGTTATCTCGCTGGCAAACGGTCGCGTGGTCGACATTCGTGCACGGCTTGACGACAACGTACGCAAGGGGCAGTTGCTCTTCAGCGTGCAAAGTGCTGACATTACAAACGCCTTCAATGCATACCAGAAGGCGGTGAACGATGAGCATGTGGCCAACAAGGCCTATGTGCGCGCTGACGACCTGTATCAGCATGGAGCGATTGCGCAGAGTGCGTTGGAACTGGCCGAAGATGGCGAGAAGGACGCGAAGGCTGATCTGGAGGCTGCAGATGCGCAACTGAAGATTCTCGGCGTGGATAAGAGTCATCTCGGCAGCGTGGTGCATATCTACGCGCCGATTTCGGGCGTGATCATCGGACAGAACGTGACCAACGCGGCTGCGGCGGGCGTGGCGCTCTCGGGATCGTCCACTGCTTTTACGATTGCCGACCTGAGCACGGTGTGGATCGTGTGCGATGTCTACGAGAATGACATTCCCAAGTTGCAGGTGGGCCAGCAGGCGCGCATCCGCGTGAATGCGTATGCGGACCGCGTGCTGACGGGACGCGTGAGCGACATTGGGCCAGTGCTCGATCCTTCGATCCGCACGGCGAAGGTGCGCATCGAAGTAGCGAATCCGGGCATGCTGCGGTTGGGCATGTTTGCTACCGCAACTTTCGCGAGCACCAGGAAGACAACCTTTGCCGTGGTGCCTGCGGATGCGGTGCTGCATCTGCACGACCGTGACTGGGTATATGTGCCGGCGGGGGGCAACCAGTTCAAGCGGGTGGAGGTGCGTGCAGGACAGATGCTCAAGGGCGGCCGTCAGCAGATTCTCTCAGGCTTGCAGCCTGGCCAGCAGATCGTGACGCACGCGCTGCTGCTTGAAACAGCGGGGAACCAGTAAATGCTGCGCGCACTCGTTGATTTCGCACTCAAGAACCGCTGGATGGTGCTGGGCGGCGTTTTCGTGCTCACGGTGTGGGGCGTGATTTCGTTTCGCCATCTGCCTATCGAGGCATACCCCGATGTAGCCAACAACTACGTGCAGATCATCACGCAGTGGCCGGGCCGCAGCGCGGAGGAGATCGAGCGCCAGGTGACGGTGCCGGTCGAGATCCAAATGGCGGGCATTCCGCACCTTACGCATTTGCGCTCGACGACGCTGGCCGGGCTGTCGAGCCTGATGCTGATCTTCGACGACAGCTCGACGAGCGACATCAATCGTGAGCATGTGCTGGAGCGGCTCAACCAGGTCAGTCTGCCTGCCGGGATTACGCCGCAGATGGGCACGGACTGGAGCCCGGTGGGCCAGATCTACTGGTACACGCTGGAAAGTTCGAATCCGGCATACGACGTGATGGAGAAGAAGTCACTCGAGGACTGGCTGCTGGAGAAGTCGTTCAAGAGCGTGCCGGGTGTGGTGGATGTTTCGAGCTTCGGCGGGCCGACGAAGGAGTACCAGATCCTGCTTGATCCAGAGAAGCTGGTTGCGTATGGGCTCTCGATCAGCCAGGTAGAGCAACAGCTCTCTGCCAACAACACGAACGGCGGCGGCAGCTTTATCGAGCAAGGCGCACAGCAGATCAATGTGCAGTCGCTGGGCCTTTACACGAGCGTGCAGGACATTGAGAACACGGTGGTGAAGGCGCAGAATGGCGCGCCGGTGCGCATCCGCGACATTGCCACGGTGGTGCAGGGACCGAAGATTCGCCTTGGACAAATTGGACGGGCCATACATCGTGTGGACGGAGCGATTGCCGACAATCCAGACACGGCAGAGGGCATTGTGCTGCTGCAGAAGGGGGCTGACTCAGACCCTGTTCTGCAAGGCATTCACACAGAGGCGGAGAAGCTGAACAACGGCATCCTGCCCAAGGGCGTGAAGGTGGTTCCCTTCCTCGATCGCTCGGACCTGGTCAAGTTCACTGTGGACACGGTGGAGAGCAACCTGGGCGCGGGCGTGATTCTCGTTGCAATCATTCTGCTCGCATTTCTGGGTAACGTGCGTGGCGCCATCATTGTGGCGCTCACGATTCCCTTTGCGTTGCTGTTTGCTGCGATCTGCCTGGATATCGCGCATATTCCCGCGAACCTGCTTTCATTGGGCGCACTGGATTTCGGCATGGTGGTGGACGGCAGCGTGGTGATGATTGAGAACATCATCCGCCACCTCTCGCTCAAGGAAGATGGACGCACGCCATTGCAGCGGATTCGCGATGCGGCGCACGAGGTGCAGCGTCCGGTGTTCTACGCGCGCGGCATCATTATCACGTCGTATTTGCCTATCTTCACGTTGGAAGCAGTGGAAGGACGCTTGTTCAAACCGATGGCCTGGACTGTGACGTTTGCTCTGCTGGGGGCGCTGGTGTTTGCGATTCTCGCCGCGCCGGTCATGGCGGTTATCGTCTTCCCGAAGGGTGCAAAGGAGTGGGAGAACCCACTGATGCGGTGGCTAATTGAGCACTATCGCGTGGCGGTGCGCGCGGCGATCGTCCACCGCAACGTGACGCTGGGAATCTCGGTGGCGCTGTTCCTGGTTGCACTTTACCTCACGTTTGGCGGGCCGATCGGATCGGAGTTTCTGCCGCATCTGGATGAGGGGTCGCTGTGGGTGCGCGGCACGCTGCCACCCAGCGAAGGGCCGGCGGCAAGCATCGACTTCACTAACAAGGCGCGCGTCGTGATGGCTTCGTTCCCCGAGGTGACGCAGGTGGTGAGCCAGGTGGGACGGCCCGACGACGGCACGGACACGGCGGGATTATTCAACACGGAATATTTCGTCGACCTGAAGCCGAAGGAGCAGTGGCGCCCGGTCTTCCAACAGAAGAAGGAGGCGCTGATTGACGCGATGGATCGCGAGTTGGAGAAGTTTCCGGGCGTGATCTGGAACTTCTCGCAACCGATCAGCGACAACATGGAAGAGGCGGTTTCTGGCGTGAAGGGCGAGCTCGCAGTGAAGCTCTACGGCGATGATCTGCGCACGCTGGAGCGCACTGCGGAAACGATTCAGGCGCAGATGGCCACGGTGCGTGGCATCACTGACCTTGGCATCTTTCGCATTGTCGGGCAGCCGAATTTGAACTTTACGGTGGACCGTGACGCGGCGGCGCGCTGGGGCATTAACGTTGCCGATATTCAGGACGCAATGCAGACGGCAGTTGGCTCGAATGCTGTGACGCAAGTACAGCAGGGCGAAGCGCGATTCGATGTGACGCTGCGCTACCAGCAACCGTATCGAGACACGCGTGAGGCAATTGAGAATGTGCGCCTGCTGGCTCCTTCGGGCGAGCGCATCTCCCTGGCGCAGTTGACGCGCGTTTCTACCAACGACGGAGCGGAAGCGATCAACCGCGAGGGCGGACAGCGGTACATCGCGATCAAGTTCTCTGTGCTGGGCCGCGACCTGGGCTCAACAGTGGAGGAAACAATTCGCAAGGTAAATGAGAACGTGAAGCTGCCCAGCGGGTATCACCTGGAGTGGGCCGGCGAATACGCCAGCCAGAAGCGTGCCGACAAGCGCATGGCGCTGGTGATTCCGATTACGGTATTGGTGATCTTTCTGATTCTTTACACCATGTTCCGCTCGTACAAGTGGTCGATGCTAGTGCTGGTGTCTGTGATTCTGGCCTCGGTCGGCGGCCCGCTGGCGCTGTTCCTGACGCACACGAATTTCTCGGTGTCTTCTGCGGTGGGGTTCCTTGCGCTGTTTGGCGTGTCTGTGGAGACGGGCGTAATCATGATCGAGTTCATAAATCAACTGCGCGCACATCGCAAAGCGACTGAACTCTCGAGCGAGGAACTGATCATCGAGGCGGCGGTTGAGGGTGCGGTGCAGCGTTTGCGCCCGGTGATGATGACGATGCTGGTGGCGACGCTGGGGCTGCTGCCGGCGGCGCTTTCGCATGCTATTGGGTCCGACTCGCAGCGGCCGTTTGCCATTGTGATTGTTGGTGGCTTGATTGCCAATCTGATTATCGGCGTGTTCTTGATGCCCGCACTGTATGTGTGGATGGCACGCGAGACCGACCAGCTGCCGGAGGTCGAGCACCTGTGATCAGTCCGCAGCGTACGGTGCTCTTCCGCTCTCCGTTCACCCAGCTTCCTCGTCGCGCAGGCGACGGTCGCCTGTGCGGCATATGGTTCGCTCTTCTGGCTGTGTCTATTTCTCATGCAGTGTTTTGCCAGCAGCATACAGCCAACGATCAAAGCGTAGGCGCTTCCCCTGAGCCCCCGTCACACGTGTCGCAAAGTGCGACCCTGATCAGGCCGCTATGGAACGCACGATACTCGGGTGGTTCTCTTGCAATGCAGCAAGGCGAGTGGTTGCAGTTGGCCTTTGCCGCCTCAGGAATCTCCACGGAAGAGGTGCACAGCGTGGCTGCGATTCCCGCCGACGAGATGACATCGTTTGAGTTCAGTTCGAAGGAAGAGCGCGAGTCGTCTCTGGAACAAGGAAGCCGTTCCGGGTGCAGCTACGCCAGGGCTATGATGCCCGACCCGTCGAAGGGAGCGCCGGAGCGGGTTCTTGCAGTTCATATCAGGCCCGGGCGGGTCTTCCGTCTCACGCGCAGGCTCATGCTGAAACAGGCAGTGCGCCTTGTCTGGAGCCACAACGGAACCCAACAGTCGCTGCAGGCAAATGTGAACGCTTGCGAATACCAATCCTTCGTCGCCAATATCCGATGGATGCTCGGTTCCCGATGGGGCGCGGTGGCTCATGAGATGGGAAAGTAGTAGCACGGATCTTCGCCTTCGCCCCTGTGATTCCCTTGTTCGGACGATCATTGGCACCACAGTGCGATGATCAACGATCGATAGCCAAGACGCAACCTCAACGTCGATTAACAACGAAGAGTCAGCAATTCACCAGCAATAGATCGCAGGGCGTCCAGGAAGACGTTCATCGGGACGAACCGCTCATTAAGCTATACTTGCGAACTTCGAAAGATGACTCCGCCGGATCAGTCCCCAGAAACGCCGTTGCGTGGAGTGATCTGTATCCCAACCTATAGGTTGGGATACAGCGGCCGTGGACCAGAAACCGTCAGCCTAGTGATGTTGAATGCATGATCGATATAGCCTAGGCGACTAGTCAGGATTAATCTGCCGTCGACGAGTGATTCGGCGATTTACCGTAATCCCAGATCCTTGCAGTCCACATGGGCGTTTCCATGTACGATCCATGAATTTGGCAGTCAGCTTCTGTGATGCCCGTCCTAAGGAGGCAATCAGGTTCTTTCTTCGTTTCCGGCAAAAAAACGCGCAGACTGAACGGATTCGCTACAAGTCGCGGAGAGCTTCGACTGGAGAAGTTCGCGCGGCTCGGTGCGAAGGCAATAGACAAGCGACGATTGTCACTAGGCCCATAACTCCTGCAGCACCGCTGAGAATGCCCAAGTTGAAGGCGGGCACATGGAAGAGCACCGTCTGCATCGCTCGACCAGCCAGCCACGCTCCGAATCCGCCAAGCATCACACCATAAGCGAGCAGACGTAATGCGAGAAATAGGAATTGGTTGCGGATCTGTCTGGGCTGTGCCCCCAGCGCTATGCGCACGCCGATCTCGCGACGGCGCTGCTCGACCGCGTAGCTCAATACACCATAGGTGCCAATGGCAACGAGCAGCAGGGCTATGGTGGAGAAGAGGATCGCAAGAAGCGCAGATGTACGTTGAGCGGCAAGACTGTCTGTAACACGGGCTTCCATGGTGCGAACATCGTTGACGGGCAGGTCGGGATCAACCTGCCGGACTGCTCCTTGCAGCGTCAGACCAAGCGATTCCGGCGGCAGACTGGTGCGGACGGCCACGAAGATGTCGTCACTGTGAAAGGCGTACGGATAGTAAATGGCGCCCTGAGCTGCTTCTTCGGTTAATCCTGCCTGTTTCACACTACCAACGACGCCAACGATCGTGAATGCATCGGCATCTTTACCTTGCTCGCTACCTTCGAACAAACGATGGCCGAGGGCGCCGCCGTTCGGCCAATAGTAATGAGCAAAGTCCTGGTCCACGACGCAGACTCGCCGATTGCTCCGTGAATCGGCCTCCGTAAGGAATCTGCCTTCGAGCCGGGAGAAGCCCATCGCCTTGAAATAGTCGCCTCCAACCCCGTACGAGTAGTGACCGCGGGGTGACTCGCCAGCTTGGGCCACGCGACCTTCTATGGTGGCGGCACTTTTGCCGCTCTTTCCGCTGAAAGGTACATTTGTGACCACACCTGCGGAGAGAACCCCAGGCAAATGGCCCAACTTATCGTCCAGCTTCTCAGTAAATGCAACCCGGGCATTATTGACGGAATAGCTCTTCCAGGGAAGTGAGATCTTTCCGGTGAGGATGTGGTCGGATTGGAATCCAGGAGAAACACCCATCGCGCGCTGCAGACTGATTCCAAGCAGGCCTGCTCCCGCCAGCAGCATGAAGGCCAATGCAATCTGGGAAACGACGAAGCTTTGTCGCAGAGATTGAGTACTGCGGGCGCTGGTTCCTGATCGGCCCTCAGATTGAAGTGCTTCTCCCAGCGGCCGTCTCAGATTGAGCCACGCAATCGGCGCTGCCAGCAGGACGCCGATTGTAATCGCTGCCACCAGCGCAACCATTGCCAGGCGACCGTCAAAGACAATCTGGCTCCCTAACGGCAGGTGTTCTGCGCCAAGCGCGCTGAGCAGACGAATTCCGCCGCCAGCAACCACCAGCCCCAGCAGTCCTCCGCCCAGAGTCAACAACGTTGTTTCAACCACCACTTCGCTGGCGATATGTTTTCGGCTCGCACCCAACGCCTGCCGCACTGCGTGTTCCTTGGCTCGACTGCCGGCACGAACCAGGAAAAGATTTCCTAGATTGACCACGCCAATCAGCAGAAGAGTGAACACGCCAGCTTGCAGCAACAGAAGTGCCGGCCTGATCGCCGCAGTGTGGTCCGCCTGCAGCTGCACCACCAGCGACCGAAAGCCTGCATCGGCCATCATTTTGCCTTCGGGGTCGTCTACCTCCAGTCTGTTATTCTGCGCGTCAATCTGCTCCTGCGCCTGCGCGAGACTCATACCCGGTTTCAGCCGGGCGATCATTTGCGTGGAATTTCCCCCGGAATGCCGCTGCCGTGGTGCGCGATCCTCGGGTCTCGATGCCAGGGGAAAGTAAAGGCGCGCTTCGGAAGAGAGGAACCGAAAGTCGGGTGGCAGAATGCCAATCACTGTGGTGGGATTCCCGTCCACGCGAATTGTTTTTCCGATGATGTGAGGGTCGCCATTGGCGCTGTGTCGCCAAAAGGCGTCGGTGATCACGACAACGTTATCCGTTTCATACGAAGTCTCCTCTTCCTTGAAGACGTGTCCCGCAATGGGGTCGATCCCAAGAGTAGAGAAAAAGTCCGGAGAGACTCGCGTAACTTGTTCGCGTTCTGTTGATCCGCTCTCACCGATAATCGCAGTTTCAAAGCGATAGATTGATATCGACGCGAATGCGGGGATCTGGTCTCGGCGCTCGTAGTAGTTGGTCACCGAGGCGCCATCCCGATCGACCCCGGCTTTAGGATACGTATTGAAAATGGTTACCAGCCGGTCCGATTCCGGAAACGGCAGTGGGCACAGCAGGATCGAATTGATCACGGCAAAAATTGTCAGATTCGCGCCCAGGCAGACGGCAAGCGTTAGAAGCGCGGTTATCGTGAATCCTGGAGTCTTGCGCAGCAGCCGGTAGGCGTAACGCAACTGGCGGCCAAGCTCATCGAATATGTGCATCCCACGTGCCTCGCGGCAATCTCTCTCGATACTGTTGCGGCCGCCGAACTCGATGCGCGCGCGGCGGGCTGCTTCGGCTGGCGACAGCCCCGCCTGAATCAGCTCCTCTGTGTATTGCTCAACGTGGAAACTCAGTTCTTCGGTCATTCCATCTTCAAAATCACGTCGATGAGCGAGCACACGAAACCGTTTAAACACCTCACACCTCCTCAGGTCGAGTGTTCAAGGCTGAAGCAATACCAGATACCAAGCGATTCCAGCCAGCCGTCTCTTCGCGCAGTCGGCGGCGTCCCGCGGTAGTCAACGTGTAGTATTTGGCCCTGCGATTGTTCTCACTCTGACCCCATTCGGCAGCAATCAGAGCCTGATGCTCCAGGCGGTAAAGTGCCGGATACAACGATCCCTGTGGAATATCGAAGACCTCGCCTGATATCTGCCGGATCCGCTGCAATACGGCGTATCCGTGCAATGGTCTGAGAGACACAGCCTTGAGAATCAGCATGTCAAGTGTGCCCGGAAGCAGATCTGCGGCTTTTCCCATGTTGGTGCGGACTCCTAGCCTGACTAGGAGTCTAGCACCGCCTTTCCTAGTTTGACAAGGGGAAAGCGGACTTCTGATCTTTCGCGAGTATTCTTGATACTCTGAGTGGTCGTTCCTAATCATTGGGTTGAAATGGCGCGCCATAAATGAACAGTCCTGAAACGGACCAAGAAACGCTCAGAAGTCTGACCGGGCTTTGCGGAGGTTGAGGCAACTGGCGATAGCCCAATTCACTCATCCATCATGGGTTACTCACCCAAAACAGGATCGGTCCCCATAAACGCCGTTGTGGTAGCCAATGCAATGTCGTCCGCGAGAGTCCCGCACTGGCTCCATGGCAAACTTCCACCCCATTCGCGCGACTCAGAGAATAGGACCCATCCGCAGCGGAGTGCTGCAAGGGGAGAACTTCTCCAGTGGAAGATTCTGTGGGAGTTTGCCCGGGAATCGGGCATTTTAGCTGGTTTTAGATGAAACTTAAAGAATAACTAGACTATATGGCGGTGGACGGAGTCTTCTGCGAACCGTTCTCCGGAATGATTCCCTGCTAACAGGGAAAATCGCGAATTCGGCCTATGCATTTTGCCAGAAGCTCTCCGTATGGTGCTCAAACTGCGCGAGTTTTTAGATCTCCTGCCCAACACGAGCTGCATTCCGAACAGGGAATTATCACCCACGCATCAGGGAATAGCATTTCCCTGATATCAAGCCTTTGGGATCACCTCAACCGCACGGTGCGCACCACCTCGGCCTTTTCGGCAACTTGAACGACCTACTCCCACTGGCGCACGAATTCTTCATC
>DCFV01000186.1 GCA_002314435.1 Acidobacteriaceae bacterium UBA1795 | reverse complement strand
TTGCAACCGCTTCGACGTATCAGGCAGGGCATGTGCTGTTTGCCGAGAAGGAAGCGCCTCGCGGCGTGTATCTGGTGATGGAAGGCGAAGTGAAGCTCTCCATCAACTCGAGCGATGGCCGCCGCCTGAGCCTGCGCATTGCGCGCAAGGGCGAGATTCTGGGACTGTGCGCGACGCTGTCGGGCAGCCCCTATGAAGTGACCGCCGAGACGCAGTATCCGGCGAAGATCGCTCCCATTGGCCGGCGCGAGTTTTTGGGCTTCCTGATGCGCCATCCCGAGGCCTACCAGACGGTGAGCGAAGAACTGACGCGCGAATTTACGCTGGCTTGCGAACAGTTGCGCACGGTGGGACTGGGTTCATCCGCGCCGGAGAAGCTGGCTCGGCTGCTGCTGGAGTGGAGCGAGAACGGGCAGGCCGTGGAAGCCGGCGCCAAGTTTCGCTTCTCGCTCACGCATGAAGAGATTGGCGAGTTTATCGGCGCCTCGCGCGAGACAGTGACGCGCACGCTGACCACATTCAAGAATCGCCGGCTGGTTTCGTTCCACGGTTCGACGCTGACGATTCCGAACAAGAATGCACTGGCGAGTTTTGCACGGTGCTAGCTGAACGGGTTCTGGACAAGTGTCGTTGCCGTATCTGCAGTGCTTGGGAATCTCGCTCCCGGTCTTTCGGGATTTAGCAGTACGGGCCACGCAGTACCCTTCATTTCCACGGCGGCGTATCGGTTGCCGTTGTGCACTCCTTCCTGGTGTAACGACGCATGCAGTACGCGCCTCCACGGTAGAATGGCAAGCAATCATCTCCGTGGAGGCAACATGCGTAGAGTTCTTCTCACCGTCTTCTCCCTTCTAACGTTTGTTTTTTCCGTTGCGCCGACCGTGGCACAGGGCGCTCCGCCGCAGGGCGGTGCCGACCAGCCGTATGCCGTGGAGTACTACTACAAGGTGCAGTGGGGGCATCAGGCGGAGTTCCTCGATCTGTTTCTGAAGAATCACTACCCGCTGCTGAAGAAGATTGTGGCGACGGGGCGGATGCTGTCAGTGAAGATCGACACGCCTGCCTATCACACCACGGAGGATGGCCGCTGGGACTATCGCGTGACGATCGTCTTCAAGAACTCTACCGTAGCGACGACGGCCAATCCGGACGAAGAAGCCTTGATCAAAGAGTTGTGGCCGGATCAGGCGAAGTACAAGCAGGAAGAGCAGCGCCGGTTCGAAATTCTGGTTGCGCACTGGGATCTGCCGGTGACGAACATTACGCCGAAATAAAGGGGAATAGTTACCGGCTTCAGCGGTTGCGGGTGAGCCATTGAAGGACGAGGTCTTCGGCGGCTTCGGGCCAGTCGGGGAACTCGAACCGGAAGCCGGACTTGAGCAGGCGGCTGGGGACGACGCGGCGACTCTTGAGCACCAGTTCGGTTTCAGTGCGCAGCAGCCATGCGCCCAGCGCAAGCAGAGGCCGCGGCGCGGGTATGCCGTTGGGCATGCCCCAGGCCTCACGCAGAGCGGCCATGAAAGCGCGATTGGGAAGCGGATTGGGCGCGGCAAGATTGACAGGGCCGTCGATGTCTTCGCGGAAGATGAGAAACTCCACGGCGCGGGCGAAGTCGGCCTCGTGAATCCATGAAACATACTGGCGGCCATTGCCCTGCGTGCCGCCCAGGCTCAGGCGCACCAGGTTTGAGTAGACTGCGAAAGCGCCGCCCGGTTCGGGGCTGAAGGTGATTGCCGAGCGTAATGCCACCTTGCGCGTGCGCGGGGTGGGCGCGGCAAAAAAGGCAGCCTCCCAGTCTTTGGCAACGCGGATGGAGAAGTTCCACGTCTCCGGGGCGCGTCTTCGCTCGGAAATCAGTTCGTTGCCGCCGAGTTCGCCGTTGGCCTCGTCCATGGGGAGGTCGAGCGCGTGGCGATAGATGGTTGCTGTGGAGGCATTGAGCCAGACGCGCGGCGGAGCGGCGAGACCAGCGATGACTTCGCCCAGCAGGCGCGTAGTGCCGATGCGCGAGTCGTAGATTTCCTGGCGATGCGCGGCGGTATAGCGGCAGTTGACGCTGCGGCCGGTGAGATTGATGCAGACGTCGGCGCCTTCAAGCTCCTCGACCCAGGAACCGGGGGACAGGGGGCCGGGGCTGAGGCCATCCCAGTGCATGGTGCGCCACGGGGCGGTGTACGGCCCGCGCGTGAGCACGGTGACGAAATGGCCGCGCTGCTGCAGATGGCGCGCAAGCATGCGGCCCACCTGTCCGCTGCCGCCAGGGATCACAATACGCAGGCGGGTCGCGGCTCTTTGTTCATCCATGCACCTAGTGTAGACCGCCGAAAATAATCTCTTCTATTGTGCTGCCGCGGAGGAGCAAATCGCCCAGCCTTCATCTTCTCAGTGGGCTTTGTCTAGGGAACCTCTGCGGGATGGTTTCCCCTGTGCTCACGCCCTGGCTGGCAGAGCGGGTCGGGTGGGAATCGGCGTTGTCTCTCACTCCTGGACTGACAGTGGTGACCGGCCTTTTGCGGCTGGTTGTCCGCACCGGTTCCAGTGATGGGTGAGCAGGGCGCATTCATCCTGGCCAGGCGGCGCACTTCACTCCAGCCACGGCAATTGTCTACGGTCCGCTTGCACTCAAAAGCCAGAGGCTCTGCACTGCGTGATCACAGGCGCATGTGATGTGAAACACTGCCGCAGTTGTGCAAAAGGTTGACTGTACCGTGCGGGCATTCTTGAGGAGGGGATGTGTTTGGATTGCGCCGTACCTTGTTACACGACTGTGTGCGCGAGTAGCTGCTGGAACGGCACGGTATGGTTCTCGCTCTCCGCACGAACGCGCGATAGGAACGGGAGGCTGTACGGTGTCTTATCTTTGCTCTCGATGCGGGAGAGCGATCGGCTGGTGCACCGCAATCTACCCATCCATCATGACAACAAACCGCTGTGACCGGTTGCATTTGTATCGCGGCGCTGACTACCGCGAAGCTGCGTATTCCAAAGTGGATGGTTGTCGGTGGTACCTCAAGAGCACCTTGCATTTGGGCCCCGGCAGTGTAGGACCCTGAAAGGGGGAAGGATGCAAAACGTTGCCAGCCCTGGACTCAGCGCAAAGGAACGAGTGCTGATCGATCAGGAAGTGACAAGTCACGAAGGACGCCCTGGAGCGTTGCTGGGTATTCTGGAAGCGGTTCAAGCGGCGAATGCGCATAAATATCTCTCGATGGACGCCTTGCGCTACATCGCCGACAAGACAGGCACTCCGCCGGCCCGAGTGTATAGCGCCGCGAGTTTTTTCGCGCTCTTCAATCTCTTTCCACAGGGGGACAACACAATCTGCGTGTGCCGAGGAACCGCCTGTCACACCCGAGGATCGCGCGATTTGCTGGAGAAGGTGTGCCTGGATCTAGGGCTGGGCTCGCAGGATCTGGAGTCCACCAGTGAGGCTGACAAGTTGGCGCTCACCACAAGCGATCAGAAATTCACGGTTCGCACGGTTGCGTGCTTCGGGCAATGCGCGCTCGCGCCTGTGGTCGAAATCAATCACCACATTCTGAGTCATGTGAATGAGCGGACGCTGCAAAGGGAAGTGGGAGCGTTGACGCGGGGGAGGTAGGGAATGCCGCGCATTCTGGATATTGGCACGTTCAATGCGGTAAGGGAAGCAGGGCTTGCCACCCTGATGCCTCCCATTCCACGCATCACAGTTGGGATGGGCACGTGCGGACGTGGCAATGGCGCCGAGGAGTTGTATCACGCGCTAAATGAGGCAATTGAGCGAAGCGGTCAGGAAGTACTGCTCGCTCCGGTTGGCTGCTTCGGTGCGTGCTTTCAGGAACCGCTGGTGGGTGTCTACCAACCCGGGCTTCCGATGGTGATGCTGAAGCGCGTGCAAGCGAGCGATGCCACGCAAATTCTAGAGAGCCTTTCGACTAAAGCACTGCCGCCTTCGCTCATATATTGCAAGATCGAGGAGTGGGATCACATTCTTGCGCAATTGAAGTATGGGCAGGGATATCCCGAGATCGAGCAATGGAATGCGGTTCCGTTCTTCAAGGGCCAGAAGAAGATCGTCCTACGGAACAGCGGGCTGATCAATCCAGAGGACATTGAAGAATATATTGCCGTGGGTGGATATCAGGCGCTGCATAAGGTTCTGATCGATGGACGTCCGGAATTGGTCATCGAGCAGATCAAGGCCGCGCGACTGCGCGGGCGTGGCGGCGCGGGTTTTCTCACGGGGAACAAGTGGGACTATCTGGCAAAGGCCAAGGCAGATACAAAGTACATTATCTGCAATGCCGACGAGGGTGATCCCGGCGCATATATGAATCGCAATGAGATCGAAAGCGATCCTCATTCGCTGCTGGAAGGGATGATTATCGGCGGATATACGATGGGCGCGGGTAAGGGCATCGTGTATGTGCGGGCGGAGTATCCGCTTGCAGTGAGCCGACTGAACCGGGCCATTGAACAAGCCTGCGAGTATGGGGTTTTGGGAAAGAACATTCTCGGTCAGGGGTTCGACTTTGATATTGAACTAGTGCAGGGAGCAGGGGCATTTGTCTGCGGCGAAGAAACCGCGTTGATTGCTTCGCTCGAAGGCTCTTCAGGCCGCCCGCATCCGCGGCCGCCCTATCCTGCGCAGCACGGCCTGTGGGGCAGGCCAACCAATATCAATAACGTGGAAACATGGTGCAATATCGCCCCGATCATCACGCGCGGTCCCAGCTGGTTTGCAGAAACAGGCAGCGTGAAGAGCCCGGGCACCAAGGTGTTCTCGCTTGTGGGCAAGGTGCAGAACACGGGCCTGGTTGAAATGCCTCTGGGAACACAACTCAAGAAATTCATCTACGACATTGGAGAAGGGGGAGTAAACGGGCGTCACATCAAGTCGGTGCAGACAGGAGGGCCGTCTGGCGGATGCATTCCTGTTGAGATGCTCGATACCCCTGTCGATTACGAGAGCTTGGCGCAGATCGGATCGATCATGGGTTCCGGCGGAATGGTGGTGATGGATGAAGACAACTGCATGGTCGATGTGGCCCGCTACTTCATCGAGTTCACACATTCAGAGTCCTGCGGCAAGTGCCTGCCTTGCCGCGGGGGACTGAACCAGGCACTGCGCATCCTCAATGCGATCACGGCAGGCAACGGGACCATGGAGCACCTAGGCCTGCTCGATGAATTGGGGCGAATGATTCGCGACTGCTCGCTTTGTGGCCTGGGCCAGACAGCACCCAACCCAGTGCTCACGACCCTTCGCCATTTTCGCGAGGAGTATGAAGACCACATCGTCGCGCGGCGTTGTCGCGCCGGAGTGTGCAAGGAACTGGCCCTTTCTCCCTGCGAAAACAGTTGCCCGCTGCGGATGAACATTCCGCGCTTCCTTGAACTGATGCAGGAAGGCAGGCTCGAAGACGCATTTGTATCCGTGGTGATGGACAATCCACTCCCCGCATCCACGGGGAGAGTGTGCCAGCACCCTTGCGGCAATCGCTGCAGGCGGCAGTCCTTTGATGAAGTTGTGAATATGCGCGAGGTGCATCGCTACATAGCAGACGAGATTTATCAGAGCGAGCGCTTCCAGCCAATGCTGCAGCGCATTCTTGCGCGCCGGTTGCCCTCAAGCGGACGCAAGGTGGCGGTGGCAGGCGCGGGGCCGACTGGGTTGACCGCGGCGTTCTATCTCGCGATGCTCGGGCACGATGTGACTGTGTACGAGGAGCGAAGCGCAGCGGGAGGCATGCTGCGTTTTGCCATTCCCGAGTATCGGCTGCCCAAGGCCGTTGTTCAGCGCGAGTTGGATCTTATTGAGGGCGTCGGCGTGAAGATGGAGTTCAACACGAGGGTGGGTCTTGATCTCTCGCTGAACGAATTGGCGGACAATTTCGACGCAATCTTTCTTTCCATTGGAACGTGGAAGGAGTCCTGGCTCTATCTCCCAGGGACGGAGTTCAAGAATGTCCATCCAGCGCTGCCATTTCTTGAGTCGGTGGCTCGGCACGAGAGCACGCCGGTCGGCGGCCGGGTTGCTGTGGTGGGCGGTGGTAATGCGGCGATCGACACTGCGCGGACCGTGCTGCGCATGGGCGCGAAAGTCACCATCTTTTACCGCCGTGAGCGCAAAGACATGCCCGCGATCGACGAGGAGATCCAGGCAGCGGAGGAGGAGGGAGTGCGTTTTGTCTTCCTTGCTGCGCCGCACCGCATCCTAGGCGATGCCGACGGTAAGGTGAAGGCCATTGAGACGGTAAGAACGCGGCTTGGAGAGTACGACAAGTCAGGGCGCAGGAGACCGATTCTCAGCGATGAGGTTCAGCGTTTCGAATGCGACAGCGTCATCCTCGCTGTGGGGGAGACATTCGATCAGGATTTTTGCCGTGCCTCTGGCCTTGAACTCAAGGAAGAAGGCACATTGGCGGTTGATCGATTTTCGCTGGAGACAAGCCGCTCCGGGTTCTACGCCGGGGGAGACGTGATCACCGGCGCATCGAATATGTCGAATGCCATGGCCGGTGGCAAGCAGGCCGCACGCGCAATCGACCGGCGGTTAATGGACGAAGATCGCTGGGAGCAACTCTTCCCGCAGTTCGAATACAGCCGCCAGGTTCCGGGAGAACCGAGCCTGAGCCGACGACATGAGGGAGTTGCCATTCCAGTGGCTCTGAGAGTGCATTCCCAGCAGGAGACTGTCGCCGGCCTGAGCGCGAACGACGCATTGGAAGAAAGCCGCCGCTGCCTTCGCTGCGATTTGCGAGCTGATGCAAACACCCATTAGGACTCCACGAAGAAAGGAGTGCCGCTTTGCCAGAAAAGACGATTTCGATCCGCATCGACGGTGAGTTGGTAAATGCACGCGAAGGGCAGAGCATTCTGGAGGCGGCCCGCGACCATCAGTGTGAAATTCCGACACTCTGCTACCTCAAGGGTCTGAGTTCGGTGGGCGCGTGCCGTATGTGCATGGTTGAGCTCGCAGGAACTGAGCGTCTTCTGCCGGCATGCACAACTCCGGTCCAGGATGGGATGTCGCTGCGAACCAAATCTGAGAAGCTGACACTCTATCGACGCATGGCCGTTGAGTTGCTGCTTGTGGAGCGCCGCCACATTTGTTCAGTCTGTGTATCCGACGGACACTGTGAACTGCAAGCGATGGCCAAGTCGTTGGGCATTACCCATCTGCGCTATACATATAGCGCTGGGCGGCTGCCGGTGGATATGACCCACCCGCGCTTCGTGCTGGATCACAATCGCTGCATCTTGTGCACGCGCTGTGTTCGCACATGTGAAGAGGTGGAAGGAGCAAGCGTGTGGGAGATAGCCTCGCGCGGGATTCACTCACGGATTGTCAGCGATTTGAAGGACCCGTGGGGACAGGCTCACAATTGCACCGATTGCGGCAAGTGCGTCCAGGCGTGCCCAACCGGTGCGCTTGCAGAGAAGGGATATGGTGTGCACCAGATGGTGAAGGACACAGATCGCGTGAGCCGGTTAGCCCTGCGAAGGGCAAGTCATTTAGGCGCGTAATCGGGCAATCAAGGTTCGGCGAAGAGAGCCCGAGGGGTTTCAGGGGCGAGCGCTACACAGCGGCATCAATGTCCGACACAGGGGTGACGGTTGCGGTGAGATGAAGTCATTTCTGAATCAGCTATCGCCCATCACGACGAGGGGATCGGGTCCGTCCGGCTGGGCTGAGTTCATCGCGAAGCGAGGATCGGGCAGGACGGTTGCCAACGGGGTTTCCCACTTCGGAGAAGACAGGTTGGGCATGGGTTTGGCTTGGAAGAGCTTCTTGCACTGTCGGGCCGTCCACCGCGCCCACGCCTTGGATTTCTTTCTTCGGGCGCTGTCCGTCGAGATTCCGGTGCCTGCGTACATCTGTCTGTAGAGCTTGGAGAGGAACACGAAAGCGATGCGCGCGCGAAGATTAGGTGTGCAGGCGGACCGCTGCCAGATTGCGCCCCAGTTGTAGAAACGGTCCCACACCCTCTGCGTGCGCTCGCGAATCTCGTCGGAGCTCATGGTGGGGTGTGGCGTAAACATTTTGGGGCGGACCTCAGTGGGAATGAGCCAATAGCGCGTGATGGGCACATCGCCCACCATCGCGGGGTCTTTCGCCTGCTCCTTCTCCCAGCGGCCAAAATCCACCGTGCCGGGGAAGGGCGTCATCATCACGAACTGAGCAAAGGTGACGCCTGCCTTGATTGCCATCTCTACGGTGGCATCGAAAGTGGCGGGCTTGTCTGTGGGGAGCCCGAAGATGAAAGAGCCAAGCACGTGAACGCCGTGTTTCCGGAAGGTCTGCAAGCGACCGGCCAAGGCATCGCCCGAGAAGTTGAAGTCCTTGAAGACAGCCTTCAGCCCTTCGGGTGTGACCGCCTCGACGCCTACGAGAGCCCCCTTGATGTTGGCCTTGCGCATCGCATCGAGATAATCGCCATCCTCACCGGCTTCCATGGTGATCTGTGTGAAGAACACCATATCCTTGGGCAGCTTGGCCAACTCCTTCATCAGTGCGAATCGTTCGGCGCGGATGGCTGTCAGTTCCTGGAGCTTGGGCAGATTATTCTGCTCGTGGGCGAGCCTGAGGTCAGTAAGGCTGACGGGATAGAAGTTGTCGTCCGCCAGGGCAATGAAACGGAAACCTAAGCGACGGAGCTGCACGATTTCGTCAATCACGCCCTGGTAGGGCCTTTGCCGGGGCTGCTGTCCATCAGTGCGCCAGACGCTGCAAAACGAGCAGTGCTTGGGGCACCCGCGGATGGTCTGCACGGAGGCCCACATGTATTTGTCGGCTTGCATGAGGTCCCAGCGCGCGGCCAGAAACTGGCTTCCTCCGATGCGTCCGCCTTCGTAGATCGCATTTGGCTTGCCGGCAAGGCAATCGGCTACCACATCGCCCCAGGCACGATCGCCATCACCCTTGACGACCGCATGCGCTTCGCCGCGTTCGAGTGCTTCCTCAGGAAATAGCGTTGCGTGAATGCCGCCATAGACGACCCATGCGCCGCGGCTGCGCGCCATTCTGCCGACCGCATAGCCGCGCAAAGCATTTCCGGTGTGCACGCTGATGCCGACGATGTCTCCGGGCTGAATGCTCTCGGGCACAATTTGCTCCAGCGACTCGTCGACGAGGATGGGATCTCCCGCGGACTGCGGCGTGGCGGCCGCAAGAACAAACAGCCATCTGGGTGTGATGACTGCGGTGCCAAAGGAATTGTCGCTGGGGTTGACCAGGTGCACACTCATCAAATCCTACTTTCCTCGTACGAGTACAGTGGATTCAGAGAGTGTCTTCGTGTCGGATAATCATCGCCCTGGATCGCATGCTGGCATGATTGTCGGTGACGAGGCAGGCTGTCCGAGTTCCTCATCCATCATACAGACTGCGTACAGCATTTGACCTAAAAGATGGAGTCACCCGGAAGATAATGCCGCCTGGTCAGGGCCAGCAAACAGGTGATTCCGGCGGGGCGTGCATGGTTGCCACGGGATTCATTGCGGCCGACAAGATCTTGATGCGGAGGTAGCTTCTGTTGCCGATGTGGGCCGTGGCGCGTCGCGGAGCACGGCCCTCAAAGAATCCAAGTCCTTAGAAGATCTTTCCGATCTGAAAGAATATCTTAGCGTGACCGTAGTCACCCACGGCCCCTCCCACTTGGAGCGGTCCAAAGCGAGTATTCAGGACAAGCGCCCCTACGATGTCCCCCGGAACATTCGGCGGCTCGGGGCCGTTGGGAAGTCGATACGTCTTACCGACTTCGAAGGCACCCAGAAAATCAATTGAGCTTCCAATTATTGAGGGGAGGTAGGTCAATGTTCTGATGTAGCCAGCTTGACCGAGGACGTATTGGTTCGTGAGCAGTTCGTTGGTGCCGAATGCAGAGAATCGGCCGATCCCACCGAGTTGGAACATCGGGACACCCGCCTTGAAACCGTAAGTTGAACCGCCGGAAGCATTCAGAAACACGGCGTTACGCTGACGGAACTTGAAGAAGTTCTGAATCTGCAACTCCGACGCAGGGAAGCCCTCTGGCGCCCCGGGGTTGACGTTGAAGTATTTCGTATAGAACTTGATCCCTTCACCATTGTGTGGAATCACCGGATCATCCAGGGTGGTGAGGTTGTACTGCAACTTTGCGGCACCAGTGGCGCCTGAGACGGTTGGCAGTACCGTGGAGTCTCCAATGTCAAGAACCATCTTCTCGTAGCCACCTTCATAGCCTGCACGCAATTCGCTGGTGCGGCCGAATGTGTATCCGAGATCTAATCCACCCAGGACTTCGCGATTCCGATACACGGCAATTGCCGTGTCTTTGTCGTATACCGGGAATTGCTGACTATTGAAGCCAGCTTGTGGGGCGATGAACCAACGGCTATTTGCGCTAAAAGGCCTGTAATACTCGGTGGTGATCTTGTATTGCGAACCAATCAACACATCGGAGCGCAGTTCTCTGCGGTATCCGCCAAAATCAACAAAAGTAAAACGCGCGCCCATGGTGAAGTACACGGTATTGTAATCGGAACCATCGATAGAGATAAGTGGTCGCACTATTGGCGGGGCGTATGGCTTTGGTTCAGCGTGGATCAATAGGCCGGTCTTGCCCTCTCGCTCAACCGTGGAATAGTTGATGCTGGACAGTGCGCCCGACCCTTCAATTCTCAGGATGTCCGCAGCCAGTTTTGTCGTATCCAGCGGTTTGCCGACATATCCGGACAAGTCTTTTGCAATGTCATTGGCCGTGTCTTTCGACACACCGGTGACTTCAAGGAATTGCGGCACGGTGGCGCCCTGGCTGCGGCGTGCGTTCCGCGCAGTAATGTATTGGTTCCATGTGGCTTCATCCACCGAGAGCTTTGAGAGCTTTTCAGCGTTCGCCGCTGCGGCGTCGTATCCGATCTTGATAAGCTCGTCCGCCTTCTTGTAGTCCATTGAACTGAAATTCGCAACCGGCACGGAGATTACGAGGTCCGCCTGCTTCAATGACTTGTTTACGTTGGCTTCAACAACAGTCGAGATGGATTGGCCGAGCACACTGAAGCTCGATAATGACGCATCAGGTTTGAGAGGAGCGACTTCAAGGTAAACGCCGATAGTAAATTCGGCGCCCATGTCTTTCGCGACATCGATAGGGAAGTTGTTCAGCAACCCGCCATCAACGTAAAGATGGGTACCGTAGCGGACTGGCGTGAAAATGCCTGGCAGCGACATGGTGGAGCGAAGAGCAATTTGCAGAGGACCGCTGCGAAAGACATATTCACTGTTGGTCGAAAGGTCAGTTGCCACGCAAGCAAATGGGATGGGAAGGTCATCGAAACTGTTGAGCTGAGAATACGGCAATGACAACCGATCGAGAATGAACGATACATGCTGGCCGGTGTTGAATCCGGAAGGGGCTTCCACTCCCCTGCGCAACCCCAATTCCACCCTTCCTGGAAAGTCGCGCGCATCCTGCTTGCGCCGGTAAGACAGATCACCGAACGGTATTTGTCCTCCGATTACTGTGTCCCAGTCGATCCCCTCTACCACTTCTCGGACCTCACTCGCGTTGCGGCCAGTGGCGTATACGCCGCCCACCAGGCCGCCCATGCTCGTGCCCGCGACATAGTTTACGGGGATCCGATGTTCTTCGAGCCACTGAATCACACCGATGTGTGTCAAGCCGAGCGCGCCGCCACCTTCCAACACAAGGCCGACTTTAGGACGATTCGCAGTGGCCGGAGTTGATTGCGCCATAGCCGACGCTGAGAAAAGGCTGAGAAGACAAAATGCCAGCAAATTGCGGGATTGAAGATTCATAGATTCGAAGCCCCTCTTGATCCGCCCAGAGGTAAAACTGCATACAATGTCCGCCGACTCTACGTCGTAAGTTATTCATACGGGCCTTCGGCTTTCCGGGGCAACTGTAAGTTCTGCCAGTCCAAAGAGAAAAGCAGTCTTAGAGACCTTCGGTTCACACGTTTTCGTACCTGGGAGGGAGACCAAGACACGAGCGGGGATTCTAGCATGCGGCTCCCCTGAGGTGAGGAATTGCGAACTGCAACTCGCTGGTCACTCGTCGTCTATCAGACGCGGTGAGCGGTATTTGGGGGGCGGGCATGCCGAGTGCACGCCAGTGATGTGCTTCTCAAGAATGCGCAGGCGTGCATGTCACATCGTGCAAGATGAACGTCATGAAGCCCCCAAATCTGCAAGGGAGAATGAACGGAACAGATTACTTCACGACGAGTTCCTGTCAATTGCCCACTCAGAGACGCCATTTGTCAGCACTTCTTGGGTGCTATTCGTCGGTAAGGGATACTCACGGAATTGAGAACAGGGAATTGTCACCTAAGTGGCTGGAAATCGTCTTAGCTTAGGGAACCTCTGAAGAACTTC
>DCFV01000076.1:423-10257 GCA_002314435.1 Acidobacteriaceae bacterium UBA1795 | reverse complement strand
TGGCCGAGGAGTACGGCACCAGCGACCTGGATGTGCGCCATTCCGCCACGGCGACAGCAGCGTGGCAGCCGCGCTGGCGCCTCCGCGGGTGGAGCGGCCGCTTCGCCGACGGCTGGCGAATCTCCGGTACGGGAGCGTTCCACAGCGGCTTGCCTTACTCCATGCACGCCTCGGGCTCGCTGGCCAGGGAGTTCACCGATACCGGCGCCGCTATCGTCGGCCTCTCCACCGGCATGAGTGGCTACGGCGGAGCCAACCGCGTCTACGGTGTGGGCCGCAACACCTTCCGCTATCCGCACACCTGGAAGGCCGACTTGCGCCTCGCCCGTCGCTTCCAGTTGGGCGAAATGCGCGAGTTTGAACTGCTGGCCGAAAGCTTCAACCTCTTCAACCACCAGAATGTGACCGAGTTGGAAACCGTTGGCTACTCCATCGAATCCGGCACGGTCTCCGGCGGCTTGCCCTCGCTGCACTATCTCACCGGACTAAAGGCGGGGCAGACAGAGTTCGGTCGGCCGCTGAACGTGAACGCGACCGACTCTTACCGGCCGCGGCAGTTCCAGTTTGGACTGAGAATGCGCTTCTAGCGAAGCCCGCAGAGAGGCTCGGCTGCTACGGTCTTTCCGTCGAGCCGGAAGCAGCTAGCCCCGTCGATGTCGGTGCTCAACGTGCGCACCTTCGTTTGTTCCAATTCAGCCAGAACCTCAGCGCGCGGATGCCCGTAGCGGTTGTGCAGACCGCAGGAGATTACGGCCCACTGCGGCTGTACACGAGCCAGAAAATCCGGCTGCGACGACGAAACGCTCCCGTGGTGGCCTACTTTCAACACCGTGCTCTTCAGGTCCGGCTCGGCCAGCATGGCCTCTTCAATCGGCGCTTCGGCGTCGCCCTCGAGCAATACAGACGTGTCCCCGTAGGCCACGCGCAACACCAGTGAGTCGTTATTTGATGGCTCCGCGCCGGGTTGGTAGTCGGCAAACGGAGCCAGCGCACGCACCTGCGCCGTGCCAAGTGCCATCGTGTCGCCGGCATGCAGCGAACGTACCTCTACATGCAGCGCGCGCGCCTCGGCCAGGAGTGCTGCATACGCCGCCACCGGAGGGTTGTTTCCCACCCACAATTCGGGTGGATGGAAGTTGCGGATAATTGCTGGCAGCCCTCCCATGTGGTCGGAATGCGCATGGCTCAACGCCACAATATCCAGATGGTGAATGCCGCGCGCCCACAAGGCGGGCGACACCACTTCCTCGCCGATGTCGAGGTCTTGCGCGGCCTGCCGCGGGCCGCCGCCAAAGCCGCCGCCGTCCAACAGCATCGTCGTACCGTCCGGGGTAATCAGCAGCAGCGAGTCGCCTTGGCCCACGTCGAGCGCTTCCACCAGCAGCGCATTGTGCGGATGATCGACCGGCCGCGGCAGCACCGCCGCCAGCGCGGCCACCGCGAGCGCAGCCCATGCTCCTCTGCGCTGCCAGCGCCCGCCGCGCGCCAGCAGCATGGCCCCGGCCAGCAGTGCGCAGAACGCCAGCGACTGCCAAAGCAACGGCGTCGCAACACGTACATCACCCCACGCAAGCGAGCCGAAGAAGTGCACCAGCCGGACGCCTGCATGCAGCACCAGCGCTGTTACCGCGCCGGGCAGCACTGCTGCCGCAGGACCCGCCGTCAGCGCCGCAAGAGTTACGAGTGCTGCGGGCATGAGGACCGTGAGCAGCGGAAGAATGATCAGATTCACCGGCAGTGCAAACATCGTGATGCGATGGAAGTAGAGCGCCATCGGCAGTGTCATCGCCAGTTCCACCACGCAGGACACGACAATCAGTTCCACGCAGCGCAGCGCGAAGCGCACTGTCCACGGCAGAGCGCGCCAGCCCGCGCCTCTGCAGAACGCGCGTTCCATGCGCTCCGCAAGCATGCGCAGAATTACGCGAAACTCCGCGAGTTTGGGCGGCAGCTTCACGTCCAGCGCGATCAGGCGCAGGTCGCGTGTAGACTTCAGGTAAGGATGCGCCGTACGCTCCAGCATCGGCGCGGCCACGCCTGCAATCGCCACCACAGCCAGCAGCGTCATCTGGAGGCCCGCGTCGAACAGGCTGCGCGGGCTCGCCACCAGCAGGCATAGAGACGCAAAGCCAATGGTGTTCAGTGCGCTGCGCTCGCGATACACCAGCCGCCCCAGCAGGTAGAGCGTCACCATCCAAAGCGAGCGCTGCACCGGCGCGGCAAAGCCCGTAAACAGCGCGTAGGCAAACGACGCGGCAATCGTGAGCAGCGTGGCTGATACATGCGGCAGCCGCATGCGGCTCGCCAGCCAGAACAGGCATCCAGCCACGATGGCGAGGTGAAACCCTGAGACCACCAGCATATGGAACGACCCCGTGCGCTCAAAGCCTTCGCGCAGCGGATGCGTCAGGTAGCTGCGGTCTCCGGTGGTCATTGCTGCCAGCATCGCCGCGTCGTCCGGGCTCAACCGCAGCGGTTCCGGCAGGGAGCGCATCGCCGCGGGCAGTGCCAGCAGGTGTGCGCTCGCGCCGTGCTGTAACTGGGCCAGACGGCACGAGATAAAGTGCCCCGGCGCTGCGCCCAACCGTTCCACTTGTTCGGCGTCCACCGGCGCGGTTGCTGTTATGCCCTGATCGAGCAGGTAGTCCGTGCGGCTCCATGCGCCGGCATCGCGATAGGTCTCGGGTGCGATCACGCGCACTACAACGCGTACGTGCTCGCCGCAGTCAAAGGGCTGTGTCTGGGCGTGCAGCGGCCAGCGTACCGTGAGCCGCATTCCGCCCGGCGTGGGCTGCTGCTCATCCAAAGTATCTGTTACCACTTCCATGCTCGCTACGCGCAGATCGATGCGTTGCGAAGGGCTTTCACTCGCCGGCTCATCCGCATTGGCAACTGTCTCGTTGCGCACCGGCCCTGTTGCGATCACCGTGCCTTCCACCGTGCGCAGCAGCCCGTCAGAGAGTGCAGCAATTCGAGGTGCAGGCGCCGGATGCGGCTCCATCTCTGCGCACCACGTGCCCAGCAGACACCAAAGCACAGACAGCGGCACCACCACCACGCGCTGCGCTTTGAACGCCGCTACGCAACACAAAACCGCGGTGGGCAACAGCGCCAGCAGCACCAGGCTTGGACTCATCCACGCGAACTGCGCCACCGCAATCCCCATCGCAAACAGCCACGTCGCATGGAAGAGCGGAATCGCACTGATGGGCGCATCGGTGGAGGCGTCACGCATAGGAGCAGCATTGGAGCGAGCGTGGAGTGGTTGCATTGCGCTGGAATAATTCTAAGGTTGCAGACTATCAGGCGCGCTGCAGTTTCACCACCGTCTCCAGATGAAAGGTCTGCGGAAACAGATCGGCCAGCGTGACAGAGGCCAGCATGTAGCCTGCCGTGGTGAGCGCACGCAGATCGCGTGCCAGCGTCGCCGGGTCGCACGAGACGTACACAATCGAAGGCGGCGAAATCCGTAGCAATTCCCGCGTGACCTCGGCTCCGAGCCCACTGCGCGGTGGATCGACAACGACAAAATCAGGTCGCCCATCCGCGGAATCACGACGCAGAAAATCCAGCGTGGCAGCACGCACAGGCACGCTGCGCGTGTGCTTCAGGTTCGCTGCCAGCGCCTGCGTGGAGGTGGGCGCGGACTCCACCGCAACCACGCGGTCGAAACCTGCCGTAAGCTGGCGCGCAAACAGGCCCACTCCCGCAAACAGATCCCACGCTAGCTTGCCGCTGCGTCCCGCCGTTACGCGTTCCACCAGCGCCTCTATGAGCTGACGGTTGACCTGAAAGAACGCACCGTGATCCACGCGGTAGTCGAAGCCTGCAGCATGGTAGGTGAGGGAAGTCGCGCCCCGGCGCGCAACGCAGCGTCTGGGCTGTCCGTTTCGACCTTCCACAGCGAACTCGAGACCGTGCAGCGCTGGTACGCGATCTTGTAGTGCGCGCGCGAATTCCTCTACGTTGAGTTTCGGGTGGTGGGGAAACATGACGGTCGCGAGCAGCGCAGTTTCGTCTCCATTGCAGAACAGCGCCAGCTCCGCGGGCCGCAGCGTGGGAGCAAGCGCGCGCAGAGCCTCCGCGATGGCGTGTGCGGCATCAACCAGCAGCGGCGCGGCAATCGGACACTCGCGCATCGCAATCACTGCGTGCGAACGCCGTCCTCGATAACCAGGGTTGCCCTTGGCGTCGAATGCCAGCCGGATGCGGTTGCGATACCCCCACGGCTCGCCCGACAGCACGCCGATCGCCGCAGGCACTTGAACGCCGCCGCGCTCCAGCGTCTCGCGCAGGATCTCCTGCTTCATGCGGAGCTGCGTTGCGTAATCCGTGTGCTGGTAGTGGCATCCACCACAGACGCCAAAGTGCGGGCAACGTGGCGCTACGCGCTCTGGAGCGGCCTCGATCAACTCGTCGATCTCGGCAGCCGTGTAGCCCCGCTTGTCGTCTACCACAAGCACGCGCGCCTGTTCGCCGGGCAGCGTCAGCGGCACAAACACGGCTTTGCCCTCGGTCCGCGCAAGAAACGCGCCGCCGTAGACGGGCTTCTCAATTCGGACAAGTTGTGCGCCGCGCTCGCTCATTGCTGGCTCATGTAGAACAGGCTCAACCGTGGCAGTCCGTAGTGCACCAGCAGTTGCTTGGTCACGAATTGGTGCTCGACCTGCCGCAGCTGCACCGCGCCCATGCGGCTGCGATACGGCGCCAGCTCGCGCGCGGCGTGCTCCTTCAGCCCCACGAGCAGTTCCTCCGGCGCGGCCGCAGTCAGCGCGGCAAACAGCTTTTCCTCAAGCACGGTGAGCGTGCGCTCCAGCGCTTCCAGATCATGTGCGTCGTCACCGCTCGTCGTAGAAGCACGTACCTCGGCCGCCAGTTCACGCACGCGCGCAGCTGTTGCCGCGCATGCCTGGGGAGCAATCGCCGAGTTCGTCAATGCCTCGGCCGCAGTTTCCAGATGCGCAGCGACGCGCTCGTGTTCAAAGCCGGAATCGCGCTCTTCGCGCGCCGTCGATGTCGTTCCTGTTGCAGCCTCGCGCAGCTCTTCGGCGGCGTCCATTACGGCCTGTGCGCACCATGCAAGCCCATTTACGCGCCGCATGCGCCCACGCTTTTGCCGTGTCTCATACTTGTCGAAGGCCGCATCAATGCCGCGCAGCACCGCGCCCAGCGGAATGCCCGCTTCCTGCCAGGTCTCGATCAGCGCCCAGTCCAGAGTGGAGAGCAGCAGCAGCGCACCGCGCCGCTGCTGGAAGCGCTCTTCGATCTCGGTGAAATAATTAAAGTAGTTGCGCACGGCGCCGCCTCAGTGGGCGCGTCCACGCGGCCGAGCCGTGCGGTTGCGCTCAAACAGCAGGCGCAACCCCTCCAGTGTGAGCATGTCGTCGATCTCGTGGATGTAGCGCGAGTCCGGCGAGATTTGCTGGGCGAGACCGCCCGTGGCGATAACCCTGGGCTGCGTCTCGGCGCCCAGTTCGGCAATCATCCGCTCCAGGATGCCATCCACGAGGCCAATGTAGCCGTAGTAAAGGCCGCTCTGCAGATGCGTCACCGTGTTGGTGCCGATCACCTTGGCCGGCCTCTTTACGTCGATGCGCCCCAGCCGCGCCGCGCGCGAGAACAACGCGTCCGCGCTGATACCAAGCCCCGGCGCAATCGCACCGCCCAGGTATTCGCCCTTCGCAGAGATCACGTCAAAAGTCGTTGCTGTGCCGAAGTCCACCACAATGCACGGACCGCCGTAGCGTTCGAACGCGGCAATTGCATTCACCAGCCGATCGGCGCCCAGTTCCGTGGGATTGTCGACCAGTACCGGCATGCCGGTCTTGATGCCCGGCTCCACAAACAGCGGCTCCACGTGAAAGTAGATTTCGCACATCTGGCGCAGCGTCGAGTCCACCGGCGGCACCACGGACGAAATGATGATGTGCGTCACCTGACTCGGTGACATGCCGTGCATCTCGAATAGGTTCACGAAAAACACGCCGAACTCATCCACCGTCTGCGCGCGGTGCGTGGAGATGCGCCAGTGCGCGGCCAGCTTGGCCGGCGCAGTCGCCGGTTCCAGGTCGAGCGGATACAGACCAAGCACCGTGTTCGTGTTGCCGACATCGATAGTCAGAAGCATCGCGATTCAACCTGCCTTTGCTGCGCGCATGCCGCCCGTCCGCACCGTGACACGCCCCTGCGTTGTGTCCACCAGCATAAATCCGTGCTCGTCCAGCCCCGCGGTCACTCCCGCGCAGGCCTGCGGTCCGTGCACTTTAACCTGCCGCCCGCGCACCCAGGTGGAGGCCGCAGCCACACGCATCGGAAGCGTACTTCCTGCCGTTGGTTGCAGCAGCGCATGCGCCTCGCGCTCCAGCGATTCTAGCAGGGCGACGAGCAGCGCCTCGCGGCTCACGGCACGGCCGGCGGCCAGGTCGAGTGAGGTGGCCGGCGTGGCCAGGTCCGATGCAAAGCCGCGTTGGTGCACGTTGATGCCGATTCCCGCAACGGCGAAGACCAACCTGTCCGCTTCCAGTTTAGACTCCACCAGGATGCCGCCCGCCTTGCGCTCGCCGATCAGCAGATCGTTTGGCCAGCGCAGGTCTGCTGCAAGGTCGCTCGCTGCGCCAATTGCTTCCGCAGCGGCCAACCCCGCGGCCAGCGGCAGCAGATGGACCCGCGCCGCCGGCAGCGGCAGCCGCAGCAGCACGCTTACATAAAGTCCCTGTCCCGTATCCGACAGCCAGCGGTGATCGCCGCGCCCGCGCCCCGCGCTCTGCGCATCGGCAAAGAAGACCGAGCCATGAGGAGCGCCAGCGCGTGCGGCTTCCAGCGTATCGGTGTTCGTTGAGCCTGTAAGCGGAGAAAAGTGCAGCTTGCCCGCGAAGATTGTGCCTGCGAGTGCGGCCTCCAGCGCCGCCAGATCGTACATGCTCAGCTCGGCTCCGCCGTAATGCTCATCGAAATGTCGGCAGCTTTGGCGGAGTGCGTCAGTGCGCCCACGCTGATGAAATCCACGCCCGTTTCGGCATAACTTCGAATGTTCTCGAGCACAATGCCACCCGATGCCTCGGTCGGAATCCATCGCTTCTCTTGGCGAATGCGATCGACCGAATTCTTCACCTGCTCCGGCGTCATGTTGTCCAACAGAATGGCCTCCGCACCGCATTCGAGCGCGTCTTCCAGCTCCTGCGCGGTGCGCACTTCCACCTGGATGCGCTGTCCCTTATGCCGGCGCTCCAGCGCGTGCGTGACTGCCGCGCGTATCCCGCCGCCCAGTGAAATGTGATTGTTCTTGATCAGAATTCCTGAGGCCAGGTCGATCCGGTGATTGGTGCCACCGCCGCACAGCACAGCATATTTCTCCAGCGCGCGCATGCCCGGAATGGTCTTGCGCGTATCCAGTACGCACGCCTTCGTGCCATGGATTGCATCGACGTAGGTGCGCGTCAGCGTGGCAATGCCGCTCAGGTGCTGCAACAGGTTCAGGATCACCCGCTCGCAGCTCAGCAGCACTCGTGCATTGTGGCGGATTACCGCCAGCACCTGCCCGTCGTGCACCCGCACCCCGTCGAAGATCTCCGGGTGGCTCACCACGTCAAAGCGGTTGTGCGCCTGCGGGCTCTGGTCCAGCCGGGCATAGATCTCCAGCAGCCGCGGTACCGCGCCCAGTCCTGCCACCACCATTTCCTGCCGCGCGATTATGGAAGCCGATGCGCGCAGCGCCGGATCAATGGTCAGCGTTGTGGTTGCGTCGTGGGCGGCCTTGTCTTCCTGCAGGGCCTGCTCCAGCAAGGCATCAATTCGGCTGTTCTTCCAGTCCATAACTCTCTTTCAAGCGCCCTTGTACTGCTGCCTTCGGTCTTGCAGAAAGCGGTAAAGCGTTGCCTTGGCGCGGTCTTCAATAGCGCGTTCAATCGCGCAGAACAGCGTGCCGTCGCGCCGGTAAATCTCGAGCGCATACACCGGTCCGGCATCGGCAAGCTTCCACACCAGCTTCTGGAACCAGCCGGCTCTGCCGTCGCTCCGCCGGTCGGCCAGCCGCACTTCTCCCACGTCAGCGTACGAGAGCAGGGAGATGATTTGCAATGCGTCGCGCTGCAGCAGCCCGTGTGTGGCCAAAATCAGGAACTCGGACGGTCCCTCCGCGCGGCGCCCGCCCAAGTCAATCAGAGCCAGGGCCGAGTCGTACGCGCCCAGCAGGCTGAAAATCAGGTCAGTCATGCGCGCCGGAATCTGCGGGCCGACATAACAGCCCGGCGCTCCGCCAAATGACAGAGCCACACCAGTGGGCCGGGCACGCGACGGGAGCTGCTCTGCGGTCGGTGCCGGCTCCTCCCACCCGTCCGGATTGTGCTCCGTGAGTTCGCGGAAGGCGATCTGAATCTGCTTGAAGCGCTCCTCGGCGTCGTGTCGCCGCGCCGCATCGTGCGCAAAGCGGTCTGGATGCCACGCCTTGGCCGCCTTGCGATAGGCCTTGTGCATCGCCGTGCGCGTCACTGCGCCGCGCCCCAGACCCAGCTGGGCCGTGTGCTGCCGGCACTTTTCGCACGAGCAGGCCATGACCCTCTATTCCGGCGGCAGTGCCGCCAGCGCGGCGCGCGCCTTGTCCAGCAGTAGTTGTGTCTCCGAGGCCTGTTTCTTCAAGCCGTCCACCACGTGCGCCGGAGCCTTGGCGAGGAACCCTTCATTTCCTAGCTGACGCTCAGCCGCAGCCATGCCCTTCTCGTACTTTGCAATGTCCTTGGTCAGCCGCTCACGCTCGGCGGGAACGTCGATCTTCTTTTCAAAGTCTATGAACACGTCGAGATGCCCAAATGCTTGCCAATTCAAATTCTGGTACTTTCCACCTGCGTCGCGATCGGAGAAAAACACAATCTCAGCGTCCTCCAGCCTAGCGAGCTTCAAAAGGATGTCTAGATTCTTCTTGAGTACGCCTGATTTACTCGAAGCCACCTTGACCTTGATTAGTGACTTGTCATCAATCCCTAATTCCTTCCGACGTGACCGAATAGAAACGATGGCAAGTTTTAGGTGTTCCATCGATACTTCGGCGCTCGGGTACGTGATTTGAGATAGATAATTCTCTTCGTGTTCGGGGTACCTGGTCAGCGCGATGGATCTTCTTGGCGGTTTGTTCTCGTACAGAACATGCCAAATCTCCTCCGTGAGAAAGGGCATGAAAGGAGACAGTAACCGCAAGGCGTTTTGAAAAACATACAACAACGTCGCGAGAGAATCGGTGGCCAAGGAATTGTCAGTTGACTCGCTGAAATTCAGCCGCAGCTTTACGATTTCGAGATACCAATCGCAGAATTCCCCCCAGAAGAACTGATAGATGAAATTCGCTGCGTCGTCGAACCGATACTTTTCAAGCGATTGATTGACCTTTTGAGTAGTGTCATTGAGTCGCGACATGATCCAAAGCTCTTCGAGCCTGGATTCATTCGATTGTTGAGGTGGTAAGGTACACCAGCGCCTATCAATTCGAACACCCGCCTCCGCTGCCCGGTCCACGTTCATGAAGATAAAGCGGGCCGCGTTCCATATTTTGTTGGCGAAGGCGCGATAACCCTCAGTGCGTGCCACGTTGAAGGCGATATCCGTACCCGGCGAGGCCATCGAGGCCAGCGTGAACCGTACCGCGTCCGTGCCGTACTGCTGCACGATTTCGATCGGGTCCACCACGTTGCCCTTGGTCTTCGACATCTTCTCGCGGTTGGCGTCGCGCACCAGCGCGTGGATATAGACATCCCTGAACGGTACAGAGTCCGCAAGAGAGCGTACGCTTCCGTCCGGCATCGGCACGTCCGCGGCGAACCAGCAGCCGAGCATGATCATGCGCGC
>DCFV01000076.1:0-124 GCA_002314435.1 Acidobacteriaceae bacterium UBA1795 | reverse complement strand
ACAGGATGTCGAAGCCCGTCACGAGCAGGCTGGTCGGGTAAAACGCGTCAAAATCCGCACGGTTCTCCGGCGTCAGGTTCGGCCAGCCAAACACTGAAACCGGCAGCAGGCCCGACGAGAACCA
>DCFV01000040.1:1903-8972 GCA_002314435.1 Acidobacteriaceae bacterium UBA1795 | reverse complement strand
GTCTGGCGGCCAGCGTGTACCGCCCGGGCTGGAGCACGGGCTGCTTCGGCTCAGGAACGGATAACGCGGAAGATCGCGACAACTATAAGCTGAAGTCGTTTGCTCCGCCGACCTTTGGACAGAGCGTGCAGCTGAATCTGCAGGCTTCGGCTTCGTATGCGCGGATCTACCATCTGGGCACGCGCTACGGAACCTTTGAGTTCGGCGCCAAGATCCGCAACGCTCACAAATTCGACGACACCTACGACGAATCCTATAAGCCCGGCGGGGCCATGCTGGTTTCGGCGCATCCGGAGTGGTACAGCGACTTTACTGATCTCGATTACTACGATAAAACCTACCACATTGGTCCGGTGACCGATTACTCCAAGGTGGAGAAGTATGTGTACGCGAACAAGGCCCAGTTCACGATGAGCGGCGGCCCCGGCGTGAACGCCAACAACTACGATCTGGTTGAGCGCATTCCCGCGGGCTACCTGATGAACACGATCGAGCTGGCCAGCCGCGTCCGGCTGGTACTCGGACTGCGCTTTGAGGCGACGCACGTGGACACAACGAGCTTTGACAGCAATGCTGGCACACTCAGCTTCAAAGCAGGCGGCGATTACCTCGATGTTCTGCCGAGCGGTTCGCTGCGCTTCGCCCTGGACAAGGACTCCGACCTGCGCATCGTGTATGGACGCGGTCTTGCCCGCCCCGACCCGCAGGACATTTCCGCTGCAGTGGGTCAGCCGGATATTACTACGACGCCGGCGACGGTCAGTATTGGCAACCCGAATCTGAAGGCCGAGCACGCTAACAACTACGACGTCCTCTACGAGCGCAACCTCAAACCGCTCGGGTTGATTCAGGTTGGGTATTTCTATAAGGACCTGTCGGACCCGATCGTCACGCTGCAGACGCTGACGACCAACTACGCCTACAACCAAGGATCGCCCACGCTGGTGTCAGAACCGGTGAACGCGGGCAGCGCCCACGTGCAGGGTATCGAGTTTGGCTACCAGCAGCACCTGTCCTTTCTGCCCGGCGTGCTGAGCGGCGCGGGTCTCACTGCCAACTACAGCTACACCACATCGCAGGCCAATGGTGTTGATCCACTGCGCACGGACAGTCCATCGCTGCTGCGTCAGGCGCCGAACAGCTGGAACATCAGTCCCACCTTCGACACCAAGCACTTCTCGATGCGCGTGGGCATGACCTTCGACGACAAGATGATCTATGCCTACCAGTACGAAAACCTGGCCTATGCCTACGACGACAGCGGGAACCCGATTGTGGTGAACGGCAAGCAGACCACGGTGGCCAACCCTCAGGTGAACGGTGCCGCCGGACCGGCAGGCGACAACTACCTGTACGCGCACTACCAGTTTGATACGCAGGCGAGCTACACACTTCCGTGGGGATTCCAGGTTTACGGCTACGGCCTGAACCTGAACAACGAGGTGTTCGGTTTCTACAACGGCAGCCCGCAGTACGTCGTGCAGCGCGAGTACTATCACCCCACCTTCGCGGGTGGCCTTCGCTGGACTTCGCACCGCGAGTAATCGCGGCGCGTACGATCCGCAGACCGGCGCAACAGGCCTCATTCCGCGCCGGTCTGTCATTTTTGAGCACTTTACGAGGAAGCCGAAGATGCGCACCATCCTGTCCCGCATGGCAGCAGTGTGTCTGTTAATCGCAACGTTGACCGCATTGGCGCAGGCCCAGAAGAGCGCCGCAACGACAGCGGAAACGGGCGACTCGTTGCAATTCGTTCTGATCCTCAGCCGTCACGGAGTGCGGTCGCCGACTGGGAAGGCCGAGCAGTACAATCCCTACTCGGCGGCGCCCTGGCCCCAGTGGAGCGTTCCCCCCGGCTACCTCACGGCGCACGGCTATACACTGATGACGCAGTTTGGCGCCTATGACCGCGCGCGGCTTGCCTCTGAGGGGCTTATGGCGCCGAGCGGATGTGCAGATGCGGCGCATGTGACGATCCTTGCAGACTCCGATGAGCGTACGCGAGAAACGGGAAAGGCGATCGCGCAGGGCATGTTTCCTGGGTGCGCCATGGACGTGCAAGCGCGGCCGGAGGGCACACCGGACCCGCTCTTTCATTCGCAACATGCGGGCGTGGAAAACACCAATCGGGCGCTAGCGCAGGCGGCTGTGCTGGGACGCATCGGCGGGGATCCCAACAACCTGACGGAAGCGTACAGACCGCAGCTGTCCGCTCTGGATCGGATTTTGGCGGGCTGTGGCGCGGGCCGGGACGCGGAGCAGAAGCGGACCTCACTGTTCGCGATTCCTACAAGCGATCCGGCGGCCAAGGGTGAGCGTGCCGGTGCGCTGCGCGGACCACTCACGGTCGCCTCGACGCTCGCGGAGAATCTGCTGCTTGAGTACACCGAAGGCTTGCAGGGCAAAGACCTGGCCTGGGGCTGCATGGATGAGGCCGCGCTGCGTCACGTGTTGCAACTGCATGCAGCGTCGTCAGACTTTACGCGGCGCACGCCGACGATTGCCCGCATGCAATCCTCAAATCTACTCGCACACATCGTGTTCTCGCTCGAGCAGGGCGCCTCAGGAAAGCCGGTCCAGGGCGCACTGGGCAAGGCCGGGGACCGCGTGCTGTTCCTTGCGGGACACGATACGAATATCGAAACAGTGGCCGGGACGCTGGGCCTCACCTGGATTATCGATGGCCGCCGTGACGATACACCGCCGGGCGGGGCACTGGTTTTCGAGCTGTGGCGCACGGTAAAAGGAACGCAGACAGTACGCGTGTACTACACTGCGCAGACCCTCAGCCAGATGCGTACGGCGCAGCCGCTGACCATTGACCATCCTCCGGCCGTGGCACCGGTGTTTGTGCCCGGCTGCAGCCGTCAGGACCAGTTCTGCACACTGGACGGTTTTGTTGCCACCGTCAATAGATTCATCGTTGGTAGTTACCTTCCCTGACCACCATCAAGTCTGACGCGTCGCGAAGAGTTGACGCCAAAGGACGGTTGACGCAAGCACTATCAAGACCGAACAAAAGTTGGTCGTTAAATCTGCTTTTAGCGGGGCCGGAATCACCTGATACGCCTGTGTTCACAGGGGTTCAGCCTTCTGAGGGTCAACGCTCCGACCGTTCAATCGTTCACTCCTGTTGTGTGGTTCAGTTTTCGGTGGGCGGATTGGACTGTTGAACCCCGAATTGCCAGTTCCGCAGGTCGTGAAATCGACACTCTTGCCCCGGAATCCTAGAGGAAGCGGCTGGATAGGTGTGGCCTCAAAGTCGGGAACCTCAAAGATCGCTCCGATTACCTTGCGCTTGCACCTGCGCGCACACGCGTACCCAGAAGAATACGAATGCGACGGAACGGATATACCCATGTTTATCGTCTTCCCTATTTCCCGCCTACTACTTGCGTATTGCCGGTCTTATCTTGACCACTGAAGTAGAAGTATGCACCGACGTTTAGAGCATTAACCAACACTCCCACCACGTTCCAAAGGACCACCGGCCGCGAAACAATCAACAATCCGTAATAGGCCCAGAGAATTTGAAAGACGCAAATGATAGCTGCCATTCTTGGGTTCATGCCGGCGGTCGATCGGCGCCTCAGCATCGCAAGCAAGTCTGGCACCCCGGCGAAGGTGGTCCCGAAACCCGCCACGATACCCAGGATCTCTGACCTCTTAAACCCGGAGAAGAGAAGACTTCGTGTGTCGTGTGTCAGCTGTTGACAGCCGCAAAGCGCAATAAGACTTGTGAGAATAACAACAAGTGTGACTTTTTCGGATCGGTTCATAGCCAATCTCCTCAACTCCTGAGCGCGTAGATCGGAGTGTTGCTTCTTGAGCGCCCGTACTTCTGCAACAGCGAAGGATCCGGTGAATTTCGCAGGCATTGTGGCGGCCGCCGTGCATCACGGCGGCATCCATTCAAAATCCAACAATCCACCGGTATGGTGGTATTGCTATTGCGGCCAGAGACTTCGTCGATGATGGCCTGCATCTTAAGGGCCAATTCAACATGTCGGGGGAGTTCAAACGAACCAAGCGCCTGGGTATGAGACTCTCGAGGGTAGGCCTGACCTGGGTAACGTCGCGACCAACCCGTGCGGCAATCTCTTCAGCAGTTTCAGGAAAGCGCGTTAGCTGTCCGGCAAGCCAGACCTCCTCCGGAGTAAAAGCTATCTTGATCAGTTTCAGCTCCACCCCGGAGGATGTTCTTGCAAACCCATGCGGCAACAAGTCCAACGCGACCGCTAGCCTCTCGTAGATATCTTCGGAATACTCAGCCTTGTCCATCGCATTGCCCCTCTCGCATCTTTGTCGGTAATGTCAACTCGCAGCCGCGGTTGTCTTTGTTCGGCCGAAGGCTTCGTCGATGATGGCCTGCAGTCCCTGAACCAGCTCAGGGCTGGGTGACTTGTAGTCATTGAGTTCGTAGATCCGGCCCAGGAACTCGTATTTTCCCAAACCGAAACGGTGATAGGGCAGGAGTTCATAATCGATCACGTTTTTGTGCGGACGAATGAAGGCGAGAACAGCGCGGATGTGCTCTTCGTCAGCATTCACCCCCGGAATCAGCGGGGTCCGTGCGATGAAGTCGATGTCAGGAAAAGTCTCGTACGCTCTCTTGAAGTTATCGAGAATTCGTGTGTTGTCCACGCCGGTCCATTTCTTGTGCCGCTCCGGAATCGAGAGCTTGTGGTCGTGCAGCATGGTGTCAACGTGTGGAAGCACCTGTTCGATGAATCTCCACGGAACGTTGCACGCGGTTTCAATGGCCGTGTTGAATCCGCGTTTGTGCGCGCCGTCCAGCAACGCTGCGGTGAACTCCGGTTGTAGCATGCACTCGCCGCCGCTCACAGTCATGCCGCCCCCGGATGAGCGATAGAACGAGCTGTCTTTCTCTACTTCATCCAGCACCTTGTCGACGGTCATACGCGTGCCGTACATGTAGAGAGCTTTCGTCGGGCAGAGCGCTACGGTCTCTTCAGAGCACTGCACAGCCAAATCCCAATTCACGTGGATGGTGTCGTCCGGCCCATTCATCGTGTAAAAGGCACCTTGGGGGAATGGCGGTTGCATGCAAAGGCCGCATTTGTTCTTCCCGACACAAAGCTTGGGATCATAGCCGAGCTCCGGCTTCTGGTTGATGCTCTCGGGATTGCCACACCACTTGCACCGTAGCGAGCACCCCTTCAGAAATACAGTTGTGCGGATACCGGGTCCGTCGTGACTGCAATAGCGTTGTATGTTCAGGACTATTCCGGTGGGAACAGACTGCGTTGATTGAGTTGTCATAGCTCCCTCCCGAGACAGATGCCAAGTGAGCGGGCGATCTGCATGAACTCGCATTCTGCCGGCACTGTTCTAATCTTGTTGATTGCATCGGCCAGGGGGACAAACTTCATGTCCGGGGGAGCGAAGGCGACCATCTTGCCATATTCACCGGCTTCCACAGCACGAACCGCTGCGCTCCCATAACCGAGTCCCAACTGACGATCGACAGCAGTAGGACTGCCACCTCGAACCCAGGGACCGAGAACCATGGGATAAGTTTCCTCGGCAATCAACAGCTGCAACCTGTTCGCGACCGTCGTCGCTGCGGTTCCAGACCGTTCGATCACATGCTCGCTTGCTTCACCCGTCGCAAGAGGCGATAGAGAGGCTTTCAAAGAAGACACCTGTGCATCGGCCGACGAGGAATCTGCGAGCTTCGCTCCTTCGGCCACCACCACCAGCCCGTAGGGCCTTCTGGATGAGATCTTGTCTTTTAGTCTCGAGGCGACAAACTTGAGGTCGCCTGGAATCTCAGGAATCAGAACCGCATCTGCGCGCACCGCGATGCCTGCCTGCAGCGCCAGCCATCCGGTTCGCTCTCCGAGAACCTCAACAACCCCGATCTTGCGAGCCGATTGCGCAGCCTGACGAACTCTGTCGAGCATTTCGATTGTGAAGCTGAGCGCGGTGTTGAATCCGAAAGGAACCGCTGTGGCGGAGATGTCGTTCTCGATGGAACGAGGTATGCAGACTGAGTTGAGGCCTTTCAGATGCAGCTTGTAGAGAATGCTTAAACCCCGACCGCCAACGACGGAGATCAAGGCGTCGATATTCTCCTCCTTCAGCCTCTCGAGAACCCGGTCCGATAAGTCCAATTCTTCGACGAATCCGTCTTCATTCACCTGCCGGACATTGAACGGGTCAACATGAGCTGACTGTCCGAGGACGCCAGAACCGTCCGGATCCAGATTGTCGATCAATTGCGGGTCGAGGGTAACCAGCCCGCCGTCGTGGTAAAGCTCCGGGTGCAGCAACCCGTCAAACCCGTTCCGGATGCCGACCGTCTCCCATCCCAGCTTTCCTGCCGAGAGAGCGACTCCCATGATCGCGGCATTCATGCCCGGGACATAGCCCGCACCTGCGTTGATTGCTATGCGTCTAAGGAAACTACCATGGCCTATTGCTTCGATCATGATCGAACACTCCTTGTAATGCGTGTCTTGCAGAGGATGAAAGCCTTCTGATCCTCAAAATGTTGCGCACATCAAAAAAGCTCCGGTACGACGTGACGTAGCGCCACGCCGTACCGGGCCTGTCAGTTCTCAGCAGTGCTGCAAGGTCCGTTCGATAATCTCGTTCTGAACGCCCACGTGCAGCTGGGTGAAGAATGCGCTGAACCCGGCCACCCTAACCACCAGGTCGCGGTAGTTTTCCGGGTGTTTCTGCGCGTCCCTCAGCTTTTCGGTATCCAGCACGTTGAACTGGATGTGATAGCCCCCGTTGACGAACAAGGTCCTGACCAGGTTCATCACGTTGTCCCGGCCCTTGCGCGTCTGGAGCTGATCCGGCGGGAGTTTCATATTCATGTGCGTGGCGCACCACTTCACGGCATCATTGCCTTTGGCGGCCGACATCACCAACGCGGTGGGACCGTTGACGTCGGTGCCAGGCATCGCTGAAAGGCTGCCATCGGTAAGCGCCACTCCGGCCTTCTTGCCGGTTGGCAATGCACCGGTCACCAGGCCCATTAGGTTGTGGACACTCTTGGTGTACTGGTCGAGCGAGGTCTTGATGTCCTTGCTGATGT
>DCFV01000040.1:484-1610 GCA_002314435.1 Acidobacteriaceae bacterium UBA1795 | reverse complement strand
CGTTGTTGAAGGCTTTCAGGATGCTCTCGTTCACCCGGTAGAGCAACTTGTTCATCTCCGGGATGTCGTTGCCGTGTTTCGGCGCGTCCTGATAGCACATCTTGCGGACCTTCTCGTATTCGCCTTCGAAGTTGGCCGCCAGCGCCTTCTTCAGCTCGGCCATGGTCAGCTTCTTCTTGTCGAACACCAGGTCCTTGACGGCCATCAGTCCGTTGGCGGCATCTACGCCACCGACGGAGATCTGGGCGACCGTGTAGTAGTTGGCCCCGCCGGCCCAGGTCTCGGTACCGGTCTCGATGCATCCGCCGGTCAGGAGGGAGCGCCAGGTGCAGGGGAGAAAATCCGCCTGCAGGATGTTCGAAATCCAGGCTGCATGGCGAAGCGTGTCCTCACAGAATTGGAGCTGCTTTTCGAAGGCCGCATACAGTTCTTCGAAGTCCTTGAAGTTCTCGGGATCGCCGGTCTTGGGCCCGACCTGCTTTTTGGTGCGGGGATCGAAACCGTCGTTCATGGTCAACTCGAGAATTTTGCCAAGGTTGGGCTGCCCCTCCACCGGGTGACCGGTCTCATACGGGAGGTAGCTTCCCACGCAGGCCCCGACACAGGTGCGTCTAGCCTTCCCCAATGGGAGGTCGCCTACCTTGTCGTTGTGGCCCCAGAGGTACAGAGCCCGTTTCATCATCACATCAGCGTTGACGAATTGCGGAAGACCAATGCCGGTCCCGATCACATCGAGCACTTTCTCGATGAGCTTGCCGGAGGTACGCGGGGTCAGCGCACACGAGAGCGGAGGCTGGGGCAAAGCCATGTATCCACAGGCGTCGAGGATTACGTAGTCCATTTCCGCAGTCGCATCATCGCCGTCCTCGGTATACCCTCCCAGGGTGATACTCTGCCCCAAATCTGCTGAGTTCGATATAGCGACCTTTTCGCCATAGTAGTAGTTGATCTCATTCAGCTTGATCACGAGGTTTTCGAACATGAAGACTGCGTCGTCATATGTAATGAGCCCGGCTGCTTTGTCGGCCTGATAGAAAGGCTCCAGGTTCTGACCCAGATAAGCTTCGGAGTAGCCGCAGCCGACCTGCTCGAGTTCCGCCACGATGTGACAGAGGAAGTGGCACTG
>DCFV01000040.1:0-195 GCA_002314435.1 Acidobacteriaceae bacterium UBA1795 | reverse complement strand
TGGCCTCCCGCAGGTTGCGAGCCGGATGCTCCGGAATCCACTCGCAGGTTTCCGCGATGGAGATCAGCTCCTGCTTCCGCTCGGGGTTCTTCTCTTTCGCCGCCATTTCGCGGGCCAGCTCGGCATAACGATGGGCATAGCGGATCACCCCCCTCATCACGATGAGTGAGGCCTCATAGAAATAGAACTTGGAGA
>DCFV01000140.1:11827-18220 GCA_002314435.1 Acidobacteriaceae bacterium UBA1795 | reverse complement strand
GCTCCGCCAGCTCAAAACCGTAACGCGCAAAGTAGAACGCTGCGCCGTGGCTCCGCTCTTGCAGCACTCCGTGAGGATAGAGAGCCAGGCTGAGTGCGTCAGCGTGGCGCTTCAGTGACTCCTCGCGCTGCAACTGGAAGTTCGCGGCCAAGCGCCGGAGCCGGTTCATCTGGTAGCGCATCTTGCTTGCGGCAGTATCGGCAGAGCGCCCAAGGCCTTCATCCAACATGTGCATCCAGGCAAGCAGCGGAGTGAGTTCAGCGTCCAGCGCGTTGCCGGCTGCAGCCAGCTTGCACTTTCCCTCAACAGGCATGGAGCGCGCGGCCAGCAACTGCGCCAGCGAGTCGGCGGATTCAGTAAAGATGCGGTCGAGCGTGAGTTCGTGCTTGTGCAACAGTTCGCCTATAGCGGGCTCGATCAGCGTGGTGGAGAAGCGCGGCTCGGCGTGGGTCATGCGGCCGAGGACCTTGTCGAAGAGCACGGCGGACTGCGCGAAGTAGGCAATCTCCGCAGGACCGCCGATCGTCAGCGACGTGGAGAACAAGTAATCCTGAAACAATGGCCGCAGCAGTGCCGCGGGCGAGACGCGCTCCGGCTCGGAGGCGAGGATCGCGACGAGATCGCTGGTCGAGTAGCGGTCGCGTCCCGCCTGCCACACGCCCCCGGGCTCGGCGGCCGATGCGGCCTGACGCTTGAGAGCGACGCGACCGCCGGTCTTTGAGTCGAGCAGGAAAAGCAGGCTCGAACCGGGCGCAACGGCAACCTGTGCGTGATAACCGGCAGCGATAAGCGCGCGATTGCGCTCCTCGAGAGCGGCATGGAACTCGTCCGCGCGCTCGATGGCGGCCTGCAGAACGTGCGCGCCAAGGCGGTGCGCTTCGCGGCCGTTAGCGTCGAAAACAAGCAGCCCTTGCGCGGCAAAAACCTTGGAATAGAACTCCGCAAACGCTTGCGCGAAGGTGCGACCGGGCTGATAAGCGGCCGCAATCGCTTCCATTGCGTCGGAGTAGCCGACCAGTTCCCACGCCTGCTCGATCAGCGGCGCGATGGTTTCGTCGATCAGAACGCCGCCGACGGGAACTGGCGCCTCAGGAAACCTCTCATAGACAAGCTTTTCGAGCGCGCGGCGCGCGGGGAAGCTGACGTGGTTAATCTCGGCGAAGTCGTGATCTTCACTGGCAAGCCAGAAGACGGCGACATGAAGACGACCGGCCTGCGTGGCGCGGCGCGCGCGGCCCAGGGCGGTGGCTGCCTTGAAGGGCGTGAACAGCGGTCCGCCGAAGAGACCCACCTGCTGGCCCGTGACCACGATACCGGCGCCCGAGCGCAGCGCGTCGATGGAGGCGGTGGCTGCAGGGTTCTGTGCGGCAAGCAGATCGATGATCTGCGGCCGGTGCGCGGGCGCGGCAGGGCGCAGCTGCCAGCCGGGGTCGAAGGGCTCAAACCCGTAGAAGGGGCGCGCGTCTGCACCGGCGGCACAGAAGTCGGTGAAGAGCCGGCTCAGGCCCGGCACCACAGCGGCAGTTTGGCAGTCAGCGAGGGACAACGCATTCCTTCCGATTGATGAGAGTCGCGACCCGGGGAGGCCGTGCGGGGAAAATCGGCTCTGTTAAGGATGCCACGGCAGGGCAAACGGATGCACGAGGGTGCGAAGGCTTATCCTATTCCTTCATCGATTCCGCCCCCAAGGAGAACCCTCCACATGCCAAAAACGCTGAAGGCGCCCAAGGCTGCCAGGTCCGGCGCCGCCAAGGGCAAGACCGCAGAGACCACCGCGAAGACGAAGACGCCGAAGCCTGCCGCAAAGGGAGTAGCCCGCCTGGTGAGTTCCAAGGTGGTGTTTGAGTGCCCGCTCTTCAAGGTGCGCGACGACAAGCTCGTCGAGCCGAGCGGCAAGCGTGTGGAGCGGCACGTTATCCGCCACAACGGCAGCGTGGTCATCTTGGCCGTGGACAACACAAAGAGCAAGAAGGACCCGTGGATCGTCATCGAGCGGCAGTACCGCCATGCGGCAAACCAGTATCTGTGGGAGCTGCCCGCAGGAAAGCTGGACGAGGGCGAGGATGCCATGGCCGGTGCGCAGCGCGAGTTGGAAGAAGAAACCGGCTACCGCGCAAAGAAGTGGAGGCCGCTGGTCGAGTACTACGCCAGCCCGGGGTTTCTGGGCGAGTCCATGTTGGTGTTTCTGGCCGAGGGGCTGATCGCAGGCGACGCACATCCTGAAGACGATGAGCAGATCGAGTTCCGCCTTGTTCGCCTTTCTGACGTCATCCAGATGATAGACAAGGGCAAGATTCTCGACGGGAAGACTCTCACCAGTGTTCTCTTGTATGCGCGACAGTTGGCAAAGAGAAAGAAGAAGTAGAAAAGCTTAGAGCAGGGTTGAGCGAGGGCTGCTGAAGCCGCATATAAGCTACGGTCCGGCAAGCTAAAAGGCACGCAGAGTTGGAGGGTTTCTCTCCGACTCTGCAGCCCAATTGTTTACGTGTCTTCAACCTGCGGAACGATTCGCAATACACAAAGTCGCTGTGAGCCTCTCTGGGGGAATCGGTGCCTCATTGTCCTATGAAGTTTCAATTTGTTCGGCGCAGGCTGAGCGTGGCCGCACCGCGTATTCTTGACATCGGCTGCGGAAATCACTCTCCCACCACAACGAAGCGCTGGTTTCCGGGCTGCCATTACTCGGGCGCTGATATTCAGCAGTACAACAACTCCGAGGCGGACCTGGCCGCGATGGATGCGTTCTATCCCGTTGGGTTGGACGGCTCCGGCTATGAAGCGATCCCCGACAATAGCTTCGATTTCGTAATCCTGAATCACGTGATTGAGCACATGGCGCCCCCCCCCCGAGCAGATTGTGAGCGTACTCTGCTCAAAGCTCAAACCGGGCGGGTACATCTGGATTGCGTTTCCCTCTCTCAAGAGCCTTTCGTTACCGTCGTCAATGGACGAAACGCTGCATTTCTGTGACGACCCGACGCACGTCTACGTGCCGGATGTTCGTGAAATTTCCAACATTATGCTGTCTCGCGGAGTGAAGGTGATCCACGCTGGCCGTTCGCGGGAAAGCCCGCTGACGACGCTGAAAGACCTGATCAGGCTGGGCAGGAAAAATATGAAGAGGCTGGCGACAGGCCAGTTTTCAGGAAAGGGCATGTGGTACATCCTTGGATTCGAGGATCACGTGTTCGGGCAGCGCAGATAGCGAAATTTTTTGAGTTGTTTCAAACTGCATCAGTCACAAAATGAACAGCTTCCCGCAGGGCCGGCCGCTGATGCGCCGGCCCTGCGATTTTTGTTTGGCTTGTTTTTCAAAATGAAATCAACCTTTCGGCGTGTTTCCTCGTCATATCGTGTATGCGGCGCTCGTCCCCGGGTTAGTTCGCGCTCCGCTGCCAAATTAATCAGGAAGAAAGGCAAGCCTGTGGCTCAGTACAAAGGCAAGGTCAAGTGGTTCAACAACGCCAAGGGCTACGGATTCATCGGACGTGAAGACGGCCCCGATGTGTTCGTGCATTACTCCGCCATCCAGCTGGATGGCTACAAAACGCTGAAAGAGGGCGACGACGTAGAGTTCGACGTTGTAGAGGGTCAGAAAGGCCCACAGGCAGACGCGGTAACGCGTTTGCGCGACGCAGCCCACACCGCAGCCTGACTGCCCTGAAGCGTTGACTGGCGCGCGGGAGCGCGCCGCAACGCTTGCGAGAATTCGAACCGGCACCCATGCATGCCTGGTGCCAATGTTGGCCACCGCTCATCGTGGCAAGAGGAGATCTGTGTCCGGCCGCCTGCTCCCAGTCACATCTGCATAGATCGCACTCTCCTCCTCCGCATCTTCTTCCCTGCCTTGCTTGCCCCTTCGCCTGCTTCGTGGATACTGATGGCGGAGAGGATGTTGCGTGGATAACCTGACCATGGCCCGCCTGCTTGAGGAGACCGCCGATCTCATGGAGATCGACGGAGCCGACAGCTTTCGCATTCGCAGCTACCGCCGCGCCGCCGAGGCCGTGGCGCAGACCACCGTGGACCTTGTGGCCGCCGCAAGCGACACGGCGCGACTGCTGGAGATTCCCGGCATTGGCAAGAACATGGCCGGGCATTTGCAGTCGATCGTGGCCACCGGATCATTGCCCGCGCGCGACGAGTTGGTGGCAAAGTACGGCGCTGGCATTCTGGAACTGCTGAAGCTGCCCGGCATGGGGCCGAAGACAGTCGCGCTGTTCTGGTCGGCGGCGCAGATCTCGTCCATTGATCAGCTCGCCGAGGCCATCGAAGCCGGTCGGCTGGCCAGTCTGCCGCGCATGGGCGCGAAGCAACTGGACAAGCTGCGCAAGGGCATCGAGGACTACCGCCGGAGCGCAGGCCGGTTCCGCATTGACGAAGCGGAAGAAGCAGCGAACCGCATAGCGGCCTACCTGCTGGAGTTCAAAGGAATCGAGCGCGTCACGCCCGCCGGCAGCCTGCGGCGTGGACGCGAGACCTGCGGCGACCTCGATCTGCTCGTTACCGGACCCGCCTGCCAGCCGGAGCACACAGAGGCGGCGGTGGAGTATGTGGCCGCATTTCCCGGAATTCGCGACATTATCGCCAAAGGCGAAAACAAGATCAGCTTCTACCTTGCGAACAGCCTACAGGTTGACGTGCGCCTGCTGCCTTCGGCCTCGTACGGCGCCGCGCTGCAATACTTCACCGGCTCGAAGGCGCACAACGTGAGCCTGCGGCAGAGGGCGCTCAAGATGGGCTACACGCTCAGCGAATGGTCATTGGCGCGGCTGGACGACGGTTCTCCGGTGGCTGCTGCAACGGAAGAAGACATCTACGCAGCGCTGGGGATGGACTGGATGGCGCCGGAACTTCGCGAGAACCTGGGCGAGATTGAGGCCGCTGCGCACCATGACCTTCCGAAGCTGATTGAACTCAAGGGCATTCGCGGCGACGTGCATATGCACACGACAGCGACCGACGGACGAAACTCCATCCGCGAAATGGCTGAAGCAGCAGCGGAGCGCGGCTACCAGTACATCGCGATTACCGACCACTCGAAGAACCTCGCAATGACCAACGGTCTGGATGAGGCGCGCGCTCTGGACCACATCCGGCGCATTCGCGAGGTAGACGCAGAAATGGAAGGACGCATCCGCGTGTTCCCGGGCATCGAGGTGGACATTTTGGCCGACGGCAGGCTCGACCTGGACGACGAAGTCCTGGCGCAGATGGAAGTTGTGATCGCGAGCGTGCACACTCGGCTGGAGCAGGGTCGCGAAGAGATGACCGATCGCGTGCTGCAGGCCCTCGAGAACCCCCATACGCGCATCCTGGGGCACCCGACAGGGCGGCTGCTCTTGCGCCGTGAGCCGTACGCGCTGGACATGGGCGCAGTGCTGCGCCGGGCAGCCGAGCTGGGAGTGGCAGTGGAGCACAACGCCGCGCCCGAGCGGCTGGACCTTTGCGATCGCGACCTGCGGCTGGCCAGGGAAACCGGCTGCAAGATCGTGATCAGCACAGACGCACACTCGACCCAGCACCTTGGCAAGATGAGCTACGGCGTCCGGCAGCTCAAGCGCGCGTGGCTGGGACCAAAGGACGTTCTCAACACGCTCGGACCGAAGGCGTTTCTCGCAGGACTACGGCCACGGCCCTGACCGAGCCGCGATTGCATCGATTCTGGTGCAGTTGAGAAGCTCCAGAACGGACAATGCCTGAAGTCGTGGCATGCGCACTCGTGTTGGCGCTAAGATAAGGCCCTATGAGTCTGCTTCAGCAGAATTCTCCGCAGCAACTGGATGACGCCGCCCGCGGCGAGTCCTTGACCAAGGGCTCGAGCCACGTGGTGTGGGCCACAATTGCCGCAACCGTGCTTGTGAGCTTCGCGATTGCGATCTACGTCATTGCCGGAGAAAAGCCTCCCGTGGCCTCGGGCGAAATCCTGGAGGTCTGGGCGCACCCGATGCATTCGGTGACTGCGGCCTTTGACGCCAACGGCAGCGCGATGTCGCAGACGAGCTTTGATCAGGTGTTGGTGTTTGCGCGCGTGCGGCTGCACAACCAGACCAAGCATCCGCTGTTTCTGCACCAGATTCTGACCAACGTGACGCACCCGGACGGGAGCATCGACTCAAGCTATGCAACGTCGGCTTCGCAGTATGAGAGGGTGTTTCTGGCGTACCCGGACCTGGCGCAGTGGAAGGCGCCTGCGCTCAGCACGGATGACTTCACCCTGGAGCCGGGCCAAACAGTCGAGGGGACGTTTGTCTCCTCGTTCCGCATGGCCCGGGAACCGTGGGATACGCGCAAGGCGCTCGACTTCACGTTCAACTTCCGCTACCAGAAGCCGGTCAAGCTGGCTCCCACAGCGGCAGTAACTGACCGCTAGTTCTTGGGCGTGGACAGGTA
>DCFV01000140.1:0-11492 GCA_002314435.1 Acidobacteriaceae bacterium UBA1795 | reverse complement strand
CGCTGTAGAACTGCAGCGGCTCATTGACGTTGCGATCCTTCTTCTCGTAACTGCGGTCGTCGGCGTAGACCGTTACGGTGAAGCGGCTCTTCTTCTGGTCCGCCTTCTTCAGTTCCAGGCTGACGGAGCCGACCGGCTTCTTCTGGCCCTTGGTGAGCGTGAACTCGTAGTAGTTGCGGTCGCCCTTGTGCTTAAGAATCTCAAGTTCGTCGTGGTTGCGGGCGATGAGACTGGAGTGGTCGCTGAGGTCGCCTTTCATGGACGAAAGCTGGGTAATGGCGCCGGCCAGATCGCTCTGCGTCTTACCCAGATCGGTCTTCACGCCGCCCACGTCCGTCTTCACGTTGCTCAGATCGCTGGAAACTGCGCTCACCTGCTGCGCGGTCTGGCGCTGTGCCGTTTCAAGGCGCTTGGCGTCCTGCTGCTGACGCTCGATGATGGCGTTGGCGCGCTCGTCGAGCTGTTTCTGGGTGAGGCCGAGGGACTTGCCAAGTTCCTCAGTAGCGACGGTGAGCTTTGCCTTGGTCTCACGCAGATCGGCGGCCAGCTTGACGTTCTGCTGGTTGGCATCAGCCAGAGCGGCTTCCTGGTGCGTCAGCCGGCTGCTCAACGTGTAACTCCAGACGAGCCCGCCCAACGCGAGCACCAGAGCCGCTCCGATGACGGCGAGCAAAGCGCCGGAAAACGTCCTTGGTGCACTTTCAGGGTCTACACTCATGGTTTTCTTTCCTCCTTCACAGCCCCGCCGCCCGGAAGAGCCCGAACGGCCTGGCACAAGCCTATCTCTTTTCAATTCGATGCGAAATGCTGAAATGTCTTTTCAGAACCGAAATCGCGCGATTTTGCCGCTGTTCGGCGGCAACCGGCGGTGGTTTGACCGCCCACATCCGCACTTCATCAGACGACAATTTCGGCTTCGCCGTGACAATCCATGAATCGCTAGGCTATAAAAAGATTTTGCCGCACTTTTCGCATCCGGCGTCTCAAGAGCACCTTGGAGCAGCTGTTGCGCGATAAACGCAGCCGCGATTGATCGCTCTCCACAGGAGGGAGCGGCGACCGTTGCGTACGCGCTCAGCACACTTCACATTTTTCGGGGAATCTGGTTCCCCGCCGATCAAACGGCTTTTTCAACCGTAAGAGGGAGTCCGAAGGGCATATGTCTACCGCCGTTGCAGGGAAAGGTCTTGAAGGAATTGTTGCCGCCAACTCCGGCATTTGCTGGATTGACGGAGCGGCAGGCGTACTGGCCTATCGCGGTATCGACATCCACGAGCTGGCCGAGAACTCGACCTTTGAGGAAACGACCTACCTGCTGTGGAACGGGCACTTGCCCAACTCCTTCGCTTTGCGGCAGTTTCAGTCGCAGTTGGCGCTGGCGCGGTCGCTCGACCAGCGCATCATTGACCTGCTGCGAAGCTTTCCCACGACGGCGACGCCGATGGAGGTTCTGCGCACGGCGGTGTCGGCGCTGAGCTTCTATGACGCGGACGAGAAGGACAACTCGCACGACGCCAACGTGCGCAAGAGCTTCAACCTGACCGCGCAGATCGCCATGCTCGTGGCCATCTACGACCGCATCCGCAAGGGGCTTGAGATTGTTCCGCCCGACCGCTCGCTGAGCCATGCCGGCAACTTTCTTTGGATGCTCAACGGCGTTAAGCCCTCGGAGACGGCGACACGCACGCTGGACATTGCGCTGATTCTGCACGCAGACCACGAGCTGAATGCCTCGACGTTTGCGGCGCGCGTGATTGCTGCGACGCTGTCGGACGTGCACTCGGCGATTACCGGCGCGATTGGCGCGCTCAAGGGCCCACTGCACGGCGGCGCCAACGAAGGCGTGATGCGCCTGCTGCACGCCATCGACAAGGCCGGCGCGGACCCGGTGGAATACGTGAAGAATATGCTGGCCGCCAAGCAGAAGATCTCCGGCTTCGGCCACCGCGTATACAAGACTGAAGACCCGCGCGCCACGCACCTGCGCCGCATGAGCGAGCAGCTCGGCAAGGACTCCGGCCAGCCGAAGTGGTATGAGATGTCGCGGGCGATCGAGCTCTACATCAACAGCGACAAGAAGCTGAACGCCAACGTAGACTTCTACTCTGCGTCAACCTACGCGACGCTGGGCATCGACATCGACCTCTACACGCCGATCTTTGCCATCAGCCGCATTTCCGGCTGGACCGCGCACGTAATCGAGCAGCTCGACGACAACCGGCTGATCCGCCCGCGCGCCGAATACATCGGCCCCGAGTATCCGACGCACTGGGTCCCGGTAGAAGAGCGCGCGTAACTCTGCACGATGGGCGCGCCTCGGCGCGCCCGCTCCCTACCCCTCCTGCTGCTTCTTCCACATCAGATACAGACCCCAGGCGGCCAGCGTGCTGGCATCCGCGATTTCACCGTCCAGCATCTTCTGCTCGAACTCCTCGACTGAGAGGCTGTGCACGGTCAGGTCGTGCTCCTCTGCGTCGCGGTGGGTGCTCGACTGCGTAAGGCCCGTCGCCAGGTAGACGTGCTGCTTTTGCTGAGCAAAGCCGTACGCAATCCAGAGTGTGCCCAGGTAGATCATCGTCTCCGCGTGCAGCCCGGTTTCTTCGCGCAATTCGCCGCGAGCCAGCTCCTCTGCATCCGTGACTTCCCTCTCCCAGCCGCCCTGCGGCAGCTCAAGCGCGCGCTGCTGGATGGTGTAGCGGAACTGCTCGACAAGCCACACACGGCCCTGATCGATGGGCAGAATGATGGCGCACTCGTCCTTGTCCACCACGCCGTAGATGCCTTGCTGCCCGTTGGAGCGGAGGATCTGGTCTTCGCGAACGCGCATCCAGCGGTTGCGATAGACCTCGCGGGTGGAGAGCGTGGTGATGGAAGGGCTCTGCTGCGACGACTCAGCGGTCATTGAATCCCCTTATGCTCTTCACGCTAAACTGCACGCCAAACCCGCGCAACTGAGGTTACGGCTGGTTACGAAGGCGGTATTCGCGCAGGCGTCCAATAAGCGACGCTGGCCCACTGACGGAGAGGCGAACGACATTGCCCTCGTAGGCACGAGAGTGCACAACCATGCCGGCATCGATGGCGGCCAGCACAGCGCCCTCATTCTGGGGCACGCGCAGCTCAGCTTCGACGATGGGGTCGGAGTGCAGCGCGGCATCAATAGCGGCAAGCAGCGCATCCATGCCCTCGCCGGTGCGGGCGGAGACGAGCACTTCGCCGCGTGCCTCCAGACCTTCGCACTGGTGCGGGGAGAGCAAGTCCACCTTGTTGAGCACCTCGATCCGTGGCTTGCGCAGCGCCTCCAGCTCGGCGAGCACCTTCTCCACCTGCGCCTTCTGCTCGTCTCCGTACGTGGAAGAGGCGTCGCGCACGTGGAGCAGCACCTCGGCCTGTTCCACCTCTTCAAGCGTGGCGCGGAAACTGGTGACGAGCGTGTGCGGCAGGTTGCGAATAAAGCCGACCGTGTCGGAAAGTAGGACCTTGCGGCGGCTGGGCAGCTCGAGCGCGCGCAGCTTGGGGTCGAGCGTGGCAAACATGCGCGCCGACTGCAGCACCTGCGCGCCTGTGAGGCGGTTGAAGAGCGTGCTCTTTCCTGCGTTGGTATAGCCGACCAGAGCAACCGTGGGCACAGGCACAGCCTCGCGGCGCTGGCGCTGCTGGCGGCGCACACGCCGCACTGCGTCGAGGTCGAGCTTGAGCTGATCGATGCGGCGCTGGATGCGGCGGCGGTCGGTTTCGAGCTGAGTTTCGCCGGGGCCTCGGGTGCCGATGCCGCCGCCAAGCTGCGACATGGATTTGCCGCGTCCGGTCAGGCGCGGCAGCATGTACTCGAGCTGGGCGAGTTCCACCTGAAGCTGGCCCTCACGGGTGCGGGCATGGCGGGCAAAGATGTCGAGAATAAGCTGCGTGCGGTCGAGCACGCGGCACGGCAATGCGGCTTCAAGGTTGCGCAACTGAGTAGGCGAGAGGTCGTGGTCGAAGAGAACCAGATCGGCCTCGGTAGAGGCAGCGACGCCGGCGATCTCCTCCACCTTGCCCGCGCCAACAAGGGTTGCCGGATCGGGCCGCGGGCGGCGCTGCATGAGCTCGGCCGCAATCTCGCCTCCAGCGCTGAGGACCAGCTCGCGAAACTCGGCGAGAGACTCCTCGGCGTCCATGCCGGGGCCGGCGACGGGTAAGGCTTCGGGCGCGGCGCCCGCTTCGGCTTCTGCCTGCTCCGCGGCTGCCGCGGCCGCCAGACGTGCTGCTGCGGCACCGGTGCGATTCAGCGCACGGGCGCGCAGATCTACGCCGACCAGCACGGCGCGCTCCGCTCCGGTGCGTGCGGACGAGACGTCCACCGCGGAAGAAGTGCGCCGCGCACGGTCCTGCTCAACTGCCAATTGGGAACGCTCCCCGCTCTAGCGCGGTTCGGCCGGGGCGGCTGCCGCCGGAGCCGGAGCCGGAACTGCAGCCGGGCCCGAGCTGGCGTGCGCGGCCACCGGGGCGCGATGCTCCGAGTGCAGCACGCTGCGGTTGCTCACCACCGTCGAGATGGCGTGCTTAAAGATCAGCTGCTCCTGGCTGTTGTTCTCGAGCAATACCGAGTACTTGTCGAAGGAGCGAATCTTGCCGGTGAGCTTGACGCCGCTGACCAGATAGATGGTGATGGGGGTCTTGTCCTTGCGGACGGTATTCAGGAAAGTGTCCTGAATGTTCTGTGCCGGCTTGTTCTCCATTGCCGATCTCCTGCTTTCGTGGATTTTTTGAAATCCGAGTGCGAACGGGCTGCACTTCGTTGTGAAAGCTCAAATGGGCGGGAGCTGTTTCGGAATCCCCGGAACGGCTGCTTCCCGCAGTGAGTCAACAATAACGGGGTTCACTTGGGTTTTTCAACTCCGGCCGGCGCCGCCCCGTACCGTCCGTACCCTGAACCCTCTGAAATGGGACCCGGCGAGCCTGCCGGCTGCTACGATATTTGCGTGTCAAAGCCCGCCGAATCATCTGTGCCCTCTGTGCCATTGACGAGCCAACCCGTGCCCATGCTCGACCTCAAGCGCCAGTACCAGCCTCTGCATCAGGAGCTGCTGGCGGCCCTGGGCCATGTGCTGGAGACGCAGCAGTTTATCCTTGGTGAGCCGGCAGCGGCTTTTGAGCGTGTCGCGGCGGCCGAATTGCGCGTCTCGCATGCGATTGGATGCTCGTCGGGCACCGATGCGTTGTGGCTGGCGATGGCGGCGGCCGATATCGGGCACGGAGCGGCGGTGGTGACCACGCCCTTCAGCTTTTTTGCCTCGGTGAGCTCCATTCTGCGCGCCGGGGCCACGGCCCTGCTGGCAGACATTGACCAAGCCACCTTTAACCTTGATCCCAAGGCGGTTACGGCGGTTCTGGACGGGCCGAAGGGATCCGCAGTAAAGGCCGTTCTGCCGGTGCATCTTTACGGGCAGACAGCCGACTTCACCGCTTTCGGCAAGATCGGCCGCGAACGCGGTCTGAAGCTGATTGAAGACGCGGCGCAGGCCTGGGGTGCGACCTGGCAGGGCGTACCGGCGGGCGGGCTGGGCGACGCGGCAGCCTTCAGCTTTTATCCCACCAAGAACATGAGCGCCGCGGGCGATGCAGGCATGGTCACCACCAACAACGACGAAGTGGCCGAGCGGGCGCGGATGCTGCGTCAGCACGGCATGCGCCGCCGCTACTATCACGACGAGTTGGGCTGGAACACGCGGCTCGACGGCTTCCAGGCGGCGGTGCTGTCAGTAAAGCTAAAGTACATTGCCGGGTGGAACGCGGCGCGGCGCACCGTGGCCGAGCGCTATGACCAGTTGTTCCGCGTGGCTGGGCTGGCGGAGGCAGGGCCGTACCCGGAGAAGGGCATTGTGCTCCCGCGCGAGGTCGCGGGCTCACGGCACGTGTGGCACCAATACGTGATCCGCTCAGCGCGGCGCGATGATCTGCGCGCGTTTCTCGCGGAGCGCAAGATTGGCTCGGAGATCTACTACCCCGTGCCCCTGCACCTGCAGGATGCTCTGAAGCCGCTGGGCTACAAGGAAGGCGACTTTCCCGAGGCGGAGCGCGCCACGCGCGAAGTGCTGGCGCTGCCCATCTTCCCCGAGATCCGGGAAGACGAGCAGCAGACGGTGGTCGATGCCATCGCTGCGTTTCTCAGCTGACCGGCCCTGACCGCACGCGGTCCCATCCATGCCGTAGAATCGCTGTACCATGAAGTGCCCTTATTGCGGATTCGCCCAAGACCGGGTGGTGGATTCGCGTGAAAGCAAAGAGGCTGATTCAATCCGCCGGCGGCGCGAGTGTGAGCGCTGCAACCGGCGCTTCACCACGTACGAGCGCATCGACGAGATTCCGTATATGGTCGTCAAAAAGGACGGTCGGCGCGAGCGGTTCGACCGCCAGAAGGTGCTCAGCGGCCTCCTCCGCGCCTGCGAAAAGCGCCCCGTTTCGTCCAGCCAGTTGGAAGCAATTGTGGACGCCACGGAAAGCTTCCTGATGGATGCCCCGGAGCGCGAGCGCACCACCCGCGAGGTGGGCGAGCTGATCATGCAGCACCTCAAGGGCCTCGACACGGTGGCCTACATCCGCTTCGCGTCCGTGTACCGGGACTTCAAGGATGTGCGCGAGTTCAAGGAAGAGCTGGAAGGGCTGCTCGATACGCACCGCAGCGGCAAGGCAAAGAAGTAGATCATCCCCTCTACGAACAGGATCGAATTCATGGCACATAAAGTCACACTGATTCCCGGCGACGGCATAGGTCCCGAAGTTACTCAAGCCGTTGTGCGCATCCTGGAAGCAACTGGCGTTCAGTTCGAGTGGGAGCGCTTTGCAGCCGGAGCCGAGGCGTTCGAGATTTACGGCGAGTACATACCCACGGCGCTCTATGAGTCGATTGAGCGCAACAAGGTGGCGCTCAAGGGGCCGGTGACAACGCCCATCGGCGGGGGCTTCAAGAGCATCAATGTAACGCTGCGCAAGAAGTTTGACCTGTTTGCGAACTTCAGGCCGATCAAGAATCTGCCCGGCCTCGACACAAAGTTCCCCAACGTCGACCTGATCATTGTCCGCGAAAACACCGAGGGCGAGTACGTCGGACTGGAGCACGAGGTAGTGCCGGGCGTGGTGGAAAGCATCAAGGTGATCACCGAAAAAGGCTCGACGCGCATTGCCAAGTTTGCCTTTGAATACGCCCGCAAGCACGGCCGCAAGAAGATCCACTCGATCCACAAGGCCAACATCATGAAGCTGTCGGACGGCCTCTTCCTGCGCTGCGCGCGCAAGGTGGCCGAGGGCTATCCCGAGGTGCAGTACGGCGAGCACATCATCGACAACACCTGCATGCAGCTGGTGATGAATCCGTGGCAATATGACACGCTGCTGCTCGAGAACCTCTACGGCGACATTGTGAGCGATCTATGCGCAGCCTTTGTGGGCGGTCTGGGACTGGTTCCAGGCGCAAACCTGGGCGTGGACTGCGCCATCTTTGAAGCCGTGCACGGCTCGGCGCCCGACATTGCGGGTAAGGACCTGGCCAACCCCACGGCGCTGCTGCAGTCGGCCATTCTGATGCTGCGCCACCTGAATGAGGAGGCCGCAGCAGACAGGGTGCAGAAGGCGCTGGAGGCAGTCTACAGCGAGCGCAAGACGCTGACGCGCGATGTGGGCGGCACAGCCGGAACCAGCCAGTTCGCCGACGCGATACTGGCGGCGATGGGCTGAAGCAAAGCACAGGAGGAGGCGCGGACCATGCATTATCTGCTGATGTATGAGGTGGCCGACGACTACCTGGAGCGGCGCGCGCAGTTTCGCGATGCGCACCTGAAGTTGGCGTGGGAGGCGAGCGAACGCGGCGAACTGCTGCTGGGCGGTGCGTTGGCCGATCCGGTGGACATGTCGGTGCTGCTGTTCCAGGGCGACTCGCCCGACGTGGCAGAGAAGTTTGTGCGCGCCGACCCTTACGTTGCCAATGGGTTAGTGAAGCGCTGGCGGTTGCGCCCGTGGACCACGGTGGTCGGGCCGGGGTGCACGACGCCGTTACGACCACAGATGTAGCATGCGGAGAAGTCATTCTTCGCACTGAATCGGCAAGACCGTTGCAGGCGCGATCATGCACCCCATCCTTACCCAGTTCAAGGAGCACTAAAATGCACCAGAACCTTTGGCGTGGCTGGTTGACGGCCGCGGCAGTTGCCTTTGCGATGGTTCCAGCGGCGCGGGCCGGGATCACGGTCACGCTGGATGTGGACGCGACGCAGACACCGGAGAAGCTCCTCCACGTGCGGGAGACGATTCCGGTCAAGCCGGGAGCCGTGACAATCTACTACCCGAAGTGGATTCCGGGCACTCACTCGGCCGCTGGATCGATTTCGACCGTGACCGGACTGCACTTCTACGCCGGGGGCAAGGAGGTGGCATGGCACCGTGATTTGGTGGATGTGTTCACCTTCCATTTGGACGTGCCGGCAGGAGTCACGGCGCTCGAAGCCAGATTCGACGAGATCGAGCCGGACGGCTTTTCCGCGACGGACAAGCTGATGGTGCTCGAATGGAACCAGGTGGTTCTCTACCCTGCCGGAACGCGGGCTGAGGAGCAGAGCTTTGCCGCCAGCCTCAAGCTGCCAGCAGGATGGAAGTACGGAACGTCCCTGCACACTGCGGGCACCGAGGGCGGCGCGGTGAAGTTCCAGCCTGTTTCGCTGGATATGCTGGTTGATGCGCCGGTGATCGCCGGCCAGTACTACAAGGCCGTCGACATTACACCGGCAGGTGAGCCCATCCACCATGAACTGGATCTGGTGGCCGATAGCGCCGTAGCCCTCGACCTGAACGAAACTACACGGAAGCAGATGGTGCAACTGGTGGCAGAGTCGGCCAGGCTTTTCGGCACGCGTCACTACCGCGAGTACCACTTCCTGCTCACGCTGAGCGACCATGTCGCGCACTTCGGCCTGGAGCACCACGAGTCCAACGACAGTCGACTCCCAGAGCGCACGCTGATCGGGCCGCACCCGGGAACGGATCTCGGCGGATTGCTGGCGCATGAGTTCGCACATTCGTGGAACGGCAAGTTCCGGCGGCCCGCCGACCTGGCGACCCCCTACTACGAGGAGCCGGAAAAAACCGACCTGCTATGGGGCTACGAGGGGCTCACCGACTACCTGGGGCCGCTGCTGGCGGCGCGCAGCGGGTTATGGCCCGCCGAAGAGTACCGCGAGTACCTGGCCGGAATCGCGGCGACCCTGGGCCCGGGAAGGCCCGGCCGGACATGGCGTCCGCTGATCGACACAGCCGTGGGCGAACCGGAGATCAGCGCGCGCGGCGGCTGGTCCAACTGGGTGCGCGGCACCGACTACTACGACGAGGGCGATCTGCTCTGGTTGGAAGTAGCCACCATCATCGCGCGCGAAACCAAGGGTGCAAAGTCGATCGACGACTTCTGCCACAGTTTCCACGGCGGAGCCAACAACGGGCCGGAAGTAAAAACCTACACCTTCGACGAACTGGCCTCCTCGCTGAACGCCGTCGCTCCTTACGACTGGGCAAGGTTCTTCACCGAGCGGCTGGAGTCAAAGTTGGCAGCCTCGCCCACCGGCGGAATCGAGAACGCAGGATGGAAACTGGAGTTCACAGCCGAGGAAGGCAAGCTGAAAGGTCGTCACGCTCTACCTGCTGACATCTATTCCATCGGCCTGCAACTGCGGCCAGACGGCACGGTGGCCGACTCGATTGTCGGTTCGCCGGCCTACGAGGCGGGTATCACCAGCAACATGAAGGTGCTGGCCGTCAATGGACGGCTCTACAACCACGATCTGCTGATCGATGCCATCAAAGCATCCAAAGACTCCACTGAACCGATCACGCTGCTGGTCGTAAGCGACGAGTTCGTGCGAACAGCCGTGATCAACTACCACGGCGGAGAGCGCTTCCCCCACTTGGTGCGCAACGCATCGGCTCCCGACGGGCTGGCAGATCTGATCAAGCCGCGCACGGCGGCACAATAGACGCTACAGCTAGAAAAAGGGGCGGCATCCGGCGACGGGTACCGCCCTTTTTTCCTGCAACCGGAAGGCCGGAAACGCTACGGAATGCCCGCAAACCATGGGAAACTGCGCACCGCTCCTGTACACTGAAAAGTTCACGACCATGCAAAACAAAATTCCAATCGGCATCCTGGGCGCCACCGGCATGGTGGGCCAACGCTATATCCAGCTTCTTGAGGATCATCCGTGGTTCGAGGTCGCCTGGCTGGCGGCCAGCGACCGTTCCAGCGGCAAGACTTATGGCGAGGCCGCTAAGTGGCGTCTGGACACTCCTCTGCCGGAGCGCATTGCGCGGATGACCGTTGCTCCCGCGGAACCGGCAGGCGCACCCAGGGTGATTTTCGCCTCCATCGATGCGGCGATTGCCCGCGAGATGGAGCCGAAGTTCGCCGAGGCAGGCTGCGCGGTGCTGTCGAACTCGAGCGCCTTCCGTATGGCGCCCAATGTGCCGCTGGTCATTCCCGAGGTAAACGCCGAGCACCTGCACCTGATCGAGGAGCAGCCCTCGCGCAAGGCTTCGGGCGGCTACATGGTCACCAACCCCAACTGTTCAACGATCGGCCTCGTGATGGCTCTGAAGCCGCTCGCGGAGCGCTTCGGGTTGGAGCAGATCTTTGTGAGCACGATGCAGGCCGTAAGCGGCGCCGGCTACCCGGGCGTGGCCTCGATGGACATTCTGGACAACGTCGTGCCTTACATCGGCGGAGAAGAAGAAAAGATGGAGGCCGAGACGCTGAAGCTGCTAGGCAAGCTGGATGGCCACTCGGTGGCTCCGCTGGCCGCAGGCATTACAGCGCACTGCAACCGCGTGCCGGTGGTCGACGGACACACGGAATGCGTGTCTATCAAGTTGAGCAGGAAGGCCACAGCCGAGGAAATCCTCGCTGCATGGGCAGAGTACAAGCCGCTCGCGGGCATGAACCTGCCATTTGCGCCGGTGCAGCCTGTGCAGTTTGCCGCACAGCCTGACCGTCCCCAGCCGCGGCTTGACCGCAACCGCGAAAAAGGCATGGCCGTGACGGTAGGCCGCCTGCGCAAGTGCAGTCTGCTGGACTGGAAGTTTGTGCTGCTCTCGCACAACACGGTGCGGGGTGCGGCCGGGGCCACAATTCTGAACGCGGAGCTGCTGGCCAGCCTGGGCAAGCTGGAGACCGCGGCAGAGACCGCCGCGCGCGCGTGAGGCGCGCGCAGCACCGCTTGAGCCCGGGCACGATGGAACTCGTGCCAAATCAGGACAAGGGGCATTGCGCCCCGGAGGCAGGGCGGACGGAGCCGATCCCTCAGCCCGTGATAGTGAGACTGTTGGCATGAGCATTGTTGTGATGAAGTTCGGCGGCACGTCGGTGGAAGACCCGGCCGCCATTACACGTACGGCCGGCATTGTTGCTGGCCGCCTGGCGCTGGGCAGGCAGCCGGTGGTGGTGGTAAGCGCACTGGCCCGGGTGACAGACCAGCTGC
>DCFV01000144.1 GCA_002314435.1 Acidobacteriaceae bacterium UBA1795 | reverse complement strand
CTGGCCCGGGTGACAGACCAGCTGCTGCGCGCAGCTGCGTCAGCAGCCACCGGCGACCGGACCGGAGCGCTGGCAATCAGCTCACGGCTGCGTTCGCGGCATCGCGACACGGCAGCCGCACTCGTCAAGGAAGCCGCCGAGCTGCAGATCTTCATCGACCAGAAATTTGACTCGCTGGACGAGATTCTTCGCGGCCTTGCGGCAATTCTCGAGCTGACCCCGCGCATCTCCGACCTCGTTGTCAGCTTTGGCGAGCGCATCTCCAGCCGCATTGTGGCTGCAGCCTTCCGCGAGCGCGGCATGGACGCGGTGCATGTGGACGCCCGCGACGTGATCATCACCGACTCGCAGTTCCAGAAGGCCGTGCCGCAGGACGCTCTGATCGAAAAGCGCGCGGCAGAGAAGGTGCGGCCGCTGGTCGATCAGGGAAAGGTCCCGGTGATGGGCGGCTTCATTGCGTCCAACGAAGACGGCATTACGACTACGTTGGGCCGAGGCGGCTCGGACTTTACCGGCGCACTGATTGGCGGTGCGCTGTCGGCCGAGGCAATCGAGATCTGGACAGATGTGGACGGCATCATGACGACCGATCCGCGCGTGTGCCCCGACGCGCTGCGCGTAAAGGTGATCAGCTTTGAAGAAGCTGCGGAGCTGGCATACTTCGGCGCCAAGGTGCTGCACCCGGCCACGATTCTGCCCGCGGTCAAGAAGAACATCCCCGTGCTGGTGTTGAACAGCAGGAACCCCGCCAACGAAGGCACACGCATCATCTCACTTGCGCCGCACTGCAGCAGCCCGTTCAAGTGCATCGCTGTGAAGAAGAAGCTGTCGATCATCGACGTGGTGGCGAGCCGCATGCTGATGACCCACGGCTATCTCAGCGAAATCTTCGCCATCTTCGACAAGCACCAGTGCCCGGTAGACATGGTGTCGACCAGCGAAGTTTCCGTGTCGCTCACCGTGGACTCGAACGACAAGCTGCCGGCCATTGCCGCCGATCTGAGCCAACTGGCCGACGTGAAGTACGAAGGCAAAAAGGCGCTGGTGTGCCTGGTGGGCGAAGATATCCGCGGACAGAACGGCATTGCCGCGCAGGTGTTTTCCGCCGTGCGCCACATCAATGTGCGCATGATCTCGCAAGGTGCAAGCGAGATCAACATGAGCTTCATGATCGAAGAGGACGACGCCGACGAGGCGGTGCGCGCACTGCATGCGGCGTTCTTCCAGAACCCCGACCCGACCATCTTCGACGTGGAAGCGCGCAAACCGCAGACGGTGACACAGAGCGCGTAACCGCAGTTCGTAGTTCATCGTTCGCGGGTTCAATCCCAACGACAGAATTGAAAGGCGCAGCCATGTTGTTTCTCGTTCTAGGGAAAGGCAAAACCGGATCGTTGGTGGCCGAAGTGGCGCGCGCGCGTGGCCACAGCGTGCGCGCCTTCGATATAGCAGAGAACCCGCATGCAACTGCGCTGACCGCGCCCAACCTTGCGGGCGTAGACGTGGTGATCGACTTCACCACGCCGGACGCCGCGCTCGAGAACATGCGCGCTGTACTGGCGCTGGGCGGCCACATCGTGGTCGGTACAACCGGCTGGTATGGGCAACTGGACGAGATGAAGGCGCTCGCTGCCAAGCGCAGCGGCGGGCTGCTCTACGGCACCAACTTTTCCATCGGCGTGCAGAAGCTGTTCCGGCTGACAGCGTCATTAGCCGAGTTGGAAGGCTACAAGTTCTCCATTGAGGAGACTCATCACACGTCGAAGCTGGATGCGCCCTCGGGCACAGCGCTCACGCTCAAGCAGATCATCCAGGGAGTGCGCCCTGAGGCCGAGGTACTGATCACGGCGCATCGCGTTGGCGACGCCAAGGGCGAGCACGTTGTAACCGCATCGAGCGAGCACGACGAGATCGTGCTGCGCCACGACGCGCACTCGCGGCGCGGCTTTGCGCTGGGCGCGGTGCGCGGGGCCGAGTGGCTCGCGGGCAAGGCTGGCTCCTGGGAATTCCGCGACATCTTCGAACAGATGTAAGGCGCCACTGTGCGCTGTTTCAAGGCTGCTACTTGTCCAGTTTGAAGACAATGTTGATGGTGGTCTGCACCTCGATCGGCTGGCCATTGAGCTCGTAGGGACGGTAGCGCCATGTGCGTGCTGCATTCAGCGCGGCGTCTACAAGCGCAGCCGGGCCGCGGACGACGTGAAGATTCTCAATCGCCCCGGTCTTGTTGATGGTGGCACCCAGAACCACTGTGCCGCTCATGTGCGCGTCGCGAGCAAACCTGGGGTACACGGGCTCGGTCCTGTGGATGAGCAGGCCGGCGGCCACTCCGGCTGAAATGGCTGAGACCGAGGGCACAACCTGAACATTGCTCTTTCCTGCAAACGCCGCTCCGGGAATGCTGTTCGCGTTGCCCGTGTCGATGCCGCCCGGTGTGAAGCCAGTGGCAGGCTCATCGCTGGGCTCGGGTTTCTTTATGCTTCCGGCAATGCGGGCAGGCGCGTTGAGTTGCGCGTCCATCGCGCCGGAATCAACGGCAGCGCCATGCGAAGCGGCCGGGACCGCGGGCCTCAAATCGCCGGCGGCGGACGCAGCCACCGCTGAGTTGTTGGACGGGAGTTCCGACGGAACCAGCGCTGAATTTTCGCCTGCTGCCGGAGAAGCAACTCCGGAGCGGCTCGCGTGGTTCCAGGGCAGCACCATCCCATGAGCCGCGAGCAGCCGCAACGGCTGTAGAAAGACCATCGCAGCACCAGCCGCTACCGCCAGGAACGCAACAGCGATCAGCCACTTGGGTATCCGGCGGGTCCCCGGCGACGGCGCAGCACCCACAGGACGAAAGACCGGCACAACCGGCCTTTCCCACTCGGGCAGTTGCAGCGGCGGCGGAACAGCTTTCTCTTTCGCCACTTCCGGCTGAGGTACTGGACGCTCCTCTAGGGAAGGCGGTGCCGCGACAACTGCCTCAGGCGCAGGTTCAACCGCGGTCGGCTCTGGCTCGGCCAAGACGGGCTCGGGGGCCACAGGCTCGGGGACGCCAGGCTCAGGCGCATCGACCGCCTCCTCCTCCGCAGGAAGAGGTAAAAAGTCACGCGCACCGGCCTGCATGCAGCGCGCGATCAGTTCCGGCTGGTTGCGCGTCGAGTAGACCATTACGATGGCGGAAGAGGTGGCAACGAGTTTCTGCACAATGGCCAGCGCGTAGCTCTCGTCGCTGTCCACGTCGATCATGATGAGGCTGCAGTTCCGTTCGAAAATGTGGGGCAGGTCGCCGAGCCGCGCGGGGTATGAGACGTATTCGCGCACAGCAACGGCGCCGGAACCGGCCAGGGCGCGGGCCATGACACTGCGGCTCGATGCGTTGGGCCCGATCAGAGCAATCGACCGATCCGCAGCGCCAGCGTGGTCGACTTCGGCGTCCTGCAGGGTGTCCGGTGTTTCGGCTCCGTGGGTCATGGGTTGGTGCGTTTCCTTCGTCGATGAATTCCCAGCTGAGGCGCCGCGACTGCGCCGCGGCACTCGTGCACAACCCCGGCCCGATTCGCTTCAAGGCAGGCTACTGCCAGCCGGTCCTGGACGCCCGCAAATTGATCGTAGCGGGGGTGAGGGTTGCGCGAACCCATAGAATGCGTGACATACGTGCCTTTGGTCACAGAAACAGCTAGCCCCGGCGCGCGCTGTATGCTGAAGAAAATGCCTGAACTGCGCACCTGCCAACTCCTGCGTCTCGCCGTGGAAACCGACATTCCTCACATCGCCGCCCTCGAGCGCACCTCCGTCGCCCGCGCCTATGTCGGCCAGTGGACCGAGGAGCGGCACCGCGCCGCGCTGTCCGGCGGCGATGCGCGCTATCTCGTGGTGGACCAGCCCGAGGGCGGTCTGGCAGCGTTTGCCATTCTGCGCGGGCTGGCAGAAACGAGCCACGCCATTGAGTTGAAACGCATCGTGGTCGCCACGCCGGAGAAAGGCCTGGGTCGGCGGATGCTGGTCGAACTGATCCGCATGGCGTTTGAGGAACTGGGCACACACAGGCTGTTTCTCGACGTGTTCGAGGACAACGCGCGGGCACGCCATCTCTACGAGAGCCTCGGATTCGTATTCGAGGGCACGATGCGTGACGCCGCCCGCCGTGACGAGCAGTGGTGCAACCTCCGGCTGATGTCGATGCTGGCAAACGAATACGCGAAACGGCGGACGTAAAGCAGCCGGCAATTCGCAACTCGAAGTCCACAGTCGAGACTGCCCCGTGCGCGGCTGAGCGGTATACACTTCCAATGATGGAAACGACGGGTTGTGGAACCGCTATCGTCACGCCGTTCCGTGCGGACGGCGCGATCGACGAACAGGCCTTACGAGCGCTTGTGAACTGGCAGGTGGACGCGGGCATCGATTTTCTGGTCGCGTGCGGCTCCACGGGCGAGGCAGCCACGCTGGACGAGGACGAGTGGCTGCATGCGATCCACATCGTGGTGGACGCGGCGTTGGGCCGCGTGCCGGTGTGGGCCGGATGCACGCACAACTCGACGCGTGTGCTTCTGCGCCAGGCTGCCCTGCTCAAGCAGGTGCGCGGCATCGACGCCGTGTTGAGCGCCAATCCCTACTACAACAAGCCCTCGCAGGAAGGACAGTTTCAGCACTTCCTGGCGCTGGCCCAGGCCATCGATCCCATTCCTCTTGTGCTCTACAACGTGCCGGGACGGACAGCGGCCAACCTCGAGCCGGAGACTGTGGTCCGCCTGGCCGAAGCGGCCCCCAATATCCAGGCCATCAAGGAAGCCAGCGGCAAGCTGACGCAGATTGCCGAACTTGCACACTCTCTGCCGCGCGCGTTCAAGATCTTCTCCGGCGACGACAACCTGGCGCTGGCGGCCATCGGCATTGGAGCACACGGGCTCATCAGTGTGGCGGCAAACGAAGCCCCTGCGGAAGTGGGCCACATGATCCGCGCCGCACTGCACAACGACTGGGTCACGGCACGCGATCTGGAGCGGCGCTACGCGCGCCTGTTTGAGGCTAACTTCTGGGAGTCAAACCCCGGCCCGGTGAAGACGGTGCTGAATCTGATGGGGCGCAGCACAGACGTAGTCCGGCTGCCACTGGTGCCGCCAACAGCGGCCACGCGGGCGCGGCTGGAGCGGCTGGCAGGCGAGCTGGGCCTGCTGAAACATGCGCCAGTGCCGGAAGGCCTGCGGCTCTTCTAAGACTCGCGCGGGCACGGCGAGATACAACCAGCGTCGGGGCGGTTTGCCGCTCCGGTGCCCTTTGTGTGGCCTGCGACTCACCAACGAATCTGCGCCATAGAACACAACCGTTGCGATAGGATGGCGCAATGCGCTTCCCCGCTCTCCTGCTCCTGCTGGCTGCCTTCGCGGTCCCTACCATCACCGGACAAACAATTGACAACATCCAGCGGCTCGACGGCTCAACGATCTCCGCCGCTGATGCAACGGCCTTCGCGCAGAAGACGCTCGCAGCGGAGCACGTGACGGGCGCTCAGCTGGCCGTGATCCGCAAGGGGCGCGTGGTGTGGAGCAGCGCCTTCGGACTCCGCAGCAGAGAACCCGAACTGCCGATGCAGACCAGCACCAACACCTGGGCGGCTTCGATCACGAAGAGCGTGTTTGCAACCTACGTGATGCAGCTGGTCGAGCGCGGGGAGTTCGATCTCGACAAGCCGGTGGCGCAGCAGCTTGAAAAGCCGCTCGATACTTACGATCCCTACAAGGAGAGCGCATCAGAACTGGTGAAGGACCCCAACTGGCCGCTCGTCACGCCGCGCATGCTGCTCTCGCATTCGTCGGGGCTTGCAAACTTCGCGTTCATAGAAGCGGACAAGAAGATGCGTCTGCACTTCAAGCCCGGGACTCAGTTTCTCTATTCCGGCGAGGGCGTCAACCTGGTGCAGTTCGTGATCGAGCAGAAGATGCGCAAGCCGCTCGACCAGATTCTGCAAGAGGCGCTCTTCGGCCCGCTGGGGATGACACAGACGGGCCTGATCTACCGCAAGGAGTTTGCCGCGAACGTGGCCGACCGCTACGACCTGAACGAGAAGTTCCGCTCGCAGACCAAGCGCTTCCCGGCACGCGGCGCAGGGTCAATGAGTACCAGCGTCGACGACCTGGCGAAGTTCGCTGTGGCACTGCTGAACGGCAAACTGCTTAAGAAGGCGACCGAGAAAGAGATGCTGCAGCCCGTATTGCATATCGACTCACTGCACGAGTTTGCACTGCGGGCGAACGAAGGACCGGGCCAGGACGCGAAGGACGTGAGCCTGGCATACGGCATCGGGTGGGGCTTGCTTACGCATACGCGCTTTGGGCCTGCGTTCTTCAAGGAGGGCCACGGCGACGGCGCGCAGAACTACATCATCTGCTTCACGGGTTCCCGGTCCTGCATGATTCTGCTCACCAACTCGGACAACGGCGAACTGGCGTTTCGGCCGCTGTTGGAAACGCTGCTGGGCGACACGGTGACTCCGTGGGAGTGGGAAGGCTACACACCCGAGTACATTGAAGCGAGCCGCAAAGCAAACTAGGTTCAGCGACTCGCGGGGAAGGACGACGCGGGCTCCACCGCAGCGGTGTCAGCGCCCTTCGCATCCTTGCCCCAGGTCCAGTACATGCCGAGGTAAGCGTAGTTCTCAGTCTGGCCCGCAGCAGAGTGGCCGTAGCAGAACAGGAGCTGCTCACCGGGGTGGTGTTTGAAGTGGTAGTAGCCGCCGAGGTCGACCATGGCAGAGGCCTCGCTCTGTGGGGGCGCTGGTCCCTCGCCGCCGTGGGCAAAGATTTCCGCGCCCAGTTCCAGCCGCTCACTCAAGCCGTACTTCGCCAGAAATCCGCCGTAGGGGAAGTTGTGGAAGCCGGTCTGCGGCACCACCTGGTAGCCGGCGCCGCCATCCAGCGTCCACTTGCCGATATTCTTCTGCGCCCAGATGGGCAGTTTGTACCAGACCTTGCCCACGCCGAGGCCCTTGTCGGCGTTGCCCGTGGGCAGCTCGAACATGGTGAAGCTGCCTATCTGCGGAACGTGTCTGGACTCTTTGATCCAGGCAAGCTTGGCGCCCACTTCCATGTCGATGAGGCCGAACTCGGTGGGGCCGGACCCTCCGGGCAAATAGACGGGATTGTTGAGCGGAGCGGCCACGCCCCACGGCAGCACAGCGTGGAGCTGCAAGCGGGGCAGCGCGCCCCAGTTGAACTCGAAGGCCGGGCCGGCCGCATCAAGCTCAACCGGCGTGCCGTCGACAGCGCCAAAAACGTAGAACTCGTAGTGATGCAGATCGACCGGCACCGGGTCGTCGGTCTGGTAAGGTGGGCCCTGCGCCCGGAGGCGCGGCACCGCACACACAATGAGCAGAACCAAAAGCAGGGGAAGAGCCTTGGCACGCAGCATGGACGCTCCTGCCAGACAGCTTAACCTGCCAGCGCAGTCTTCACCGCATCGCTCACCAGGCGACCCTCGGCGCGCGCGCCCATCTCCTGAATCTT
>DCFV01000171.1 GCA_002314435.1 Acidobacteriaceae bacterium UBA1795 | reverse complement strand
ATCACATGACCAGAAGCAGGACCAAAGAACTCAAGGCAGGCAGACGACCGGAGAACAGTGCGCATATTCGTCACTGGATCTTCGCCTGGGTGGCGATGTTCGCCGCCCTGCTGCTGACTGTCCCCAACGCCGCCGGGCAGAACCAGGCGGCCAGCGCCACGCTAAGCGGAACGGTAACGGATGCGACCGGCGCCGTAATCCTCGGCTCGTCCGTGACGCTCACGAGCACCAACCAGGGTTTTCAGCGCGTGGTGAAGACCAATGCCCAGGGCCAGTATGTGTTCACGTTGCTGCCGCCGGGCCAGTATTCGCTGAAAGTGGCGAAGGAAAACCTGAGCAGCTACTCGCGCACCAACATTCAGCTCGAGGTGGGCCAGTCTCTAGACCTGCCGGTGACGCTGGCATTGGGGACGATCTCCGAGACGATCGAGGTGACCACGGCAACACCGGTGCTGAATACGGCCAACTCCGATGTGTCTACGGAGATCGACCAGCGCGCTGTACTGGATTTGCCGTTGAATGCGCGCAATGTAGTGGGACTGGTGTTTCTGAACTCGGCGGTGACCAACAAAGCACTGACGCAGTGGACGGGCGGCACCAGCTCCAACCAGCCCAACGCCGACCAGGACATGACGTTCCTCAACTTCGGCGGCAGCCGCTTTGGCGATACGGAGTTTCTGCTGGATGGGCACTGGGACATCGACGCGCAGTGGGGCGGAGTGATGTATGTGCCGGGCGTGGATGAGACCGAGGAGTTTCGACTGCAGAGCAACAGCTTCTCGGCTCAGTTCGGCTTCAGCTCGGGCAATGTTGTGAATCTGGTGACCAAATCGGGCGGCAATGGTCTGCACGGCGACGCGTTCGAGTTTTTGCGCAACAATGTCCTGGACGCAAACAACTACTTTGCCAACCGGTCGGGAATCGCCCGGCAGCACTTTGAACGCAACCAGTTCGGCTTTACGCTGGGCGGCCCGGTGGTGATTCCCCACGTGTATTCGGGCCAGAATAAGACATTCTTCTTTGGGGACTATGAAGGGTTGCGCGCGGCTTCACCCGTTACGACGACGCTGACGGTTCCCACGGCGGCCAATCGCAACGGGGACTTTTCATCGCTGCTGGGAGCGCAGGTCGGCACAGACTACCTTGGCCGGCCGATTCTCTCCGGCGCGATCTACGATCCCTATTCGACGCGCACAGTGACAGCAGGCGAGGTGGACCCGGTGACGGGCCTGACTGCGACCAGTACGGGAACCATTCGGGACCCGTTCGACGGCAACCTGATTGCGCAGGGGCGGTGGGACAAGTTGTCGTCTACGCTGCTGGGCTACTGGCCGAATCCGACGAACCAGAACGCGTACAACAACTACGTGATCAGCGCATCTTCACCACAGCAGCAGGATGCCTACACGATCCGCATCGACCACAACATCGACGCCAAGTCGCGTATCTTCGGGCGTTGGTCAGACAAGCGTGAATTCAAAACCGGCGCGGTCGCACTGTACGGCAACAGTGCCGGCGGCCCTGGTGTAAAGAATGGCGACAATCGCTGGGATGCGGCCATTGGCTACACGCGGACGCTGACGCCAGCACTGGTCATGAGTGCCAACGTGGGCTGGAATCGCTGGGTGGAAACGAACGTTGCCCAGGGCAGCCCGTTTGACGTGACCCAGCTCGGTTGGCCGAGCGAGCTGAACGTCGGCGGCGGTGTTTTTCCCTCCATCAACGTGAGCGGCTACGCGGGCCTCGGTTCCGGGTCACCGCAGGTGGCTCCGCGCGAAGACCGCACGATCAGCGTGGACTTTACCAACACGCACGGCAAGCAGTTATTCACCTTTGGCTTTAACCTCTACGACCAGTACTACAACAACGTTTCGCCAGGCAATGCGAGCTTGAACTTCGGTCCCACGCTCACTGCGGGACCGGACCCGTACACACCGACCAGTGGCACGGGCTACGGGCTGGCGAGCTACCTGGTGGGGGCCGGATCGGGAAACTTCAACCAGACCGGATCACAGACGGCGAACAAGAAATACCTGGCGTGGTACTTCCAGGATGACTGGAAGGCAACGGAAAAGCTGACCCTGAACCTTGGCCTGCGCTACGAGTTCCAGACCTCGCCTACGGACCGCTTCGACAAGCTCTCGTGGTTCGACACGGCGGCGCAGAATCCCATTGGCGCGTCGGCGGGCATCTCCGCGCCTGGAGAGCTGGTGTACACCGGCGGCTCGAATGGGCGCAATGTGATCGATCCTAACTACGTCAACTTTGCTCCGCGCATAGGCTTTGCGTATCACGCGTTGCCGCGGATGGTAGTGCGCGGAGCCTACGGCATCTTCTACCCCGCGGCCATGTCGCTGGCTGTTGATGCAAACCTGAACGGCTATTCGCAGAGCACGCCGTGGACGAGCACAGCATCGAACGGCGTGACCGTGACCAATCCTGCGAGCCAGGCGTTCCAAACGGGCCTGCTGCCGTTCCAGGGCAATTCACTGGGCGCGCTGACCAACGTGGGCCTTGACGTAAACGCCGTACAGCACAAGTGGCGCAGCCCTTACGTACAGGACTGGACCTTCGGCCTGCAGTTTGCAGTAACCAGCAACGACACGGTGGAAGCACAGTACGTGGGCAACCATGGCATCAAGCTGCCGGTGGCCGGCTCCATCAACATCAACCAGATTCCCGACGCGGATCTGTCGCTGGGCGTAAATGCGCTTACCAGCCTGGTGACAAATCCGTTCTACGGGCTCATCAGCTCGAGCAGTTGCAACCTCAACCAGCCGACGATCGAGTACGGACAATTGCTACGGCCGTTTCCGGAGTTCTGCAACGTAAGCAGTCAGCAGGTGCCGATCGGCTTTGATACCTACGACGCGTTGATGATGACGTATACTCACCGTTTCTCGCATGGGATGCAGGTGCTTGTCTCCTACACGCGTTCCAAGTGGCTGGACGACACGACGGGCAATGCGGCATGGGGCTGGGGCGCGACCAACAACCAGTTCCGCGACAACAACAACATCACGCTCGACAAATCGGTGGATGCCTCGGATGTACCGAACAGCATGGTTCTGAGCATGGTGTACGAACTGCCGGTGGGCCGCGGCCGGGCCTTCGGGTCGCACGTCAACCGCGCAGTTGACGCTGTGCTGGGCGGCTGGCAGGTGAGCGGCATTGGAACACTGCGCAGCGGCTCGCCGCTGAATGTGACCTCCAACCAAAACCTCACCTACTCATTTGGCGGCAACCAGAACCCGGACATTCTGCGCAATCCTACGCTCTCGAACCGTACTGTGGATAAATGGTTCGACACGAGTGCATTCGAGTATGCGGCGCCGCTTACCTTTGGCACGGCGCGCCGCAGCCTCTCAAACCTGCGGGGCCCGGGCACGGACAGCTGGGACCTGTCTCTGCAGAAAAGCTTCCAGTTCAACGAGCGGTTCAAACTGCAATTCCGCGCGGAAGCGTTCAACTCTCTCAATCATCCGGCCTTCGTCAATCCAGACACTACGTTTGGGGACCAGGCTTTTGGAACGATTCAGGGGACGTTCCAACCGCGTCAGCTGCAGCTTGCTCTCAAATTGATCTGGTAAGTAGTATCTGGATGAACCATGCGAACCGCCCGACTCTCGTTGCGCCAAACCGCGGCTGTTGTTCTGTTCGGGTGCTCATTGCTCTGGGCCGGCCAGTTGCCGGCCCGGCCCGCGGAAAGCGGTGTTGAGCAACTGTGGCACGAAGCAGCTGCGGCGCAGCAGGCGCAGCAGTACGGCCGGGCGGCCGCGCTTTATCGCAAAATTCTTACTCTTGAGCCGGACTTGCTGGAGGCGGAGGTCAACCTCGGGCTCATGTATCAGCTGAGCGGGGACCTGCATGCCGCGCTGGCGTGCTTTCAACGCGCGCTGGCCAAGGATGCGACTCTGTTTGCACCCAATCTGATGGCGGGGCTGGATCAACTCAAGCTCGACAATCCGGAGGCCGCGCGGCCATTACTGGAGCGCGCTGTTGCGGAAAACCCTCGCAGCGCGGAGGCCTTGACCGGGCTGGCCAACAGCGATCTTCAACTGCATCGCTACGCTGAGGCTGAGGCGCGCTTTCACGAAGCGACTGTGTTGAATGACGGTAGGAACGCCGATGCGTGGTACGGCCTTGGCGCGACTTACTTCAGCATTGAAAAGCAGGCAGAGGGCGCGCTGGGGCGAATGAATACGCCGTTTCGCGATGTGCTGCTGGGCGAGAGCTACCAGGAACAAGGCAAGCAGGCGAAGGCGATTGAGTCGTTCAAGGCTGCGATTGCGGCTGCGCCCGCCGTGCCGTGTGTTCGGTCGTTGCTCGGCTTTGCGTACCTGCGCGCGGGGCAAACGGACGAATCCGAGCAGACGTTTGCGCTCGACTGGAACCGGGAATCGGAATCGGGCTGCCTGCTGGGAAAGCTCGGGCTCGCCGCTGTGCTGGCGCGGCGCGGGAATGCCGACGAGGCTTTGCGGACACTGGAGAAAGCGGCGGAGATTGATCACGCATTCGTGCAGAGAAACGGGGGCTTGATTGCGAATGAATTTGCGCATTGCGGCGCCAGTGAGAGCATGCGTGCAGTTATGGACAGTACGCGGGATGAGCCACCGGCGCAGCCGGAGCGAGCAGATAGGTATTGGGCCTCAGGGCAGTACGCGCGTTGCGGCACAGCGCTTGCAGGTGTTGCGGCGCCGCTTTCTGCCAGGCAACTTCGAATACAAGCGCGCTGTGCGGGTCTGCTTGGTCAAGACTCCAAGGTGTTGCGAGCAACCGATGCATTGCTTGCGGTCAATGCACAGGATCCAGAAGGACTCTACTGGCGCGCGCAGGCCGCGGGACGCATGGGCTTGGATGCGCTGGATCGTGCGACTGCACTCAACCCGCAGTCTGCGTCTCTACACGTACTTACTGGCGACATGCTGCGTTCCAAAGGTGATCTTGCGCAGGCTGAGGAGGAACACCGCAAGGCGATCGCGCTGCAACCCTCGTTTGTGGCAGCGCACCTTGGACTGGCCCGCGATCTGAACGCTGACAGTAATTCAGCTGCCGCCGAGGAAGAACTGCAGGCGGTGCTGAGTTCCAACCCCGACGATGCGGAGGCGAATTATCTGCTGGGTGAACTTCTTCTCAACCGCGACGATCCTACCCATGCGCTTCCACTGCTTCTAAAGGCAACGCATGCGGCAGCCGAGGAGCAGCCGTATGTGCACGCGGATCTGAGCAAGATCTATGAAGTACAAGGCAACAAGGAACGAGCAATCGCCGAACTGAAACAAGCGCTGCCCGGCGATCAGGATGGCAGCTTCAACTATCGCCTGGGCCGGCTTTATCTGTCTGTCGGGCAGCGGGCTTTAGCAACTGAGGCTTTTCGTGCATCAGAAAAGATGCACCAGCAGACGAATGCAGCTGCTTTGTTCGAGAAAGAGTAGATCCAACTTGCGCGTTTGAGGATGTACAAGCGCATGAAGCGTTCTTCATGCTGAAGTATTCGTTCAGTTCGAAGTGAGGAACTCTACCTGGAGTTTACAAACGGACACGTATGCACTTTGTTGAGTGCGTGTCTCCTGAACCCCTCCTGCCGTCTGGACCCGGATTGAACCGGGCCGGAACAGTGGGAGGGGACTTTTATTCCTTGTTTCCATTTAGGCGTGCCCGAGGTTTGCTACCAGCACCGTGACCGCGCGAATAAATCGTTGGCTTTTAGGCGCGCCAGCTTTCTTTTGAACTTCCACTGGATTTTGATCTTTACGCGGTTGTTGTGACGATTCGATGCACTGCTTGGCGGTGCTGGGTGGCGCTATCGCCGATCTGGCGGGCTTGTGCAACTGGGTTCAGCGAGAAGATCCACAACCATTGGCGGAGGGTGTACGGCGGCGGTTAGTAGGTTCACACACGGCTTCGCCGCAATCTTTCGCCTGTACACGCCCTGCTTTTCTGAGACGGCCTACGGAATGGGGAAAAGAGAAGGCTTCTGAGCATTGTGGTCGGGCAACTGATCTAGCAGAACCACATTGAGGAGCGACTTATGTACCTGGATGCGGCCGTTATAGCTTATAAAGCCGAGCTCGCGAAAGCGATTCATAAAGAAGCTCACTCGGGACCGGGTGGTACCGATCATATCCGCCAATGTCTGCTGCGTAATCAACGGGATGAAGGTTTCCGGTTCGCCCGGCTCGCCGAATTCAGCCATCACCAGGAGAATCCGCGCCAGGCGCTTTTCGCTGGAGTTGAAAAGCTGGTCGACAAGATCGGCCTGCGTACGCATGCTGCGGGCCAGCAGGAATTTAAGGAATAAGTCCACGAACGCAGGCTCGTCATGCATCACGCGAATCATTTCCTGCCTGCGAATCTTGAGTGCTGTGCAGGCGGTGATGGCCGTGGCGGTCGCCATTCGCAGCCCGGCGATTGCAGCCAGAGACTCCTCTCCAACAAAATCGCCGGCAGATAGAAGAGTAATCGTCGCCTCTTTACCATTCTTGGAAACGACGGTTACACGCGCGCGGCCTTTCTGCAGGTAATAGACGGAGTTCGCTGTGCCTCCCTGGCAAAAGAAGGACTCCTTCGGTTTCAATTCAACAATCGTTCTGCCAAGGCCGGCGTTGGTGAGAAACGCCGCAGCATCGAACGTGGTTTTGTTATCGCTTGCCAAAGCTTCGCCTCGTTGCAGGCCGGTTTCTCCGGCGAACAGCTCATATCCTGGACGTTGCCGCAGTGGTGTGTAGCAATGCGGGATTGCGACAAAATTCTCCAACGCCAAATGCACATCGTTGGACTGCTTGCGCACGATTGACCGAAGTTGCAATCAATCTCTGTCCATCATCGCCCAGCCTGAAGATTCAGGTCTGTTCAATTCTGCTCGCCTTCCAGCCCAGCTTGCGCTTGTGCCCAATGCCTGCCGGTGCAGACAGTGCATGACTCTCGGATTCGCTGACGTTCTACCGAAAATGGACGTGGATGATAAATCTGGCAGACACAAAAGAAGCGGCCGGGTGGGTAGACCCGGCCGCAAAAGGGCCATTCTGACATTCAGTTCTTCTTGTCAGTGCTGTCCTGCTGTTTCTGCGACAACTGCTCTGTCTGCTGCTGATGCTTCTGCTCTGCTTGCTTCGTCTGAGCATCACTCGACTTCTGCTGAGTCATGCGCTGATGCTCCGAGTCCTGCTTCTGCTGCAGGCTCTGACGTTCCTGGTTCTGTTTCGCCATCAAGTTGTCCTGCTGCTTTTGATACTTCTGGTCCGCCTTCGCATTTCCTGAGTTTATTGGCTCGGGGTGTGAAGTTATAACAGGTTCATTTGGATGGGCAACTGCTTTGGGTGAAGTGCCATCTGATTGCCTGGTCAGCGGCTCAACTCGGGGCTCAGGGGCCGGAGCGATCACTTCAGGCTTTGATGGCTCCGTTGCCAGCACGGGCGTTGCCATCTGGTGATCATTGCCTGCTTCCGGTTTAGAGACGGTTGCAACAGGCGGTCTACCGTGGTTTGCCGATGCACGCAATTCTGGGTTGGTTCGAGCTGTCTGTACATGCTCAGTTTGAGAAGCTACAGGCGCGATATGTTTCTGCTTTGATAGTTCGTCCTGCTGCGAGGTCGCACGCGCTTCGATACCGCCAGTTCCACCGTTGAAGCTGACCCGGTTTTCGTTGTTGCCGCTGAAGTGCGTCTCGTAGACATTGTGATTTCTGGCCAAGTCTACGTGACTTGCCGAACGGTTATAGGAGAAGTGTCCGTTGTCCCAACGGCCGCCATCATACCCATCGCCGTAGTAGCCGAAGCCGTAGTTGATGCCGCCATAGAAGCCGACCTGAGTGCCCCAATAGCCGTCATAGAAGCGATATCCGCCGTCTCCCCAGCCCCAATAGCCGGGCGTCCAGAGAAGGCCTATTTCCGGAGCCATGACCCATTCACCGTCTACCCAGTAGTAATCGGAGACGCTGTTGTCATATGCCCAGTAGCCAGGAGTCCATAGATAGCCATCTCCCGGACAAATTGGCTGCTCGTAAACGGGCAGAGGAGGAGGCCCAATCGAGATGGAGAAGTTGACCTGCCCGAACAGGCTGACCGGTATGGCCAATGCCAGAAACGCGAAGAGAGTCCGGATCGTGCGCATAGAATTCCTTTTGACCATTCATCCTTCGATTACTCGCTGGCGCTAAACCAATCCGAGCTGCGAGGACAAAAAGACGACGTGTTACACGTCATGACCAAGACTTCCATGGATGACGATCCGAGTCTGTGTACTAATGCTCATCTATCGTGAATGTTGCAACTCGGCCTGAAGATGATCAGTGCCTCAACCTGTGTCGAGGACAAGGATCTACTTACTGATCCGGCCCGAATGAGCGAGACATTTTGTTAGGTTGAAGCGTCTCGTAGTCATGGAGAAGACCGAGGCACACAAGCTTCCGCGTGTTGTGTTGAACGAACGTCGCCGTCGCGCCGTGAAGTTGCGTTTGAGCGGAGCGACGATTGCCGAGACTGTGGTGCAGTGCGAGTTGGGTCGATCAGCGGTTATCCGAGCCATGCAGGCCTACGAGCGCGATGGCTGGAAGGCCGTAGCGATTCCGATTGTTGGTCGGCCATCTGGTTCGGGCCGACAGTTGAGCGCCGAGCAAGAGAAGAAGATTCGGCAACAGATTCAGGACCGTACGCCGAATCAATTGAAACTGACTTATGCGCTGTGGACCCGCCAGGCGGTGAGCGAGTTGATCGAGGGTGTTTACGGCGTGCGGCTGACGGTGCGTAACATGGGAAAGTATTTGAAGCGTTGGGGATTCACGCCGCAACGGCCGCTGAAGAAGGCCTACGAGCAGTCGCCCGAGGCGGTTCGGAAGTGGGTCAGCGAGGAATATCCGCAGATCGCCAAAGCCGCTAAAACAGAGGGCGCGGAGATACAGTGGGGCGATGAAACAGGGCTGCGCTCGGATCATGTGCGCGGCCGCGGCTATGCGCCGAAGGGAAAGACTCCCGTGGTACTTGCCAATGCCAATCGCTCAAAGCTGAGCGTGATTTCGACGGTGACCAACAAGGGCCAGATGCGCTGGAAGGTCTTCAGCGGCGCGCTGAACACGAAGATCATGATCGGCTTCATGAAGCGCCTTGTGCATGGACGCGAGAAGAGAGTTTTCCCTATCCTGGACAACCTGCGGGTGCATCATTCGAAAGCAGTGAAGAAATGGCTTGCGGACAACGAAAAGAGGATTCAGGTCTTCTACTTGCCCAGCTACTCGCCTGAGCTGAACCCGGACGAACTGCTCAACGCTGACTTGAAGCAGCATGTGACCAAAGCCGCTCCGCCAAGGAACAAGATCGCCCTGACCCGGACCGCCCTAGGCGCCCTGCGCAGCATCCAGAAACAACCCGGAAGGGTAGAAAGCTACTTCGGCCAAAAGGACGTCGCCTATGCGGCATAGGTTGTACCCTTCAGGGCAGGATCAATAAGCGCGGTTCTTTCTTCAGTTTCTCACAAGGCGATCTTTCGCTACTGATCGGTTCGGTAAGCTGTCGATCTGACGTCTTTCTCTACGCAACAATCCAAGACCTGCCTCCCACTGCACTCCTTCACGCCCATCCCATGCTTCTCCCGCATGCATAGCTCGGGTCAGTTGTCATGCAAGGGTGTGGCCTGCAACGCGGCGAACTGGCCGCGGCGGAGAAAGCCGAGGAATTCGCCGGGATTGCGCGTAAGGCCTGGGAAAGTGGTGACAGTGGAGCCGTCCGGGCGCAATATCGCGTAGAGGGGCAGGGCGACGGTGCCGAATTTCTCCTGCTGCATCTTTTGTTGACGCGCAAAGGGCTCGCCATTGCCATCAGTATAGAGACGCACGCGTACGAAGCGGCGAAGCACAGGCGCGATCTCAGGCCGCGGAAACAGGTTTGCCTCCATCCAACGGCAGTTGGTGCAGGTGTATCCTGTGAAATCCACGAAGACCGGCTTGCCCTCAGCGCGCGCCTGCGCGAGTGCAGCGTCGAAGTCGTTCACGAGCCACTCCATGTCGGCCGAGGGCGCGATCGATGATGTGGGCTGCGCATCGGCGGCGCGCAGGGCAAGGGCGGCCTCTGGCGGCAGGAATGACTCCAACTCGCCGAGCTGCCGGCCGAAGAGTCCGGGGACAAACCAAACCACGACGGCAAGGAAGGCGATAGCGACTGTGATGCGCGCGGGACCGATGGATTCGACTGGCGCGTCGTGGGCCATGCGGACGAGGCCGAGTATATAGAGTGCCGTAAGCAGGCCGACGGCGATCCAGACCGACAAGACAACCTGGCGTGTGAAAAGGCCCCAGTGCCACACGAGATCGGCATTCGAAAGAAATTTCGTAGCCGCGGCGATCTCAAGAAATCCCATAACGACCTTGACGGAGACCATCCAGCCGCCGGCCCTGGGCAGACGCACGATCCACTGCGGGGCCAACGCGAGTACAAAGAAGGGAAAGGCAAAGACCGCGGAGAACGCTAGCATGCCGAGCAGCGGCAGACGCCAGTTGCCCTGGGCTGTCAACACCAGCAACGTTCCGACAAAAGGCGCCGTGCAGGTGAAGGATGTGAGCGTGAAAGTGAAGCCCATCAGAAGCGCACCGATAACGCCGGTGTCTTCCCTGCTGCGTGTGATGGCGCCGAGCCGATCCATAATGCAGCGAGGCATCTGGATGAGGTAGGTGCCGAAGAGCGAGAACGCGAAGGCGAGGAAGATGACCGTGATGAGCAGATTGACCCACGGATTGGCGGCGAGCTTGTTGACGCCACCGGCGCCGAAGAGGACGGCGAGGAGCATGCCAAGCATCGTGAAGGTGAGGATGATGCCGACGGCGTAGACGAGCGCCGACGTGACGGCGCTGCGCCGGTCCTGGCCCGCGTGGTTCGTAAAGTACGAGACCGTGATCGGGATCATGGGGAACACGCACGGCGTGAGCAGCGAGAGCGCGCCCATGACGGCGGCCAGCCAGAGAAAGGCGGCGAGCGTTTGCTGGGGTGCAGGCGCGGCCGGAGTAGGCGGCGGCGCTGCGGCAGAGTATGCGGCTTCCGCGGGGGGGCGGGCCGAGGCAGGATTCGATTCGGTGGGCTGTAGAGACGCACCGGGAGGATTCGGCCTGGACTGTGAATCCGCTGCGGGGTACATAGCTGTCGCAATCGCGACCGGGATGGACAGATGCTCCGTTTTGGGCGGTATGCAGCTGGTGTCATTGCAGGCCTGGAAGGTCACATCGACTTGAAGTAACTGCTTGCCTGCCATTGCGCCGGGAAGGGCCGTAACAGGGAGCACGAAGTCGGCGCGCTCTTCATACGACTCAGTCTCTATCTCGAAGTTCGCGTCGTAGGCTTTCTGCGGCGTGGCTGAAGAGATGGAGCCGGACAGAGTGAAGGGTTGACCGGCGGGCAGCTTGATCTCGGTGCCGCGAGGACCGCCCGGCGCCTGCGTGGTGGAGTAGATATGCCAACCGTCGTTCATCTTCGCCGAGAGCTTGACGGCGAAGGTCTCGCCCGCGCGCACAGCTCTCGAGGGCCCTCGAGCAATCCACTCCACAACGCTCTGCTGCGCAGGACACAGCGACGCCGCAAACACAAAGAGGTACAGATGCCGCAGGCGCATCGCTCTCCGCTGCCTGGTTGCGCTCATTGCCATAACTTCCTGCCCTTGCATTTTCAGTCGTTCCGTTTCGTAAAATCGCCGGCTTCAATAACGATCCACTGTGCCGGATCGAGGTAGCGGCGCAGCGCGTCCTGCACTTGGGCGGGTGTGAGCGCTTGCACGCTCTTGTCAAAGTCTTCGTCCTTGCGCAGGTCGCGGTCAATGAATAGATGCGCGGCGAGCGTGGAAGCGATGCTGTTATCGTCGGCGTAGCGCATCTGCCGCGATTGCAGAATGCCGAGCCGGGCTGCTCCAATCTCCTCCGGGGTGAATCCAGACTGCAAGGCTTTGTCGACCTCTTCGCGTATCGCACGCTCGACCTTCGACGCATTCTGCGGGGCGCAGATAGCCGAGATGGAGAAGCTGCCGTTGCGGTCGAGAGCGCCGACCGACAACTGAGAGCCCACGTTGTAGCTCAATCCCTCCTTCTGTCGGATTCGCGTGGCAATGCGCGAATTGAGAAAGCCGCCGCCAAGCAGATAGTTGCCGAGAACGAGAGCAGGATAGCCGGGGTCGAATTCATTCATGTTTACCGAACCAGCCGCCATCACGATGGCGTTTGCCTTGTCCGGCGTGGTAAATGAGTGCTTCGCGCCGTGGAGTGGCTTGTAGTCCCAGGTGATGCGCTGGTAGGTCGTGGGGCTCTTCCAATCGCCCAGCACTGCAGCGAGCGTGGACTGCAATGCTGCGCTGTCAAAAGGTCCAACAAAGGATGCTTCGCCGGCTCCAACTCCGTAGAAGTCCTGGTGGAACTTCTCTACGTCTTCCAGCGTCGTTTTCTGCAGATCGGCCAGAACTTCCGCGGTGGTTTGGATATAGCGCACGTCGCCTGGCGGATAGGGCGCTAACGCCCGACGGATTTCTTTGGCGGCGATAGCCTCAGGCTGGCTGGTCGACTCCTTGATGGACACGAGCAGCGCAGCCTTGAGCTGATCGAACTGGTCCTTGGGATAGGCCGGATGACGTAGCACCTCCGCCACAAGGCGGAGCACTGCGTCGAGGTTCTCACGTGGTACGCGCAGTTGCACTGTGACGTGGCTTTCATCGCCACCGATGTCCACTTCCGCCTTGAGGCGCGTGAGTTCGTCCTGCAACTGGCGCATGGTGCGGGTGCGGCTCCCGTTCATCAACAATGCCGCGGCGAGGCTGCCGGCCGTGGTACGACCGCGCAGCGCCTGCGCATTGCCGAAATGGAACGTGAGTACGCCGGTAACGAGATTGCCGCGCGACTTCTTCTCAAGAAGCGCGAGCCGGATCTTTCCCACCGTGGTGCGCCGGGTACGCGCTTCAACGGCCGCTGGCGTTGCGTCGATCTGTTCGCCGGCGTTTACAATTTCCGATCCCTGGTAGTCACGCAGCACGTCGGCGAGATTGGGGCTCGGCGGGACGACAGCCCGGATTGGCTTTTCGTCAGGGATGAAGATGCCCGCCGTCCGGTTGGACGGAATGAGGTAGTGCGCCGCCACGCGTTGCAGGTCGGCGGCGGTGACGGATTTAATCTGATCGCGCTCCCAGAAGAGCAGCCGCCAGTCGCCCTGAGCGATGGATTCCGTAAGATAGAGGCCTACGGCATCGGCGGAGGTGAGGGCGCGCTCAATGTTGTTCAGCGACTCGTTACGTGAGCGCGCAAGAGCTTCCTCGCTGACAGGATCGGCTGCCACGCCTTCCACGATGCGGATCAGCTCTTCCCTGGCTTTCTGCAGGTCGCCGTCCTTGCCTGCGCGCAGGCTGAAGGAGATGAGGCCAGGGTCGTGTGAACCCATCAGGCTACCGCTTGCCTCAATGGCCAGACCGGGTTCGACGAGCCGCTTGTAGAGCCTGCCGTCCGGCGTCTGGTTCAGCACGTCGGCGAGCAGGTCCAGCGCGATCGCGTCCGGATGCGAGGCTGCCGGAATGTGATAAGCGACCGTCAAGAGCTGCGACTCGCCGGTGCGGCGCAGCACGACTTCGCGCGCGCCGTCCTGCGTCGGCTCTGCCGTGTAGTTGGTTGGCAGCGTGCGACTGGGCCTGGCGACGGGGCCGAACTTCTCCTCAATCTGGGCGAGCGTCTTTGCCTCGTCGAATTTGCCCGCAACTACAAGCACGGCATTGTCTGGCTGGTAGTAGATGCGGTAAAAAGCCTGCAGGCGCTCGATGGGCACGTTCTCAACGTCAGAACGCGCGCCGATGGTGGGATGGCCGTAGTTGTGCCAGATGTAGGCGGTCTCAAGCACACGCTCCTGCAGTATGCGGCCGGGACTGTTTTCGCCACGTTCGAGTTCGTTGCGCACCACCGTCATCTCGGAGTCGAGATCCTTCTTTGCGATGAATGAATGGACCATGCGGTCGGATTCGAGATCAAGCGCCCACTCGAGGTTCGCGTCCGTGGCGGACATGACTTCGTAGTAGTTGGTGCGGTCGACGGTGGTTGAGCCGTTGACCCGCGCACCGTGAGCTGAGATTTCGTCGGGGATATTGGAATGCTTCGGAGTGCCTTTGAACATTAGGTGTTCCAGCAGGTGTGCCATACCAGTTTCCCCGTAGCTTTCCTGCCGCGAACCCACCAGGTAGGTGATGCTGACGGTGAGAACAGGCTTCGACGGCTCGGGGTAGAGCAGGACTCGCAGGCCGTTGTCGAGCCGGTACTCCGTGATGCCCTCGACCGAAGTGATGGGCTGAGCGGCATGGCTCTGGTTCGCGGTCTCAGCAGCAAGGGCGAAGGGCAGCAGTGCCGCTGTACACGCGGCTGCGGTGAGTACGATGAGGGTGCAACGTAGCGCTTGACGATGTGGCGTCAACATTCCATTCTCCTGATCTCTCGTGGCGAATCGCCGCTAGAGACTGTTGTGCACGATATTCTGGAACGTGACGTCCCACTGATATTCCAGAGCGCGGGATTGCGGCTCAGTACGGTAGCGCACGTTCCAGTGCGCTGGCAGGGTAAGGCCATCCACCGGGCGAAAGTCGCTGAAGCGCTCCTCGACAATCACCGTGGTCTGGTTTGGGTCGGAGAGTTCGGCACTTCCATGCAGCATGGTCAGCGTATAGATCGTGAGTACGTGGCGAGAGGTTTCCGGATCGAAGTACAGTTTGATTACGAGATCGCCATTCTGCGAACGCCTTTTGGGAACATAGGTGACCTCCTGCAGCGGGCTTCCGTCAACCTTGCGCATATCTATGGACTTCAGCGAGAAGCCCTTCTCCTGCGCATGAAGCAGTGGCCACGCTGTGGAGAGCGCACCCCCCCACAATCCTTCGCGCAACACTTCGTCCTGCAGAAAGAGGAAGTTGCCAAGCTGCGACCGGCTGGTCTGATCCACCATAGCGATCAATTGCTTTTGCCCATCGAAGACGAATTGCTCACCGGGGTACTGAGGGCTGCCGAACTTGTATTCGCAGCGCAGCTTGCGCTCCCGCGACAGCAGTGCTGCAGCGCCTTCCAGCTGCAGAGTGTGCTGGATGCGCTCGGAGAAGACCACTCTCCCCTCTGCCAGCCGCGAAGTGGCCTTGGCCCGGGCCTCAGGCGATCCGATCGAGGCAAGGTGGTTCTGTAGGAGTTCGTCGGCGGCAAGTTTCTTTTCCTCTGCCACGGATGGAACCACGGCAAGAGCGGTAGCGAGTGCCACCAGCAGGAGATAAGGCGCGGCAAGCCGCCGAAGAATGGAGGAGATATTGGCCTTCATGGTGTGTCCTCAGTTCTCGTAGACAGTGAGCGGCACGTTAAACGTGCCGCTGGCCGCAGGCAGGCATTTTTCGGTGTTGCACGCCTGCACATGCACTGTGCCATTGATGAGCGCTTTGCTTGCGGCTGAGGTTGCATAGAATTGGCGAAGGAAGACCGCATCACCGCGGTACTCGGTAAGGCCTGGTACATCGCCGGGCGAAGCGTGCGGCGTGGTCCAATCGCCGCTCCAGCGGAATCCCTTGGGCAACTCAGCCTGCAGGGTGACCGGTTTGTAGGGCGCGTCCTCCGGAACTTTGGCGTACACGTGCCAGCCGTCGGCGATGTTTAGCCTCACGATGAGAGTGATGAGCGCGCCTTTCTTTGAGAAGTTCCCTTCCTTCGAGTAGTAGTACGTGGCGACCGTTGCACCGACACTCACGGGGGACACGTCGCTCGGATTGGCTAGATCCATGTGGCGGATCGCCGTCTCGATGCTTCGCGCAGTGGGCGCGGGGCCGGCAGGGCCGGTAAAGAAGCGGTAGTCATAGGAGTCGGAAAAGTAGAGCTTCTCCTTGTTGGCAACGAGCCAGATCTGCCACTCCTCAGGCGTGGCAAAGTGCAGTCCGGTGTATCGTTCAAGCAGGCGCACAGCGCGGCCGGATTGAGCAGGATCAGCGAGGAGTTGGACGCTCTTTTCCAGCAATAGCGGCGCGTTGTTGGAAATGCCGAGGCTCTTCGCGTCTGGATCAACCTCAAACCAGATGTTCCCATGCGGCTGGCGGACGTAGGGGAGATCCGGCGTGTAGTAGGCACGATATTTCTCGATCGCGGCGCCGTATTTGCCGAGCAACTCCGGGAGGAAGTTCTGATAGGCGCGCTCGGGACTGAGCATAGTGTGCAGGTCCTTGGTGGCCAGGACCATCTGCAATTCCTGCCGGCCGTCCAACCCGCGCCATATGGTCTGTTGTGCGCCGTCGAAGTGCTTCATGTAGACGATGGTGTTGACGAAGGCCCGGCGCGCCTCCTCCGTCATGGTTCGCGGCGAACCGATGGGTCCCCAGAGAAAGAGGTTGGCCTCGCGCACAAGCGCGACACCGTGGTCGCCCTTGAGGTTAATGCCGCCGGAGATCACTTCGGAATCGGCTGCGTCAAGAAACTGCTCGACGGCGGTGACGAGGCCAGGGTCCTGCGTCTTTTCGTGCACCTTCCACATATCCGCGGTCTCGCCGGTGTAGGGATTGGTCTCCTGCACAAGCGTGGGCTTCACGGGCAGCGGCCCCTGGAAGATTGGATGATCGAGTTTGATGTCGTAGAGCTTTTCCCGCAGACACTCGCAGAGCAGCTTGATCTTGGTTCCCGTGCGATCGATGCCGGCCAGGCCGTTGCTGCCCACGAGGACCATGGGCTTACGGAACGTGGGCGGCAGCACGATCGAGATGGGAGCGTCCTTCACGATGACGTCGAAGTTCGCGGCCAGTTCAGGCTTGAAGTCGGCGCCCGCAATGGACTTCACCTCAATAAAGTTCTGCGCGAGAAAGCTGGTAAAATCGGCGGCGCGCTCCGGGCCCGGTCCGCCCAGCACGTCGGCGTCGCCGCCGACGTAGAGCACGCGCAGAGGCTGCTTGGCGTTTGCGCCCAGCACTGCTGCATGGAGTGGCAACAGCACCCCAAGGCATAAGAGCAGTGCGGTCGCGAAGGAATGAGTGAGTTGGATGCCGTTACGTTTCATCTGGGACTGCGCCTCTTATGGTGTTTCCTGGCTGCGTTCGTGTTCGAGGAGATGGTTGATCTCCGCGCGGAATAGCTGCGGTGAGTCGAGCGTGAAGCCAACCTCGCCGAAGCGGATGATGCCTGCCTGATCGATGATGAAGTTGTGTGGAATCGGCTCGACTCCGTACTGCTGCTGTACGGAGCCGTCTTTGAGCAGAACCATCGAGGCGAAGCCGCTCTTCTGAGCAAACGGTGCGACCTGCGCCCCATCCGCGTCGAGGCTGACCATCAGCACCGCGACTTGGCCGCTCAGATCGTCTTGGATCTTCTTCAAGTGCGGGTACTCGGCGCGGCAGGGCTTGCACGAGATATCCCAGAAGTTGAGTAACACTACTTTCCCCTTCAAGTCCGCAAGCCGAACACGAGTTCCGGTGAGGGTGCGAAGATTGAATGCAGGCGCAGGCATGTGAAGACTGGCTTTTGCCATTCCGTCGCTGAGCTTCCGTTTCTCAAACTGAGCGAACTGCGCTTCCAGCCACTGGCCGGAGTCGGCGCCAGCAACCACGATCTGCGCCTCCTGCTCGATTGCGCGTAGCAGCGGACGCAGTTCGTCGAGCTCACCGGCGAATTGATCCAGCACGGCGGGCCCAGCTGCCTCCGCATGAAACTCAATCGCGCGCACACGGTGCAATGCCAGCGCGTAGGCCTCGGCGAGTTGTTGGCGGGCGTCGACGTTCCTTCCTAGCTGCGAGGCTGCGCGCGCCAAGTTAAACGCAAGCGAAGGAGGCGCTTCCTGCTGCTTCTGCTTGCGCTGCTCTTGGCAAGCGAGCAACAGTTCGAGCGCGGTCTTCGCGTCGCCGGAACCAAGCATCACTTCTCCCTTGAGTTCCTTTGTCTGCAGCAGGCTCTGCTGCAGGTTTGAGGCTGAACCTTCTTTCGCGGCGATGGCGGAATCGAGTGTTGCGAGGACGGCATTGATCTGTTCTAGCGCCTCAGGGTAGCGTCGTGCCTTCGCGTACCCAAGGGCCAACGCGCGCTGCGCCTCCGCAAGTCTGGGCAACGGTGCGCGCTCGATACGCATTTGTACAATCACAGCAGCGGCGTCAGCGAATCTGCCAGCGCGTACGTAGGCCGCGGCCAGGGCGGGCTCGATCTCGGAGGCCTGTTGCCGCGGGTCCTTGCTGAGTGCTGCCGCCTGACGAAGCAACTGAAGCTTCTGGTCCGGATCGGATACTTGAGCCGCCTTGTCGAGCAAACCGTCTGCCGTGGATTGCGCTGCCTGAGCCCACAAACAGTGCCCGCCAAGCTCACCCGCGAGCAGCAACGGCAGAAGTGCCCGGCAGAACCGGCAGAGGGCGGTGGCGCACATGGAAGTGCCAGGGCGATTCATCGTGTTTTTGTACCTCCCGTGGCAAGCTCCGCGGCGAGCGCGTCCGCGCCGTAGACTCCCCTGAGCGCTTCCAGCACGCTGCGGATATCCACGACGATCGCGCGAGCATCATTTTCCTGGTAGACATAGTTACCGGCAAGCATGGCCCTGTTCGCATCAAAGACCACACCGATCAACTGTCCTTCCTTGTTGACGAGCGGGCTACCCGAACTGCCGCCGATCACGTCGACCGTACAGGTGAAATTCAGCGGAGTGCCGGCGTCCAGCCTTCCATGCGCCGCATGCCAACTGTCGGGGAGCCTGTATGGCGGCTGGTTTCCTTTGGAGTTGGCGTATGTATAGATATCCCCGAGTTGCGTAAACACGGGTCCGCCGCTCACCGCGCGCACGGTGCCAAAGCCGAGCCGCAAGGTGCCGGTCGCGTCGGGCGCCTCGGCCATGCCGTTGACCGCGACCATGGCGCGGCCAACAGCGACCCGTATGCCGAGCAGTTCCGCGTCACTTCGCTGCCGCCTCGCCACCGTGGTCGCACGGCGCATCTCTCGATCGATGCGCAGAACCAGCGTGATGAGCGGATCACCGGACTGCGTGATCGTTGTCTCGCCGCCCTCCAGCAGCATCCTTCGAAAGGCCGGATCCGCAAGCCGGCTGCCGGAGATGAGTTCGTGCGCGCGATCGGCAGGTGACTTGCCCTCCAGTACCATTTGCACGCGCGGATCGCTCTGGCCGAGATCGTCGGCAAGCTGCGTCAGCGAATCGGTCAGCGTGAGCTCTTCCAGTACGCGGTCGAGGGGCGCGGTGCCGAGCAGATTGCGTTTTTCCATCGGCCATTGCGCCGCGCGAAACTCCGGCAGGCGCACTGCGTTCGGCTTCTGCAGCTCTACAGCAGCGCGGACCAGCGTGCGCGCAAATGCGGCCATCCGTCCACTCAGGCCTCCTGTCTCAGGAAATCGCTTTTCCGATTTCAGCCTTTCCTGGAGAGCAATTGCTTTCTCAAGGTTCGTCCAGGGGTCGCCGATCTGCGCCTTGAGCTTCGGATCCTTCTCCACTCGGGTGCGAACCTCTTGTTCCTCGGCCTTCTTCCTGGCCATTTGCTGCACGTCAAGCAGGCCCGAGAGGTATCCTTCAACGGCTTTCGAGCGATTCTCGATATCCCAGAGCATGGGCGCCACCATGCGCGCGTTTTCTGGCGACTTCTCACCGTACTGTCGCAGCAGTGTGGTACGCCGCTTGAACTCCTTGATCTTCATCGGATAGACGAAGTCGCGGAGGAACTCAAGCTGCGCATAGGTGCTCATCCGCGCGGTGGAGCCCGGGCTGCCCGAGGCAAATACCAGTTCCCCTTCCCGCGTGCCCGCCGTGGAAACCGCGAGATAGTCGCTGGGACGAGCCGGCTGATTGTTCTCGTACGCACGCAGAAATGCAACGTCGAGGTCATAGCGCGGGAATGTGTAGTTGTCCGGATCGCCACCGAAGAATGCGATGTCCAGCTCTGGGGCGAAGACCAGTCGTATGTCGGAGTACTTCCTGTACTTGTACAGGTGATACATCGCGTTGGCGTAGAGCGAAACGGTCTCGCACACCAGTCCGTTCTTCGTGCACTGCTGTTGCAGCTTCTGCGCAGCAAAGTTCCGTGCGTTCGCGGCCTCGGTCTGGTTCAGGCTTGAACCGGCGTTCGCATTCACCTTCGCGGTGATGTCCTCAATGCCGACCAGGACCTCCACCTCAAGGCCAGGGCACTTCAGTTCCTCGTCGTGGGTGCGAGCATAGAACCCGGTCTTCATCAGGTCTCTCGTCGCGGTGGAGAGGTGGAATATACATTCCCGCCCGACATGATGGTTCGTCAGGATCAGCCCATCGGCGGAGACGAATGAGCCCGAGTCTCCCATCTGGACGGAGGAAAGACGCAGGTGGTCGAGCCAGACCTGCGTGGGCGCGAAGCCGTACTTCGCCTCCAGAGTTGCCTTCGGAACGCCGTTGAACAGCCACATGCCTTCGTCCGCGCCTGCCGGAAGGCCGAGACAAAGGCACACCGGAAGGAGCAACGTCCATAACAGTATCTTGCGCATAAAATGCCCCATCGTCCTGGCGTTCTCGCAAACAGGACGGCAGCTGAACCACGCAGCCGTCCTGTTTCAGAAGGAGAGCTGGACTAGAAAACCAGCTTCAACGCCATCTGCACTGACCGCGGTCCGCCGTTGGAGAAGAGCGGGATCATGCCCAGCGAACCGCCCTGTCCGCCGAGCCCCAGCAGCGTGGTGGCGCGGCCGAAGCGGCTGGGGTTCTCAGGGTAGTTGCCCCAGTTCGGCGAATAGAAGCCGAGACTGGTATCGTAGCCCGCGAAGTTGGGGTGGTTGAAAACGTTGAAGGACTCGCAGCGGTACTGCAGCTTGAACCGCTCCGTGATCTTGAAGTCGCGGCCCACGCTGGCATCCAGCTGCCAACTTCCGGGCGTGCGCATCATGTTGCGCTGCAGGTTGCCCTGCGTGAGTTGCTGAGCCTCGCCCATGGCGTTGGCCGGCAGAGTGAAAGCCGACATGTTCAGGCGCTTGCCTCCCGGGGCGGCTGAATCACTGATCCAGACCGCTTGGCCTGGCACCAGGTCCGGGCGCAGCACAACGCCGTTCGGGTCGAAGGGGTAGGTGTCGCGCGTGAACGTGACGTTGAGCGGAACACCGCTCTGCACAGTGTACATGCCGTCCACCGCCCATCCACGAACGAAGATGTTGTTCAGCGTGCGCGTGCTGAAACCTTCAGGATTCAGGCTGGGCAGTTGATAGGTCATCGCGGCGTTGAATGTCTGGCGGCGGTCGTTGTCCGAGTTGCCGCGTGTCATCGTCGGCCTCAGCGACGGGAATGCATACTCGAAGATGTTGGTGTCCTGCGATGCTGTGTCGATGGCGTGAGCCCAAGTGTAGTTCGACAGAATCTGCAGCCCGCGCGCCATCTGGCGCTGGAACTGGACCTGCATCGCATGATAGTCGGAGCTGTCGCCGTAGCCAGCATCGTTTCTGGTGACGAGAACCTGTGCCCAGTCCGGGAAGTTTGGGTTGCCGTAGCCATCCAGGCCGCTGGTCATGTTGTAGCTGCGAGCCAGCCGTCCGGCCGCGTTGCCAACGTAGGTTAACGTTACAGTCTGGTTCTTGCCGATCCCCTGCTGCAGGCCGACGTTCCACTGGTAGGTCCTGGGAGACGCCCAGTTGTCGAGGGTACCCACCAGAGCTTCGGTGCCGGCGTACTGATCGTAGGGCGGCGTGGGATAGGTGCGCTTGGGCGGCGCCGCCAGCACGCTGCTGGAGAACGGATAGGAGACGCCATAGGACTGTGCGCCGCTGCGGCCGCCATTGGCGCCATAGGCAGCCGTCGCCGAGCCGAGGTCGTAGAAGAGTCCGAAGCCCCCGCGCAGCACCGTCTCCCATCCGGGGTTTTGGTGGACTAGGTAGGTAGCGCCCACGCGCGGTGCCAGGGCGTGGAAGTCCGTCGGGTAGCCCTGCGTACCTTCCGGCGCGATCGTCATGGTTGCGGGATTCTCCCAGCCCTTCACGAAGATCAGATCCGTCGGGCTCAATCCATGCGGGGGAGGATTGATCTCCCAGCGCACACCGAGCTCAAGCGTCAAACGCGGCTTCACCTTCCAGGAGTCCTGCGCATAGAAGGAAATGTTGTCGGAGATGATGGTGGCCTGGTTGATGCCATAGATGCTGACATTGTCAAAGGTGTTCGAGTAGAGGTTGTTCAGCGAATAGACGCCCACACTCATGCTGTAGTCATGGGGGGCCAGGCGCGGGCTGTTGCGGCGGAAGTCAACGCCGAACTTGAACAGATGCGTGCCCCGCGACCAATTGAAACCGTCGGTGATGTTGAGCGAGCGGTTGCGGTTCTGCGTGTTGTCGCCGCCATTCAGGCCGAAGGCGTTGCCCGGCCAGCCAAGAAAGTACCAACTGGCAAACTTGGTGTTTCCCTGCGGAATCTGCCCGCCGAACAACTGCGCCTCACTAGGAGCCACGGCTCCCTGGATGGACTCGATCACCGTGTTGCCATCGCCGCCGGAGGTGCTGTAGTTGAAGTTCACTTGGTTGGTTACGCTCGGGGTAAGCACGCCTGTAAGGCCCGCAGTCAGGGTCTGCATGTTGATCTCAGTGGACTGCAACTGGTTCAGCGACCAGATCTGCTGGTTGGAAGGCGCGTAGTTGTAGCGCCCGAAAAGGGTCCACTTGGAGTTGATGACCTGATCCATGCGCAGGCTGATCGAATCCATGTTCATTGGACTGGATTGCCAGAAGGTGTAGTTCTGGGTGCCATCCAGAATGGTGCTGTTCGGATCGTTCGGATCCGGCATGGAGTTGTCCGCGGCCGTTGACACCGGGAACGCATTGAGCAGCGCGCGGATGCCTGGGTCGATGCGTGCATCGTTCCTCAGGGTGGTGGAGGGCACGTAGGTGTCGGACGTACCGGCGGGGTGGCGGTAGCGCATACCCTCGTACGAGAAGAAGAAGAAGGTGCGATCCTTCACCATCGGACCGCTGAAGGTACCGCCGAAGTCGTTCAGCCGCGTTCTGGGCTTCGGATCGCCGCGACGGTTGCTGAACCAGTCGTTGGCCTCGAAGATATCGTTGCGCAGATACTCATAGAGAACGCCGTGGTACTGGTTGGTACCGGAGCGGGTGGTCAACTGCACTTGCGCACCGGGCTGCCGCCCGAACTCAGCCGAGTAGGAGCTAGTCTGCACCTTGAATTCCTGCAGCGCATCGACCGAGATGAGTCCGTTCGTCGCGCCAAAAGCGTTGAAGCCAGGAATGGCGCCGGTGAAGGTCTGATTTACATTGTTGCCGGCCTGGCCAATGCCGACGCCGACGTTTGCCGAAACGCCGTCAATAGTCCAGTAGTTGGCGTTGGTGCGCATGCCGTTGACGCTCAACTGCCCAGCTTCCTGGCCGGCGGAGTTCACCACGCCGGGCGTCATCAGAAGCAATGCCTGAAAGGAACGCCCCTTCAGCGGCAGCTCTTCGATGAAGTTGGTATCCACGACCGTCGAGACGGAGCTTGAGGTCTCAGCACTAATAGCTGACGCGTCGACCTTCATCGATTCGGAGGTCGCGCCGACCTTCAACCGGATGCTGAAGGTCCGCGTATCGTTGGTGGCAAGCGCGATGTGGGAAATCTCGACGCGCGCGAAACTCGCGCGCGAAGCTCGCAGCGAGTACGTGCCCGGCGGCAGCAATGCGACGGAGAAGAAGCCCTCGCCGTTGGTGGTGACGTCACGCTTCAACGACGTTGCTGCGTTGATTGCAGTGATCTTGACGTTGGGAACAACCGCGCCCGATGGGTCGACGACGGTCCCGTTCAGGGTTGCCGAGGTCGACTGGGCAGTTGCCGACGAAGCGGTGAACAACAGTGCAGAAATCACCAGAATCAACCAGAATTGGCGATGAGGCATCTTTTCTCTCTTATCCTTATCGTGAAGTGACCGATGCAACCGGCGTTCGGGGTTGGTGCTCTTGTTCGGGCAAACCCACCGAGATCTCCTGAGCAAGGACCTCGGCATCCAGCAAGGAATCCCAGAAACTGGGCAAGCAAACGAGCGTGACACCGTTTGCCTGCGTGGAAGCGGCAAAGGAACGCCAAACGGCGTTATCGTTGGCCGCCGTCAACTCGGCCAGCTTGGTGGCCGCAAACGCCAAGTCGGCGTCGTTCGCCAGATTGGTCACGAGCGGGCGCTTGTCGTCGGCACTTGTCCGGAAGACAGGCTCGAGGTTTTCACGCATGGCTCGCGTCTCAGCCAGCACGGCGCGTGCGTGCGCCTGCAGCAGAGCGCGCAAGAGCTGGCGATCGTCCGGCGTCATCTCGCGCAGATCGCTTGGCGTGAACAACCCGGCAATCTGCCGCATAGCCAGTGCGTGCGAACGCGCGGACTGCGAATGCAGTGAGACGTTGGCCGCAAAACGCTGCGCGGCTTCTTCCGGCCCGCCGCTTTTGCCCCGCTTGTCTGCGAAGTACCGGCGCAGCTTGTCGTCGGCGGGGGCCTCCTGGAGTTCCGAGACACCTTCGACCGAGACGCTTTCGACCTTCGCGGATTGCCACGCGGACGCGGCGGGCGTGACGATCCCTACCTTGAGAGAGGGATCGCCTGCGAGAGGGCCCAGCGACTGCAGCAGTTCGTCTTTGCGCGTCTGGCCGTCGACTACGCCGCTCACCGAAAGCCCATTGCCGTGACGCTCTATCGTGATCTGCTCGCCGAGAAAGGCGTTGGCGCGGTCAAGGCGCTGCACCAGTGCCAGTTCAAGACCGACCACCGCATTTGCATCTCGCCGCGCAGAAGTGATCAGGGGAGAGGTATCGGCAATTTCGCTGCCGTAACCCTGATCGAAGAATCCCTTGCGCAGTTCGCTCAGATCGAACACATGGTATTCGAGCTCGGCAATCTCAACCACCTGGCTATCCCGGAAACGCAGCGTCTCCGAGACGGCGTGAAGATCCTCATTGCGGAAGCGCACCTGCGCCTCCGCAATCGGACCATCGGCAGTCCGGGTAACAACCTCAGTAAGGCCCGAGCCGCCGTCCACGCGGTCGAACTTGGTGCGCAGTGCTGTGTGCCAGCGGCCCATCCGGCTGGGCGAGAGCGGCTCCGCCCAGTCCAGACCGGACTGCAAAAAGCGCTGTTCCATCTCCGCGAGCACCTGCGTGGCGTCTGCCGCTGTCGTCTCAGACTTGAGCTGCGCAACGGTGCGGCCGTGCTTCCGGTCCTGATAGAGCGTGCGCTCGTACTTGCGTCCACCAATCTGGATGCTGACCTTCTGATAGGAGACCGGCTGCGCCTCGGCCAGCAGCGCATTCTGTTCACGCGCCGCGGCCCTTGCGAAGAGTTCCGTGGCCGCTGCGGTCCGTACGCTCTTTTGCTGGTACCACGTGTAGACGGACAGCGAGATCAACAGTGCAAGGCCCAGCGCCAGCGCGGGCACGCGCCAGCCCGCGAAGAGCGCTGCAGCAGATGCCCAGCGATTGCCGCTCTGCTTGCGCTCCAGGACCTCGATCCGTGCGCGAAGCAGCGACCTGGGCCCGTCGATCTCGGGGATTTTGTCTTTGAACTCATTGATGTGTACGTGAATGAACTGATCGATTGTTCCTTCCAAATCGTGCAACTGGGCGCGACAGGTCCAACACGCCGCAAGGTGCTCCTGCACTGCCCCCAGACGGTCCTTGGCAACCTCGCCATCGAGCAGCCGTAACAGCTCGCCATCTTCAAGATGATCCTTCATGACTCTTTTCCTGATCCGCCACGCGCCCGATTCAATCTGGAAACCGCGCGCTCCAGCACATTCGCCACAGAGCCCAGCGAAATCCCCAGGACTTCCGCAATCTCCCTGTAGCGCAATCCTTCGGCACGGAGATAGAGGCACCGCCGGTCCTGCTCGGGCAGCACCGCGATCACCGCCTTGATCCGTGCCTCGGTACGGTTCTGCTCGAGCGCCTGTTCAGGGTTTGGGGCCGAACTGACCATCATGGCCTCAACATCCTCGATCGGCACCGAATGCCGCATCGCATTGGCGCTTTGCGAGGTGGCATGCTTGAGTGCGAGATTGTGCGCCACGCGGAAGATCCAGCCGCGCAGGTTGTCATCCCGCTTGCCCTGCTTGAGATGCTGGAAGAGCGCGAGAAAGACTTCCTGGATGACTTCCTCACCGTCATGGATGCTCAAGCCAAGGCTCGCGACGTAGCGCAGCAGGGGCGCACGGAGATTCTCGAATAGTGCCACTACCTCCGCACTCGCTTGCGATGGTCCGGGACGCGCCGCTTGGCGCGAAAACAAACTGGTCATCTCCGCGGTCCCTGCGAACCCGTCAAGCATCCTCTCCTCCCACTGCGTTTGATTGAATATTCCCCGCGTCGCGATTTTGTTCAGCGTATTTATGCCGTGCACTGAAAAATGTGTGCCTGCAGAGTCTTTCGAAGGCACACCCCAGGCATCCGAAGAAACATAGAGGGGCACCCAGAAATGGGGATCTCATCCAGATTGGCGCGGGGTTCTGTTTCTATTGTGCCTGACGCAGTAGGCAACGACGGCTACTTGCTATACTCGAAGGCTCCCTTCTCCTGCAGCAGATTCGCCGGTTCCGATACCGGTGGCGAGCGCGCCGCCACCATCTACTCGCTCATCGGCTCGGCCAAGCTCAACGGGCTCGACCCGGAACACTATCTCCGCACCCTGCTCGCCCGAATCGCCGAGCACCCCATCAGCCGCATCGCCGATCTGCTGCCATGGAACCTGGCAGAGAGCCTCCAGGCTCACACTTCCCAAGCCGCCTGACCACACTCCACGCAAAACGCAAGTGTCCACTTAAAAATAAGTGGACACTTCGCCGTTCGCAGCGACCAGTCGCAATCGGACAGTCAAGAGGGGATCACCACACGCTTACCCTGGAAGCGCTGCCAGGCTACCTTCTGCCCGACGAGGCCAATCAAGCCCGATACGCGACGCTCGCGAAAAGGCTAAGAGATCTTAGTGAGCTTGGCGGTTGAGAATCAGCCATGGCTTTACACGCCAGCCGGTGCCACTGGAGGGAAGATGACCACGCCGTCGTTATCCACAACGCAGATCAGTCAAATCTCCTGCAGTGTGGCCAACTACATCGCCACTCAGCGGGCCTGGGTTCTCGCATTCTTGCACTACCAGCCGCGCATCACCGCCTGAACTACATCCATCCATTTCCCGACGGCAACGGCCGTGTGAGTCGACTCATGAGCCATGCGATGGCACACACAGCAGGAATTGGCGCACACGGACTGTGGTCCATCTCCCGCGTGCTTGCGCGCGGGCTGAAGGACCGAGGAGAGTACAAGCGGATGATGGACTATGCAGACACACCCTGCGAAAACGATCTGGATGGCCGCGGTAATCTCTATCTGCGGCTCTGAGGAACTTCACTTTATGGTTCCTCAAAGTTTGCCTCGACCAGGTGAAATTCATGTCCAGTCTCTTTGAGATCGACGCTCTTGCGCTGCGATTGAGGAAGTATGTTGCACAGAGCGAAGCTCTTAGGCCTGAGTCTTCGCGGCTGCTCGCGGAAGCCCTGGTGCGAGGAGAATTTGAGAGGGGCGAAATATCGCGCATAACAGGACTGCCGAACGCACCGTCAGACGGGTATTGAACGACGTAATTGCTGAAGGGCTACTCGCATCAACCACACCGAAAGGCCCGGCGTCTCTTCGATTTCCAGGCAAATCCCTCGAAACCCTATTCCCCCAGCTGTATGTCGAGACATAACGCTACAAGCCATGAGAGTCAGGCCCGGTTCCGAGAGCGAGGTCAAGAAACTGGCCAAACACTGACATTACAACTGGTCCGGTTTTCGCCAAGCCCATCACCCGGCCTCGGTTAGCTGGCTGAAGAAGACTAGAGTAGAGAGTGTGATTCGACTTTGTTTTCAGGAACCGCGGGGTCGTGCTTTCTTCAGGCGCGGTACCGATTCTGGCAGTTCAACCATAGAACACCAGCAAGATGGGGTGACCGATGCACGAGTCAATTGATTGGCCAAAGAAAGCTCAGCTTCCACGCCGTCACAATCGCAAGCTCCCTTTTCTGCTCGCGGTCATAGCCGTAGTTCTCCTTGGAAGCCGGACCGCATTGTCCTATTGGGTCGACCTGCTCTGGTTCCAGTCGCTGGGGTACGGTGACGTGTTCCTCCGGTCCTTAGGTCTGCGATGGGGGATCTTCATCGGATTCGCAGCAGCCACATTCATCATCCTCTATGGAGCGTTCTCTCTTCTCAAGCGTGCACATCTCGATGATCTGCCGCTCAACCACACGATCTTCATCGGCGGGCAGGAACTGAACCTGTCGGTCAAGCCTGTCCTGCGATTCGTCGCGATTGGCGCTTCACTGCTGATCGCGCTCGCCACGGGCGGCGCCATGGCGTCTGAGTGGCCGACGCTGGCGTTATTCTGGTTCGCTCCAGGCGCGGCCGGCACCGTCGCCGATCCGATCTTCGGCAAACCGCTGAACTTCTTTCTCTTCACTTTGCCTGCATGGAACCTCATCGCCGGCTGGCTACTTACAGTTGCCGTGATCACTTGCTTGTTGGCCGCATTGTTCGTTCTCGTCAGCGGCGGATCGCGTGCGTTCGGTGAACGGCGTGCAAGCTATATTCCATTGCCGTGGCGCGGACTCTCAAGTGCGGTTGCGTTCCTGCTGGTCGTCCTTGCCCTTCGTACCTATCTCGGTCGGTTCGCGCAATTATATGAGCATCACACCATCTTCGATGGTGTAACTTATACGGGCGCGCACGTGACGCTGACCGGCATGTTGGTGATCTTCGCCGCGCTATTGCTGGGAGCCGCAATCGCCCTGGTAAGCGCAGTGTGGGCGCCGCGTGGCTGGTGGCTTATCGCAGCATGCGTTCCGGCCGTAGTCTGTTACGTCATTGTTGGTGTAATTGGCTGGTACGTAAGCAGCTTTCTGGTTAAGCCCAATGAGTTGGTTCGCGAGCGTCCCTATATTGCCAACAACATCGAGATGACGCGGCAGGCCTTCGGACTGGACCGGTTCGTGCAGCGTGAGTTCCCAGCTGAGACAACTGTCGAGGCGACCGATCCAGCCAATAATCAGGCCACGCTTCAAAATATCCGCCTGTGGGACTGGCATGCGTTGCAGGACACGTTACGTCAGATTCAGGAAATCCGCACTTACTACGACTTTCCCGACATCGACATCGATCGCTACGAAATCAATGGCAAGCTGCAAGAAGTGATGCTCGCCACCCGTGAACTGAATGTCGAAAAGCTTCCCGAGAGCAGCCGCAATTGGATCAACGAGAAACTGATATACACCCATGGCTACGGCATCACCATGAACCCCGTGAATGGGTTCACACAGGAAGGTTTGCCTACGCTGATGCTGAGCAACATGCCTGTCCAGAGTACGGTGCATAACCTCAATGTCACCCGTCCTGAAGTTTACTTCGGTGAACTGACTGATACTGATGTGTACGTGAAGACGCGGCAGCAGGAATTCAATTACCCGCAGGGGGACACCAACAATCTCACGTCTTACCAGGGCAACGGTGGCATCGTCCTGGGCAGCTTCTTGCGCCGCGTCCTGCTGGCCTTCGACCGCGGCGATCTGGCCAAGTTGCCTTTCAGCGATGACGTGAATTCCCAGAGTCGCCTCCTGATGCGGCGTAACGTGCGCGACCGCGTAGCAGCCCTGGCGCCCTTCCTCACATTTGAGCAGGACCCGTACATTGTGATTGGCGATGATGGCCGCCTTTCGTGGATACTGGATGCGTTCACGACATCGGAAAACTACCCGTATTCAACTCACTACGGCCTCGACAACCGTCCCATCAACTACATGCGCAACAGCGTCAAGGTGGTGATTGACGCTTACAACGGCACGACGACGTTTTATGATTTCGACCCAGGGGATCCCATCCTGGCGGCATACCGCCGCGTCTTTCCCGGACTCTTCCATGATGCCGGGACAATGCCATCTGATCTGCGCAAACACCTGCGCTACCCGGAGTCATTGCTCAAGTTACAAGGTGAAGTCTACGGCCTGTATCACATGACCGACCCTGGGGTGTTCTATAACCGCGAGGACCTGTGGACGGTCGCGAGCGAAGTCGGGATGGCTGATGGAAGAGAGCAGACCGCCCAGGCCATGCAACCTAACTTTGTGCTCATGAAATTGCCCGGAGAAGCCAGCGAAGAGTTCGTTGAGATTCTGCCCTTCACGCCGGCCAACCGCAACAATTTAATTGGCTGGATCGCCGGACGTAGCGATGGCGCGCACTACGGTACGTCGGTGGTCTACAACTTTCCCAAAACAAGACTGGTGGACGGACCATTACAGATCGAGGCGCGTATCGATCAAAACGCTCAGCTCTCAGGGCAGTTGACACTGTGGAATCAGCAAGGCTCACACGTGCGGCGCGGAAGCCTGCTGGTCATCCCCTCTGGTCGCGCCCTGCTCTATGCTGAGCCCATCTACCTGCAGGCCGAACGCAGCCCGATGCCAGAATTGAGATTGGTCGTGCTAGCGCTTCAGGACCGGCTTGCTTACGGGCCAACATTCGAGGCGGCACTGACTTCCCTTTTCGGCGGGGGAGCCTCGTCGCTAAGTTCGGCTGAGGTGCCACATTCCACAACTGAACCCGCGCAACCGAGTAAAGCCGCGGAGGATATCAACGGACTCATTGCCGAGGCTGGAAAAGACTTTGCCGACTACCAGCGGCTGACGTCGGAGGGCAAACTGGGCGAAGCCGGTCAGAAACTCGACCGTCTAAAGGAAGTGATTAACAAGCTGAATGCGCTCAAACGATAGCCACTGAATGTTGCTCCTGGGAACTTGTTGAAATTGGGCTGATCGCAGCGTCATTCTGACCTGCCCCTCAAAATCCGCACAGACCTGACTACGAATTTGTAGATTGGAAAAGGAGGGGAAGATGTCGAAGAATCGTCACAGTGAAGCATAGATGATCGCTGCACTGGAATCCGCTCGCCGTTCTGTTCAGCAAAAGACTCCGATGAGAGCATACGCTGACCTGCATGTCCGCCTTAATACTGCCGAAAGAACTCAGGATCGACAGGGCTCTCGAACAGCGTTTCGTCACGAGTTACAATGGTCAGCCCTGAAGGCGTGACGAAATACCGTTCGGCGTCTTCAGCCGGGTCATAGCCAATGACTGTTCCGTCGGGAATCTGGACGTGACGGTCGATAATGGCGCGCCGAATTCGGCAATGACGGCCAATGTTAGCGTGGGAGAAGGCGATGCAATTGTCTACTTCAGAGTACGAGTTGACGCGCACATCCTGCGAGAATACAGAGTCTGATACTTTTGCGCCCGAAATGATGACACCAGCGGTGATGATCGAGTCCACCGCTATACCTAGACGACCTGCCTCGCCAAACACAAACTTGGCCGGTGGATATTGGCGAACACGGGTTCGGATAGGCCAGCTCGGTTGAACACAGGAGCTACGGAGCACAGGTCCATGTTGGCTTC
>DCFV01000221.1 GCA_002314435.1 Acidobacteriaceae bacterium UBA1795 | reverse complement strand
TGCGGAGAATGGGGGCAGGTCACCGTCATGCGTGAATGCACTGACGAAGTCGTACGACCAGACACGGTTGCGCCGCTCGGGTCCCCACAGTGAGGGCCACGTCTTGTAGGACTGAGATCAACAGTGTCCCAGCCGTAGTGCCGGGATTCGCAGCCTGTGTCAGCATCTCAGTCTCAATCTAATGGAGCCGCGAATCTACTTAACCAATCAGGCGAAAGGTCGGACCATTCAAAAGGCGCTCGGCGTCGTTGAGTCTCCTTGGACCCCATGGCGATGCTCTCTGTGTCAAGCCTGTAACCCAAGGGAACGAGGCCGCCCTAGATTGGGGGAAAGGATGGCGGAGTGCCGACCCAAACTTGAGACGCATGACAGAGTCGGCGGTGCACGTGGTCACAATGTCATGTGATTAGGTGTTTAGTCCCGGCAGGGGCTCCCCGTTGGTAGATCACCTGCATGCAGCGCCCTTGTGGCTCTGCTTCGCCTCGGGCTGCGGTGCGGACCCGGCCTACTTCCCAGGCCGGGCGCCTGCCTGCGACTGGACCTCGGTCAGCATCTGCTGAACCTTATCTTTGCCTTCCCAGTTGGGACTGGTCGCCAGGAGTTTCTGCCAGTCGGCCACAGCTCCAGCCGCGTCATGCTTCGCCTTCCACCGCACCAGGCCGCGGTTGAACAGAGTATTCGGATTGTTCGGCATGTAAGTCAGCGCTTTGTCGAACTCCGCGAGAGCCGTGTCGCCATTTCCCATGTACCAGTAGGCAGTGGCCATGTCGGTACGCACAGAGGCCTCGGCAGGCTTGATCTTGAGTAGGCGGCCGTAGTAGTCCACGGCCTGCGGATACTGCTGCGCATCGTAGTAGAGATTGCCCAGGCTGCTCAGCAGGTCCGGGTTCAAGGGGTCTGCCTTAAGCTTTGCAAGCAGCGGAGCAGCCTGCTCATCCGCCATAGCCTTCATGCGCTCCGGGGTCAGCCCCTGGGGTGCCGCACCGGCTTGCTGAGGAGCCGCTATCGGAGCGCTCGCTTTCGCAGCCGCAGCAGGCCCGCGCAGCCCGCGAATCCACCAGCCTCCGACGATTCCCACGGTCAGGCACACAAGCGCCAGCAGAGCGGCCCGCTCCCGTGTCCACTGCAGGGCTGAGATTTGCTTAGTGGGCTTCATGCTTCTCTGCTCCTTGCGCCCCGTGTGCATCGCCTGTTCCGTTGCTTACGTGGGCTATCAACTTCTGTACTTCGGCCTTGCGCTCGGGGCTCAGTCTGGGATTGGTCTTCAGCAGCTTTTGCCATGCCGCCAGCGCGCCCTTGCTGTCCTGCTTGCCCTCGAACTTGATCATGCCCAGGTTGAACAGTGAATTGGCGTCGTTGGGTTCCACGCTCAGCCCCTGGTTCAGCTGGTCAATGGCTCCGTCCGCATTGCCGTCGCGATACAGGCTCGCGGCCAGTTTGGTTCGCGCAGATACATTCTTTGGGTCTAGCTGGACGGCTTTGCCGTAGTAGGCTGCGGCCTGCTTGTACTGGTGCGCCCCGTGGTAAACCGCCCCCACTTGCATAAGCAAGGAGGTGTTGTTGGGGTCGGATTTGAGCTTCTCCAGCAGTGGCGCCGCTTGTTTATCGGCCATCTGCTTCAACTGCTCCAGGGTGACCACATGCCCCGCCATGGCGCCCGCATGCGGCGACGGTGTTCCGGCGGCCGGATGTGCAACGGACTCAGACACCTGCGCCCCCCGGAATACGTAGCCGATCCCCAGACCAACGGCCAGGCAAAGCACCGCCATCGCGTACACCCGCGCCGCGGGCAAGGTTGGGCTCGCCGGTAAAACCGCGATCGATTCGTTTGCCATGCCCTATACTCCCGACTCTGTTCTGCGCCTGCATCCGGCCTTCGTGCGCATGGGCATCGAACCGCGCTCGGCGTCAGAGGCCTTCTCTTCTCCTGAGAAAGTCCTCATCGTTCCACAGGGCGCACCGCTATGCTCCCGAGGAACTAGGCTTAGTGGAACATGGGAGACAGCTCATGCGTGTGACCAAAATCACATGGAAATCGAGGACTATCGCCGGGGGGCCCTAGATGCGTGACAGAAATCACATCAACATAGGGCAGGTCGATGGTGACATAACAGCGTTGGTGTGGGGCATTTCACCAATCGTGACTGTGCCAGATCGCCCATTATCTGGTGGTGCTCGTCGGCTACTGTCCCGGATCGTTCATCGGCGGTTTTTGAAGTCTCTTTAATCCCTGCTCGATTGGAGATTTCTCACACTGGCCGGGAGCAACAGGCGCTCCACAACAACGCCAGAGGCCGTGCGAAGCACAGCGCTGGCAAGCAGTACGGAGTGTGCACCAGGAGGCTTTACCGATGAAACGCATTCTTATGTTAGCTGTTGTGCTTCTGGCTTCCGCCGGCTTCGCCGCGGCTCAACCAGGATCCTACTCGCCGTCCACCGACGTGCTCGGCGCCCACCTCAACTACGGTCGTGGCTGCACGGCCTGTCACGCACCGCACAGCGGCGCCCGGGGCAACGGTCAGACCACCAACGATCCCACTTCCGGCAATGTCGCCCTTTGGGGCGAGGATGTCGGCAACCTGTTCGGCAAGACCATCACCTCCGGAAGTACCGATGGGGCCACTGGGTTCGTAGAAGTGTTGCCCAGCAGCTTTACGGCCACCACGCCGGACGTCGGGGGTCTCTTGGTTTGCCTCAGCTGCCATGACGGCAACTACGCCCAAGGCGCCATGATGAAGAATCAGGTCTATGAGACCTTGCCTTCCACCTACGGCACTAACACCATCCCGACCCTGCTTGGCAGCGACGGCACCACCACCGGCAACTACCTCAACGATCACCCGGTGGGCCTGACCGCCGTGATTGGCTGCGGCGGGACTTACGACTGGGACTGCACCATCAGCGGAACCGGCGCAATCCAGATGACAGGCCCGAACTCCTCCAAGTTCGTGACCAACTACGGGTTCTTCGTCAGCCCGAAGGCCTATAACAGCCAACCCACGGTTATGTGCACCACCTGCCACAATCAGCACCTGATGAACGTCGTCAAGGTCACCAACGGCCCCAAGTCGGGCTTGGCGACCGGCACCTACCAGACGATGTTCTTCATCCGCGCTCCCTACAACCCCGGCAGCACCTCCGGCAATACGACGGCGCAGTTCTGCCGCCAGTGCCATGGTGCCGAGGCCAACGAAAGCAACAACGGTACGGCTATTACCACCTTCTAACTCATTCCGTATCACGGGGGGGAGGGGGTTCTGATTCCCTCCCCCCTTTTCTTACCCAGGATGGCAAACATGAAGTTCCGATTTTCAATCTGCGGGGTTCTTCTGCTGGACATGATGGCGGCCGGTGCTCAGGTGGCCTCCCATGCACCCACAGTCTTCCCTCAAGCTCCCGCACAAACCCAGTCGGCCCCTGCGGGCAAGCCGGTTGTGCGTATCAATGGTACGGTCCTGACCGAAGGCGACCTGCAGCGCGAAGAGTACGCTATCTTCCCTTACGCCCGCCAGCACGGGGGAATGCCCAAGGAAATGGAACCGCAGATTCGCGACGGCGCCCTCAAGATGATGATCTTCGAGGAGTTGGTGTACCAGGAGGCGCAGCGCCGCAAGATGACCATTGCGCCCGCCAAGCTGCAGACCGCGGAGGCGCAATTCCGCAAGCAGTTCCCTACGCCGGAACAGTTCAATGCTTTTCTGCTAAGCGACTTCCACGGCTCGCATCCGCTGCTGACCGAAAAAATCCGCCGCTCGCTGCTCATTGATGCGCTTCTCAAGATCGAAGTCGACTCCAAGAGCACTGTCACTCCGGCCGAAGTCCGCGCCTACTACGACAAGAACCCTGCACGCTTTGAGCATCCGGAGACAATCACGTTCCAGAGCATCTCGATTCTGCCGCCGAACAATGCCACGCCTGCCCAGTTGAAAGAAGCGCGCGCGCGCGCGGACAAGGCGCTTCCCCAGGCCAAGGCAGCCAAGACATCCGAGCAGTTTGGCCTGCTGGCTGAAAAAATCTCCGACGACGACTACCGCGTGATGATGGGCCAGCACAAGCCTGTCCCGGCCAGCGACTTGCCACCACAGGTGAAGGCGGCCCTGGCAACCATGAAACTCGGCGACATCAGCGGACTGATCCAGATCGACCAGGCCTACACCATCCTCCACCTGCAGGAGCACGCCCCATCCGGGATCACCAAGTTCGCCGAAGTGCAGGAAAAGCTGAGCAAAGAACTGCACGACACCAAAACCAACCAGCTCCGCAGCGCGCTAGGCCAGAAGCTCAAGAAAGACGCCAGGATCGAAATGATGTAAGACCCTGCGGAAGGAGCTCGGGTCTGAGGCCCGGGCAAAATTCATCGCTCGATCTAAACGAAAAGCGGTCTGGCTTATGCAACTCACAACTCGCGAACTCGATTCCGCTCAACAAGCCAGCGGCGCTGTGACTACGGGTCGAATGGCGGTGGGGAGTTTCTTGAGAAGTGCATGGGTGATGCTCGGAGCATTAGTTGCATTCGTCTGTCCGGTTGCTGCTCAGCTACGGTATGGCGATCTCACTGCGAGTTCCTCCGGCAACATCTCCAGCGGTTACTCGGCCACCTACGGCAACCAGATCAGCTCCAGCCATGGCTGGGCCGTGGGTGGCACCGGCGACTTTTCCGGCGCTTTTCACAATCCTAACTTTCTTTCCTATAATGCTTCGGTTTACCTGAACCAGTCCCGCGCGAATTCTGACTTCCAGTCCATCTCCAACGCCAGCGGGTTCACGTTATCCAGCAACCTTCTCAGCGGAAGCAAGTTTCCAGGCTCCGTCAACTACGCGAAGGCATTCAACAGCGACGGCAACTTCGCCGTGCCCGGCGTGGCCAATTACGTGACCCACGGCAACAACGATACGTTTGGCATTAACTGGAGCGAGAATCTAACTGGGGTGCCCAACTTCTCGGCTGGCTACCAGATGGGCTCAAGCCAGTACACCGTCTACGGCACCAACGACAACGGAAAGAACCGGTTCCACTCGCTGAATCTCCGTTCCGGTTATGTGCTGTCAGGCTTCAACATGAACGCCTTTTATGTCACTGGCGGTGGCCACTCGGAGATTCCCCAAACCATCACCGGAGGATCTGCTTCCAACATCGACAACACCAGCAGCGGTTACGGCTTCAACATTTCGCATCGGCTCCCCCTTTCAGGTTCGGCATCGTTTGGTGTGAACCGAACTACCTACGACACCAACTACCTGAACACGACCACCAACGGAACCATTGACCTGGTGACCGGCATGGCCGCGGTGCATCCCAACAATCGCCTCTCCCTGACGCTCACTACCAACTACTCGGACAACCTGAACGGACAGCTGATCGAGTCTGTGCTCAACTCCGGGGGCGCCGTCGCCGGCTCCAGTTCGAATACTTCTTCCAGTTCGTTCGACCTAATGGGAGTGGCCACGTATGCAGCGGCCCCGAACATCCAAACCTCGGCATTCATCGAACGCCGCTCCCAGTACTGGGAGGGCACGGAGTACGGCGTGAACTCTTACGGCGGAAGCGCCTCCTATGTACACCGGTTGTTTGAAGGCTCGTTCAATACGGCGGTAACAGTGTCCGCGAACGCCTCCGACAACACCGGCCAGGATACGCTCGGCTTTTCCACCACCGAAAACTACACCAACCAGCTCCTGGGCTGGCACATCACGGAATCGTTCGGGTACTCGCAGAATGTGCAGACGCTGCTGATCACCTATATGAATTCGTTTTACCACTACTCGGTCAACGCCCACCGCAGATGGGGACAGTTCAACATGGGCATGGGCGCCGGCGGCTCGCGCACTGCCCTGACCGAGACCGAGGGAGACGCCAATGTCAGCGAGTCCTACTCAGCCAACGCAGGCTACAGCCATTGGTTGACCACCACGGGCACCTACTCCAAGTCAAGCGGGCAAGTTATTCTCACCGGTTCCGGCCTGGTACCGATCACCGGGCCTATCGCTCCCTCCACCTCAGTGAGCCTGTTCGGCGGGGATAGCTTCGCTTTTGGAGTCTCCAGTTCGCCGGCCAAAGGGCTTACCTTCGCCGCTAACTACGCGAAGTCGATCAGCAACACATCGAGCGATACGAACTCTTCGAAAAACCATAGTGTCATGTTCGATTCGCTGGTCCAGTACCAGTACCGCAAGTTGTATTTTACGACCGGATATGCAAGGTTGGAGCAGGGCTTCAGTTCCACCGGCACACAGCCAGAGATTGTTTCGTCTTACTACGCAGGCATATCACGTTGGTTCAACTTCTTCTAACTCGCAAGCGGTCGCAGCGCATGGGCGCACTTTTGCTCGTATTCTGCACCGCGCTTTCCCCGATCGCGCTGCATGCTTCCCCGAAGTCCAAGTCAATGGCTTCAGTGCCGGAGTTGTGGGAGATGTCGCTGGATGGTGGGCGCAAACTCACCTGGCAGCGCAGCTTTCACGCCGAGTTTGAAGTCAAACCCAATCGCGGGTTCTGGAACAAGCTCGTCGACATCGTTGCCGGTGAGCCAAGCTTCCATTTCCTGGTTCGCCCCTACAGCATCGCCGCCGACTCGCATGGCCGCATGATCGTTACCGATCCTGGCGCTAAGGGCGTGCATATCTTCGATTTCGCCCAGCATAAGTACAAGTTCCTCGAGCACAGCGGCCGCAGCGGCTCCATGCTCGCTCCGCAGTGCGTCGCGGTCGACACGCAGGACAACATCTATGTCACCGATTCCGACGCAGGCATGATCTTCGTCTTTGCGCCCAGCGGAAAGTTTCTCCACACGCTGGGCAGGTTAAAGGGTGGCGAGGGCTACTTCAAGCGCCCCACTGGCATTGCCGTTGACTCCACCGCACAACGGATTTATGTAACCGACACGCTGCGCGACGAGGTATTCATCCTCGACATGGAGGGCACGGTCCTCCAGTCTTTCGGCAAGAGCGGCGAAGCCGCCGGCGAGTTCAACCTGCCCACGGAACTGCGCATCGACGGCCAGGAACTGCTGGTGGTCGATGCCATGAACTTCCGCGTTCAATCCTTCGACCGCTCCGGCAACTACAAGTACTCCGTCGGCAAGCTCGGCGACAGCACTGGCGCCATGTTCCGGCCCAAGGCAGTAAGCGTGGACTCGGAAGGCGATCTCTACGTAGTGGATGCTCTCTGGGGCGTTGTGCAGGTGTTCAACCGTCAAGGGCAGTTACTCTATTACTTTGGCGCCAAGGGCACGCATGCGGGCGAGTTTCAACTGCCCACGGGGCTGTTCATCGAACACGATGACCACGTGTTGGTCGTGGACTCGTTCAACCGGCGCGTCCAGGTCTTTCAGTATTCCGGCGTGAAAACTCCCGCCAAAGAGGCAGTGAAATGAGGCGCAGACTACTATTGGCCGGGTTGACGGTTCTGCTTACGGGAGCGGCCCTGCGGGCACAGATCGCGGGCGACGTGCTTGGCGTGCACAATCTCGGGCCGTCCGGCGGCTCGCCGATCAGCGGTGCACGTCCCGACTCTTGCGCCTACTGTCATGCGCCACATTCTGGGTTGAACATGGGCCTGTGGAACCAGAAGCTCACCACCCAGAACTACACCACCTACACCACCACTACGGAGAAGAACACCGGAGCGCAGCCGGTCCTCGGTTCTGACAGCAACCATTGCCTCAGCTGCCACGACGGAACCGTGGCCGTCGGCACTACCGTGGCCTACGGCGCGGTAACCACCCACGGATCGATGTACAGCTCCGACGTGTTCGGTAGCAGCATGCAGACCTCGCATCCGTTCAGTCTCGCCCTGCCGCTCAAAGACAATATCCACCTGGTCTCGTCGTTGGTGGCGAATGGAACTACCGCAGACACCACCAAGGCGATCAAGCTGATCAACGGCAACGTTGAGTGCACCACCTGCCACAATCCCCACGTGCAGGCCATCGACCAGGTCTCGCAGAATTTCCTTGCCAAAGATGGGGCCAGCGGCCAGATCTGCCTCGCCTGCCACGATCCCTCTCGCCAGAGCGGCAGCCTGGTGAACCCGTTGGCCGACTGGTCCACCAGCATCCATGCGCTATCCACTGGCAAGATTTCTCCCCAGGCAGGCGTGGGAAGCTACGCCACGGTGGGTACGGACGCATGCGCCGCTTGTCACGCAACACACAATGCAAGCAGCACGGCGCGCCTGCTGCGCGGCCAGGACGATCAGGACTGCATAGCCTGCCACAACGGCGGCTCCAATGTCACACCCCTAGCACCGTACACGAACGTCTTTTCCGAGTACGCCTCGCCCAAGATCGGTCACCCGATTCCCAGCTCGACCAATCCGCATGACGCAACCGAAACAACGCTGCTGAACAACAACCGGCACGCGACCTGCGTCGATTGCCACAACGCGCACGGGGCCGAGCAAGTTGGCGTCTTTCCCTCCGCTCCCCTGCTCCGCCTTTCGCAAAAGAACATTGCGGGCATCAGCGCAACCGACGGAACCAGCATCCTGACACCGGCAGTGAATCAATACGAGAACTGCCTGCGCTGCCACGGAACCAGCACCGGCAAGCAGGTGCTGGCAACCTTCGGCTACTTCCCGATTCGCGCGGTCGCAGCCGGCGACCCGCTTAACCTGATCCCTCAGTTCTCCGCCATTGCTACCTCCAGCCACCCGGTGATGCACACGCGCAGCAGTGCTCTGGCACAGCCCAGCCTGCTCACCTATATGCTCAACCTCGACGGTGCCACGCAGGGCCGTGCCATGGGGACGCAGATACTCTGCACCGACTGCCACAACAGCGATGACAACCGCGAGTTCGGCGGCACCGGTCCCAACGGCCCACACGGTTCCAAGTGGACCCACATTCTCGAGCGGCGCTACGAATTCAGCCAGACGGCCATACGGGGCCAGCAGATCAACAATCTGTTTCCCAATCCCGACCTGAGCGTAAGCGGGCCCTACGCCCTGTGCGGCAAGTGCCATGATCTGCCCAATCAGATCATGCAGAACACCAGCTGGAACCAACACAATGCGCACATCACAACCGGTATCAGTTGCTCAGTGTGCCACACCGCGCACGGCATGGGCTCCACCGGCGCCACCATCAGCGGTGAGCGGCTCATTAATTTCGACCTCAACGTTGTGGCCCAGAACAATGGCATGCCAGTGAGTTACAACCGCAGCGCCAACTCCTGCGTGCTGGTGTGTCACTCGACGGCGCACAACTCCGACGGCAGCGTGACCGTGGTCAGCGCCGCACGGAGCCGCCTCGCGATTAGCAAATGACGCATGTGCTGCCGGCCTCCGCAGAGGCCCGGCAGCCTAGCATCCGAGGGGAACCAACCATGGCCTCTTCCGCAGCCGCGCTTCCGCAGTCGAATCAAACCACAGGCCGCGCTGTCCTAGAAGATGGTTCCAGCGGTCCCGCCGTTCATCTCGTTCGACTTGTCGGCGTGGCATTGGCGACAGAACTGCGCCGTCTGGTTGGATTGCGGATTGGTGTCGGTCGGGTTGTACGGAGCGCGCAGGAAGAACATGGTGGCATAGGTACCGGCCGGCAAACCCGAGGTCGAACTCTTCGAAATCGTGACCACGTTCATGGTGTGCGGGTCGTGGCAGGTGGTGCACAGAACCACTGCCTTGTTGTTGTAGGTGTCCAGCTTCATAAAGAAGCCGTAGTTGCTCACAAAGCGGCTGGCATTGATGCCTTGCATCCGGATCACGCCATTGCTGTCCGTGCAGTCCCACTGCTCTGCCCCGCCGCAGCCCACCGTGGCGTTCAACCCCATCGGGTGCTGGCTCAGGTAACTGCCCATCGTGGCGCCGGTTGTGCCCATCAGGGTGGGAATCTGGCTGCTGGTTCCGTAAGTGGAGGGCAGCTGTTCATAAACCTGATTCTTCATCATCGCGTTCGACGCATAGTTGCCGTCGTGGCAGGTCAGGCACGTCAACATCCCGGCAACGTCCGGTGTGGTCGCCGACATGCTTGTCGGCAACACTTCAACGAACTTGCCTCCGCCGGTGGAGATCGTCCTGCCAAACAAACCGCTCGGATCCTCGCCCCACAGTGCAATTCCGCCTGTGGCCGCCGATTGGAACGACCGGGTTTTGCCATTGCCCGACGAGCCGCTGTGCGGCGAGTGGCAGGCCGTACAGCCTCGCCCGTAGTTCAGGTGCGCGCCGAGGACGTCCGTCGAGGGAGCAGTGATCTGGGCCGAGGCCAGGCTGGCGGCAGCCAGAAGCATCAGGGACAGGAGAAGAGTGTGCTTCATGGATTAGTGACTCCTTGTGCGTCCCTCCACTCATCGACCCGAATTCCCCCAAGCTTGAGAAGGCAGGGCAGTTGCGGGCCAACTGCCGCAATGTTGCACAGTAAGGGTCCGAACGCCAGGGGGTCGCGAGCCGTATCGTGTGATACAAATCACGGCCTGTCTCGGAGGGGGCAAATAGAATGTTCCTGTTAAGTTGCAGTCAAATCAGTCGATTACGCGTGCGTTTCAGGAAGGGCCGCGCTCTTCGCGTTCCGGCAGGCTTCACGCAATCTTCAACTTCGGAGTCCGTATGAGACTGCTCCCTATTCGAGTTGGGTCCGGCATGCACCGCGGACGCGGAAGCTGCCGGCCAGGATTTGCGATCTGGATCGGCGCCGCGCTATTGGCCTTGCTAGCCACGCCGACCCATGCCGCCGTGCATCCGGTTCCCTTGGACAAGAACGTCGACGCCGCAAAATGCCTGGAGTGCCACGAGGACAAAACCAAGGGAAAGTCCGTACACTCCGCCATGGCCACCGGCTGCCTCAGTTGTCATGAGGTCCGCGTCAATCGCGATGTCACCCATGTCAAGCTGATCACGGCCACACCGGTCGCACTGTGCGTCACCTGCCATGCCGACAAGAAGGCAGCCGATATCAAGGGCACGGTGCACTCCCCCGCGGTGCGCGACTGCCTGACCTGCCACGACCCGCACACTAGCGACAACAAGAATCAGTTGCTCAAGCCCGTCTCCGGCGACGCGAAAGAAAACCTCTGTCTCTCCTGCCACAAGACCGGCATGAACGTGCCCGCCGGCGGCAGCCGCCATGCCGCGCTCGATATGGGCTGCGACACCTGCCACCTGACCCACAAAACCGGTGCCGAATCGACTGCTGAGAACAAGTTTCATCTCACCAAGTCGCCTCCGGCCCTCTGCGTGGACTGCCACGACCCCAAGGACGCGGGCCTGCAGAAGGCACATCATGACCAACCCTTCGGCACCGCCAACTGCATCGAGTGCCACGATCCGCACGAGTCCGACTCGCCCAAGCTGATGGCCAAGTTCCAGCACGTACCCTTCCAGGGTGGCGGCTGTGACACCTGCCATGCACCTATGAAGGACGGTAAGGTGGTGCTCAACCAGCCGGATGCCAAGTCTCTTTGCGTCACTTGCCACGACGACAAGGCCAAGCTCATCGACAGCGCCAAGGTGCCGCACCCCGGCGCCGCCGGCGATTGCACCGACTGCCACAGCCCGCACGCCAGCCGGCAGCCCGGCTTACCCAAGACTGACTCAGTCTCCATCTGTCTCAGCTGCCACAGCGATATCGACGACCTGCGCAAAAAGTCCGTACATCATCAGCCGGCCTTTGAGCAGGGTTGCTCCACTTGCCACGCTCCGCACGGCGGCGACAACGACCACTTGCTGCGGGCCAAGGGCAACGCCCTCTGCCTCGAGTGCCACGGACCGGACTCCACACCGAAGCACGACGAGGCCAATCACCTGCTCACCATCTTCAACGGCACCGTACGGCTGCCCGAGGACTACTACAAGAAGAACAAGGTAGTCCTGCTGCCCCTGCGCTTCGGGCTCGGCCATCCGGTGGATTACCACCCTGTCTCGGACGTGATGAATCCAGCCGACCAGACGAAGGTAAAAACGCCACTCAGTTGCCTGTCCTGCCATCAGCCGCATGCCTCGGCCCAGGCCAACCTGCTGGTCAAGGATCAGGTCAACAACATGGCGTTCTGCGATAACTGCCACAAAAACCGTCTCAACATGACTGAGACAACTTCCCCGGGGAAATAAACAGGAGATCCCGATGGTCTGTCTTCACACAATGCGCAACCGCAAGCCAGTCGGCCTGCTGCTTCTCCTCGCACTGGGCCTGACTCTTCCCCTCCCGGCCTTTGCTGCGAAAAAGAAGAAGGCCGAGCCGGCCCCTGTTCCGCAGGCGGCCCAGCGCAAATTTCCTTTCGACCCCACCAAGCTCGTGTGGCCCAGCCCGCCGAATATCGCTCGCATACGTTGGCTGGATTACTTTGCCGGAACCAAGATCGACTACACGACCGCCGCGCAGGAGAAGCCCAAAGCCTCGTGGATGGACCGGCTGGCCGGCGGCCAGTCCCAGGCCGAAAAATTCAACCCCAAGACGTTCCCGTTCCAGCTGATCGGGCCCAATGGCATCGCCATTGACTCCAAGGGGCAGGTTTACGTGGCCGATCAGCGCGTCGGCGCGGTCTTCATCTTCAACACTGAAACCCACGACACTCAGTTGATCCGCAACGGCGTTGAGGCCCACTTCGGCTGGATCAATGGTCTGGCTATCGACGACGACGACCGCCTGTTCGTATCCGACGGCAAAATGCACCGTGTGGTCATCTTCAAACCCACGCACGAAGTGGATAACGTGATCACCGAGGGACTCGTCGATCCTGTCGGCCTGGCCATCGATACCACCAATCGACTCCTCTACGTCGTCGACACACAGCAGGATCAGGTCATCGTGTACGACGCGGACACCTTCAAGCTGCTGCGCCGCATCGGCACCGGCGGCAAGAACCACTTCCTCACCACGCCCGGCGACTTCGGCGCGCCTGAGGGCGTGGCAGTCGACGTCGACGGAAACGTCTATGTCGCCGACACGCTCAACAACCGCGTGGAGATCTTCGACGCCGACGGCAACTTCATCAGTGAACTGGGCAAGCACGGCGACGGTCCCGGCTATCTGGCGCGACCCAAGGGCGTCGCAGTAGACAGCGACGGACACATCTGGATTGCCGACCAGATGCAGGATCGCCTGCAGGTGTTCAATCGCGAAGGCCAGTTGCTGACTTACATCGGAATGGGCCACGGAGAGCTGCCCGGCCAATTCAAGTCCTTGGTGGGCGTTGCCATTGACAAGAACAACCGTGTCTTCACCTCCGAGCAGGAGCCGGGACGCGTGCAGATGTTCCGGTACATCACCGACGCTGAAGCTGCCACCGAGAAAGCGCGCCGCGACGCCGAACTCGAAAAGGCCGCCGAGAAGCGTCGCAAGGCCTCGACGACCGCACCACCGCAAACACCCGCACCAGTGACACCGCAGAAAGACACGACACCTCCCAAGACGCCGAACCAGTAGCCCACCGCGCTGGGGCTCGCAGACCTCAGCGCACATGGTGCGGGATCGCTCCCGCGACTCGGACACGTTCACCCCCCTGCAGCAAAACTGGCTGATTTTCTCAGCTTTCCGCGCACCTTTCTTTGCGCCTTCGTGTCCGCGTCTCCCATCGTGGGAACCCATATTTCATGCGATGAACATGGCTGTGCTTCCTATCGCTGGCACACTTCAAAGGCCGTCGCAAAATGGTACTCTCAAGAAAGCAGAACAGTTCGCGGCGCTCCCCTGTACAGATGGCTGATGCTCTCGCTCCGCCAGCAGCGTGGCTCTGGTCTGCAGCTTTTATCATTCAACACCGCATGGAGACTGCTCCTGGGTAGTGCGCCTGTCTGTCTGCCTCAGAGCCTGGAGAATCCTTCGGCTCGTGCACAGTCTCCTGCATCGGCCGGGTCCACGTGCGGCAGGCGCAGCCGCCCCCACTGCAGTTGAGGAGTACGATGCCGTTTTGCCTCGAGCCCAAGGCTTTTGCTGTGCCCACAGCCGGTCTGGCCTTTCCACACCCGGCACATCTGCTCGCCGCGCTGTTTGACCAGCCTTCGACCAGCATGTTTGCGCCGCAGGCCGCGCCCGCGCGCTCCATTTTCGGTCTCTCCCTGCTGGTGATCGGGGTCTGCGCCGGCATCTTCCTAGTGGTTGGCGGCATGCTCCTTTACGTGATCGTCCGCTACCGCCACCGCCGCGGCCACACCGTGCGCGAGCCCGCCCAGGTCTACGGCAGCAACCAGATTGAGCTGTCCTGGACGGTCATCCCCATCCTGATCGTGGTCATGCTATTCCTGGCCTCAGCGCGCATTATTTTCGTGAACCAGAGCGTGCCCAAGCCTGCCACCGCGCTCGATGTAACCGTCATCGGCCATCAGTACTGGTGGGAATATCGCTATCCCAAGCTGGGCATCGTTACGGCCAACGAACTGCATGTGCCGGTCAGCGACCCCAAGCACCCCACGCCGACCTATCTGACCATGTCCTCGGCCGATACCGACCACAGCTTCTGGGTTCCGCGGCTGGCCGGCAAAATGGACCTGATTCCGAACAAGGTCAACACCATGTGGATCGATCCAGAACAGGCCGGCCTCTATCTGGGCCAGTGCGCGCAATACTGCGGCGTACAGCATGCCAAGATGCTCATTCGCGTCTACGCCGACTCACCCGCCGACTTCGACGCCTGGGCGGCACAGCAGCAGAAGACTGCCCTGCAGGATCCGGCTGCCGCCCAGGGTCGCGCCGCGTTTGAAGGCAACGCCTGCGCGAATTGCCACACCGTCTCCGGCACCTCCGCGCACGGCGTGTTCGGCCCGGACTTGTCACACGTGGGCAGCCGCGCCACCATCGGCTCAGGCGCCGTGCCCAACACCCCTGAAAACCTCCGCGCCTTCATCGACGACCCCGCGCACTACAAGCCGGGCGCACTGATGCCGGCCATGCACCTGAACCAACACGATCTAGACGCCATCACGCACTACCTGACGACGTTGCGCTAGACCTACACCACGAGGACACCATGGCGACTTCTACACGGGTCACAGGACACTTAGACAACCCTACGGCCTCTGGCTCGCATCGTGGCGCGCTGGCCGTGCTGCAGGACTGGCTAACCACTGTCGATCACAAGAAAATCGGCCTCATGTACATCGGCTACGCGCTGGTGTTTCTACTGATCGCTGGCTTTCAGGCGCTGCTGATGCGCGTCCAACTGCTGGTGCCGAACAACAACTTCGTCTCTCCTGAAGTCTTCAACCGCCTGTTCACCATGCACGGCACCACCATGGTGTTCTTCGTTGGCATGCCGATCCTCTTCGGCTTCGGCAACTACCTTGTGCCGCTGATGATCGGCGCGCGCGACATGGCCTTCCCGCGACTGAACGCTTTCAGCTTCTGGATCTCGGCCTTCGGCGGTTTCTTGCTCTACTTCAGCTACTTTGCCGGCAGCGGCCTCTACGGCGCCGGCACCGCGCCTGATGTAGGCTGGTTCGCCTACGCGCCGCTCACCTCGCGCGTGTTCTCCCCCGGTCACAGCACTGACTACTGGACGCTGAGTATCTTCCTCAGCGGCATTGGCAGCATCGGCACGGCACTCAACATCGTGGCCACCACGCTCTGCATGCGCTGCCCCGGCATGAAGCTCAACCGCATGCCCCTGCTGGTCTGGCTCTACCTGGTGGTCGCCTGCCTCGTCTTCGTCACCATCAGCCCGCTCACCGCGGCACAAATAATGCTCTGTCTCGACCGCTACCTGGGCGCGCACTTCTTTGACACGCAGGCTGGCGGCTCGGCCGTTTTGTGGATGCACTTCTTCTGGATCTTCGGACACCCCGAGGTCTACATCCTCGTGATGCCGGCCTTCGCCTTTGCCAACGAAATCATCCCTGTCTTCTCGCGCAAGGCCATCTTCGGCTATCCGGCCATGGTCGCCGCTTCAGTCTGCATCGGCTTCATCAGCCTCTCGGTCTGGGCTCACCACATGTTTACCGTCGGCATGGGCCCTGGCCCCAACGCCTTCTTCACCTTTGCCACCATGGTCATCGCGGTGCCCACCGGCATCAAGATCTTCAACTGGCTGGCCACCTTGTGGGGCGGCAACATTCACTTCACCACGCCTATGATCTTCTCGATCGGCTTTCTGTTCCAGTTCCTCATCGCCGGACTCACCGGCGTGATGCTGGCCGTCTCACCCTTTGACTGGCAGTTGGGCAACTCCTACTTCGTCGTCGCTCACTTCCACTACGTGCTGGTCGGCGGCATCCTTTTCATGATCTTTGCCGCGTTCTACTACTGGTACCCAAAGATGACTGGCCGCATGCTCTCTGAGCGCCTCGGCAAGTGGCACTTCTGGCTCTTCGTCATCGGCTTCCACCTCACGTTCGACTTCATGCACGTACCTGGCCTGCTCGGCATGCCGCGCCGCATTTACACCTACGAAGCCGACCGCGGCTGGGCGATCTGGAACCTGATTGTCTCGAGCGGCGCCGTCTTCCAGGCAGCAGCAACACTGCTGTTCGCCTACAACCTGGTGCACTCCTACTTCAAGGGCGAGATCGCCGGACCCGATCCCTGGGATGCGTGGACGCTCGAATGGTCCACCAGTTCGCCGCCGCCCAGCTACAACTTCGCCGTCACGCCGACGGTCGACAGCCGCCGTCCCCTGTGGGACCGCAAGCACCCGGAAGAAACCGATGCGCAGTATGAATAGTCGCCCCAGCGAAGGAGCTACCCGATGACGACTACCGTCGCAGTTCCGCACCATCCCGTCGAGAGCTGGACCCAGCCCTCGCGCGGCCTGGTCGGCATGGCTTGCCTCATCGTCGCTGAGTCGGCCATCTTCATCATCTTCGTCGTCGCCTACATCTTTTACATAGGCAAGAGCCTCACCGGCCCCACACCGCGCGAGGTACTCGATCTTCCCATCTTCTCCACCGTCTGTCTGCTTTCGAGCAGCATCACAGTGCACTATGCTGTTCATGCACTCCAGCACAGCCGCATCCGCGCCACCATCGGCTGGCTCGCCGGCACCGTGCTGCTGGGGGGCATCTTCATCGCCTCCACGGCCAGGGAGTGGTACGAACTCATCTACCACCACGGCCTGACCGTACGCACCAACCTCTTCGGCACTACCTTCTATTCGCTGGTCGGCCTGCACGCCTCGCACGTCATCGCCGGCCTCATGATGCTCGGCCTGGCGTTGCTTTTTGCGCTCGCCGGCAAGTTGAATCAGCACCACGCCGAGCGCCTGGAAGTTGTCTCCATCTACTGGCACTTCGTTGACGCGGTGTGGGTGATAGTCTTCACCGTCGTCTACGTCCTGGGACGCTAGCTCTTTTTGAACGAGGATCTGCAAATGGAACACGAGAACGAGACCGGCCACGCGGGCGTGCATATGCCACTGCCCACGGTGTGGCCTGTTGTGCTGGCCCTGGGGCTGACCCTCATCATCGCGGGCATGGTCACGCATGTAGCAGTTGCCGTGCTGGGCCTGATGCTTTCGCTGGTCTCGGCGGTGGGCTGGTTCCGCAACGTGCTGCCCCACGAAGCCCACGAAATCGTGGAGGCGCCTATTGAGCCCCTCGAACTGGTCAGCGTACGCACATCCATCGACCGCATCCCGGTCGAACCGATGCATCGCAAGGTCATCCCTGTTGAGACCTTCCGGTTCAGCACCGGCCTCATGGGCGGCATCGCAGGCGGCATTGCCATGATTGCGCCCGCTACACTGTTCAGCCTGATCAAGTACCACAGCCTTTGGTATGCCATGAACCTCCTGGCCGCCGGCGGCTTTGTCAGCTGGGCAGGCGAAAGCAACCAGTTCCTGGCGCAGTTTCACCTGCAGGGCTTCCTCGCTGCGCTCGCCATCCATGCGGTCACATCGATCCTGGTCGGCTCCCTCTACGGAGCCATGCTGCCCATGTTCCCGCGCTGGCCCATTCTTACCGCAGGCTTCCTGGCCCCGCTCCTCTGGACTGGCCTCCTCGCCTCGGTGCTCAACGTCGTCAGCCCCATCCTCAACGAGCGCATCGACTGGTTCTGGTTCGTCGGTTCGCAGATCACCTTCGGTCTCGTGGCCGGCTTTGTGGTTAACCTGCAGGCCAAGGTGCGCACGCCGCAGTTCCAGGCGCTGCCCTTCGCCCTCCGCGCCGGCTTCCACGCCAACCTGCGCCACGACGACGAAGAAAAGGATGGCCAGGCATGACGATCGTCTCTCGCGGCCTGGCCGCTCTCACGCTCTGTGCGGCGCTGGCTGCCATTACCGGATGCGAAAACGCGCCCGGCTATCCCCGCACAGTTGAAGTGGACCGGCCCGAGCATCAACTCGACTTCCACACGCTCTACAGCCAGAACTGCGCAGGCTGTCACGGTGACAACGGCCGCGGCGGTGCCGCACTTCCGCTCAACAACCCAGCGCTGCTCGCCATCGCCGGAACCGACCACTTGCGTTCCGTCGCCTCCAAAGGCGTGAAGGGCTCGCTGATGCCAGCCTTCGCCGCCAGTTCGAGCGGAATGCTCACTGACCAGCAGATCGACGCAATCGTGCAGGGCATGATGCGCGAGTGGAGCAAGCCCTCCGCCGTCGCTGGCACTGCTCTTCCGCCCTGGGCCGTCGGCCCCGGCAACGCCACCGACGGAGCCCCCGTCTATCAGGCCGCCTGCGCCCGCTGCCACGGGACAAACGGCACGGGCACAAGCTCCGCAGGCCACTCGATTGTCGATTCTGCCTATCTGGCCTTGGTCGACGACCAGAGCCTGCACACCGTCATCGCCGCCGGGCACCCGGAGAGCTCCACGCCCGACTGGCGCAGCTACTTGGCCGGTGGCCGTGCGCTCACCGCGCAGCAGATCGACGACCTCGTCGCCTGGCTCGCCTCGCATCGCGCTTCCGCATCTACTTCGGCTCCGAGCGGCTCCCCGGCCGGTGTCGCCGCTCCCGCGAGCCCCAGCATGACCCCCAGCATCCGTAAGGAGAAGCCATGACCACGCCTCACGAGCCCGCCGGAGCTCCCTCCCCCGTTCCCGCCGCGCCCCCTGAGCCCCAGGCCCAGGTGCACTCGCGCCGCGCGTTTCTGTTCAAGCTCTCGGTCGCCCTCAACGGCGCCGTCGGCGCGGTGCTTGCCGTGCCCATGCTCGGCTACATTCTGGGCCCCGCGCTCAAGCGCGACGAAAAGTACAAGAGCTGGGTTCCCCTCGGCACCGTCAGCGATTTCCCCGAAGGCGAGACCCGACTGGTCGACTTCGTCAACCCGGTCAGGACCAACTCCGACGGCATGACCGCCAAGGTGGCCTGCTGGGTGCGCCGCATCCAGGGCGACCAGTTCCAGGTCTTTGCCATCAACTGCGCCCACCTCGGCTGCCCTGTCCGCTGGTTCGCGCAGTCACGCCTCTTCATGTGCCCCTGCCACGGCGGCGCTTACTACGAGGACGGCTCCCGTGCCTCCGGCCCGCCGGAGCGTGGCCTGTTCGAGTACCAGTACTCCATCGTCAACGGCAAACTGATGATCCACGCCGGTCAGATGCCCACGCTCTCCAACGAAGCGTGCAACCAGAAGAAGCCGCTCATCCAGATCGAGCCGCAGCAGCAGGACACCGCCACTGACGGGAGGGCCGAAGGATGATCCCTCTCAAAGACAGCGCCGCCGGTTTATATGACTGGCTCGAGCGCCGCCTCGGCCTGGGCAAGCCCGCCATTGAGGCCGCCGAGCACCCCATTCCTCGCTCCAGCGCCAGCTGGATGTACGTCTTCGGCTCTGCTGCCACCGTGCTGCTCGTGCTGCAGGTTGTCACCGGCATCCTGCTTGCCCTCACTTACACGCCCTCAGCGGACGAAGCCTGGGGCAGCCTGCAGTTGCTCAATCACGACATCACCCTAGGCTGGCTGATTCGCGCCATTCACGGCTGGGGATCGGACTTCATGGTCGCCATCGTGCTCATCCACATGGTGCAGGTCTTCATGTTCGGCGCCTACAAGTACCCGCGCGAACTCACCTGGATCCTCGGTGTCTTCCTGCTGCTGATGACTCTCGGCATGGCCTTCACCGGTCAGGTGCTGCGCTTCGATCAGGACGCCTACTGGGGTCTTGGCATCGGCGCTTCCATCACGAGCCGGGTGCCGTTCATCGGTGGACCCATGGTGCACGCGCTGCTCGGCGGTCCCATCATCGGCGCACAGACGCTTTCGCGCTTCTTCGCGCTGCATGTTTTCGTGATTCCCGGCCTGCTGCTGGCCTTTGCCGGCCTGCACATCCTCATGGTCCTGCGTCTCGGCGTCAACGAGTGGCCCATGCCCGGCCGCATCGTCTCCAAGGCCACCTACGACCGCGAGTACCACGAGTTGACCGAGAAGGATGGCGTTCCCTTCCTGCCCGATGCGGCATGGAAGGACGCGGTCTTTGCCGCCGCCATTTTGCTCTCGGTACTGGCCTGCGCCCTGATCCTCGGTCCCATCGGCCCCGGCGGTCAGCCCGACCCCACCATCATACAGACCGCTCCCAAGCCCGACTTCGCCTTCCTCTGGATCTACGCGGTGCTGGCCTACCTGCCGGCAGACCTCGAAACGCCCTTCCTCTTCATCGCGCCGGTCGTCGCCATCGTGGCCATGCTGGCTCTCCCGCTCATCGCAGGCGAAGGCGAAAAGCACTGGTCGCGCCGCCCCATCGCGGTACTCATGGTCGCCGTGATTGGCGTCGCGCTCGGCACCTTCACCCATCTCGGCACCTACGTGCCCTGGAGCCCAGTCATGGAGGCATGGTCCGGCGAAGTCACACCCGCCGCCTACCTCAAGGACCGCACACCGCTTGAGCGGCAGGGCGCCATCGTTCTCCAGAACAAGCAGTGCCGCAACTGCCACGCCCTCGGCGGCGTTGGCGGCCAGCGCGGCCCGGCCCTCGACGCGATCGCCGTCCGCATGACCGAGGACCAGATGATCCGCCAGGTGCTGCAGGGCGGCGGTAATATGCCCGCATACGGCAAGGCACTCAGTCCCGCGGAAACGCGTGCGCTGGTCGCCTTCCTCAAGACCCTCCGTGGACCGGACAATGGTGCACCAGCAACCGACGCCTCGCGCTCGCTCACGCAGATCACGCCCACTGAGAAGCCAGCCACTGCTCCGGCCCCGGCCGAGGCTCACTGAACTAGGATCGAGTTATGCCCGGCTCGCTTGATTCATTGATGGATGAATGGTCGTTCCCCTGGGGGCTTACGGCCATCATCCTCGTCTTCGCGCTCCTCTACCTGCGCGGATGGCTGGCGCTGCGCAAAACGCGCCCGGATCAGTTCAACTCGACCCGCCTGTTTGCCTTCCTCGGCGGCCTTGCCTGTCTTTGGATCGCCATCTGCTCGCCGCTTGAGGCCGTTGCAGACGCTCTGCTGAGCGCGCACATGATCGAGCACCTGATCCTGATGTCGCTCGTGCCGCCGCTGGTCTGGCTGGGCCTACCCATCGTGCCCCTGCTGCGCGGCCTGCCTGCCTTTCTGCGCAAGGGCGTCGCTAATCCCCTCATCCGGTTTCTCCCTCTCCGCTGGCTCTCGCATCAACTCGTTCGCCCCCGCTATGCCTGGCTGGCGATGAACATCACCTTCCTCGCCTGGCACATCCCCGCCGCCTACGACTTTGCCCTTGAAAACGAAATCTGGCACGACGTCGAGCACCTCTGCTTCCTCTCCACCTCCATGCTTTTCTGGTGGTGCATCGTGAACCCCTGGCCGGCCCGCCAGCGCGAGCACAGTTGGGGCCTGCTGCTCTATCTCGTCAGCTCCGACTTCGTGAACACCGGCCTCTCGGCCTTTCTCGCCTTCTGCAACCGGCCCGTTTACGCGTACTACGTCAACCACCCCAACGAAGCCGGCATCCTGCCTTTGCCCGACCAGATGATGGGTGCCGCAGTGATGTGGGTCTTCGGCTCCATGGCCTTCCTCATCCCCGCCGGAGCCATCACCTACTCCCTGCTCGTCCCCCACACAAGACCCCGCGCCCAGGTCCGCATCCGCGCCTAGACCCTCCAAGCCCCCACCAATCCTCCGTTGGGAGAACCGGAGTTTAGTGCGGAACCAGAATAAGCGTGCCCTTGCAAAACTCTTGAAGCCGGCTTTTCTTGAGGAAAAGCCGCTTGGTGGCGTTGCTTTCTGGGTACAGCTACTCTGGTTCCGCTATAGGGGTTTGGAGAGCGATCAGAAATCCGCCGGCACACAAGTCGGCTGACTCGGTGCGAATGGGTCTATTTCTGTTCGGCAGCCTTTGCCATCTGCTCGTGTTGCTCGGCCAGGCGCCCCGCCTCTTGCGATTTCGCCTTCAGGCTCTGGGCAAGATACTTGCAGTGGTTGAGGGTGCCTCGCACGACCTTGTCGTTGTTCGTGGCAGGATTCTTCGCAAAGTCCGCGGCCATCTTTGCGTGCTCGTTTGACTCGGCCAGATAACTCTCTGACTGAGCACGATAGTAGGCAGCGATTTTCAGATGGTCTGCCGGTGTCTTGGCATTCGCGATCATCGCGCTGAGATGCTCCTTGGATTGAGACACCGCCGGATTGGATGTCGGAGTCGAAAAGCCGGAAAGAGCGAGAGCGAAAACAAAAGTCAGAATAGCGATTGTACGTTTCATTGGAATCTCCTTGTGCCGTTCGAAAAACGTGAACGCATGCGCCAACATCCCTACGATGTGCGCAGGTCAGTTGCTCACAAGAAGAGGTCTAGATGCGGAAGGTCTTGAGCAGGATGCGTCTCGGAGTAGACGAGCTGCCCGGCGGGGTGGATGATGGCGCCGCACGCACTCCGGCCAGCGCTTCAACCGCCGGAGAACGAGGATACGACAATTGGGCCGCATCCATCCTGGCTTTATCGGGAGTGGTCTGAGCTGGCGGAATCTGTGGAGAAACCGAGCAGCAGCCATCCGTGCACGAGTTTGACTGAATCGAACCGGCCATCAACCCACCGGACGACATTGGGTGCATTGCGGTGTGATCCATGCCAATACAGCAATCCGCAATACTAGTTTGCTGGCTCGGCTGCACCATAAAGCAGACGCCCTCTGCGACCATAGGCGGCACGGCGAGACACGCCACAATCACTGCCGTCACGATTTGGAGAAGGCGCTTCATCGAATTCACGTGCGAGTATGGTCTGTTCAGGAGCTCTGGTTCTGTGATCGAAATCACACTCACCCACCTCCGCGAGATAAACTTCAATTTGCCAACCACCTACCGGTTTCCACAAAAAATCCGCAATCCGAACTAACTAATTCATTAGTTCCACCGTCTATACTCCAGTCAGACGATGCCGCCCAAAAAGTCCAACACGCTCACCGAGGCCGAACTCCGGATCATGAAGATCCTCTGGCGCCGCGGCGAATCAGCCGTTACCGACATCGTTGCCGGCCTGCCCGCGGACGAGCCCCTCGCCTACAACTCCGTACTCACCACCGTGCGCATTCTGGAACAGAAGGGCTACGTCGGCCATCGCCAGGAGGGCCGCGCCTTCGTCTATCGCGCCTGCGTGGCCGAGCGCGAAGCCAGCCGCTCTGAAGTCCGCCACGTCCTCAGCCGCTTTTTCGGCAACTCCCGCGAGCAACTACTGCTCTCTCTACTCGGTGACGGCGACATCTCCCCAAGGGAACTCGAGCGCCTGAAAGAGGCGATCGCCCAGGCCGCGCCCGACGCCACGAAGGAGGACGAGTAATGCATCCATTTGACTCCTTCGCCCAGGCCGCCGCGCCCCTTGCCGTCGCCTCGTTCTGGCAGGGCATCGCCGTCGTCGTCGCGCTTGCCGTCGGTCTGCGTCTCGTTCCGCGCATCACTGCAGCTCAGCGCTTCGCTATCTGGACCGCTGGATTCGCCATCGCCGCCGCCCTGCCGTTCGCGCCTGCACTGGCAGCACGCTTCGCTTCTGCGCCCTCCCCCAATCTTTCTGCAGCTACTCCCGGCGCATGGCTCCAGCTCGATCCCCGCTGGACCCTCGCCATCGCCGGCCTCTGGCTCGCAATATCCGCCTTCCGCGCCGTTGATTTGCTCATCCACACCATCCGGCTGCGCAGCCTGTGGCGCTCGGCCCGGCCCGTCGACATGTCCCACGCCAACGCAGGTCGCCGCTTCGAAGTCTGCATCACCAGCCACGTGGACCGTCCGAGCGTCATCGGCTTCTTCGCCCCGCGCATCCTCATTCCCGACTGGCTCTTCGCCCGGGTCACTCCCGCCGAGCTCGATCAGATCGTGCTCCACGAAGCAGAGCACCTGGGCCGCCGCGACGACTGGACCAATCTCGCGCAGAAGCTCGCCCTGGTTGCCTTCCCGCTGAGCCCCGCACTCTGGTGGATGGATCGCCGGCTGGCCCGCGAGCGTGAGATGGCTTGCGACGAAGGCGTCGTGCGGATCACCCGCGCCCCGCGCGCATACGCCGCCTGCCTCGCCAGCCTTGCAGAGCGTGGTTTGGCCCGTCGCACTGAAGCTCTCTCGCTCGCAGCATGGCAGCGCCGTCCTGAACTGGTCGAGCGCGTCCACAGCATCCTGCGCAGCCGCCGCGCCCTCAACCCCATCGCCGCGCACACACTGCTCGGCGGTCTCGTCTGCGGACTGCTCGTTGTCTCTTTTGAACTGGCCAAGTGCCCACAACTCGTTGCTTTCGTGCCCGCGCAGTCCACGCCAGTCCTGAGTGCCGCCATGCACACAGGCTCCGCCGAGACGCTTGGCGACGCAGTCTACCGCCAACAGCCCCGCGCAGCGCAGCCCTATCGCGCCATCCCGACCAAGGCAGTTCTACCCGTCCGCAACAGCGCCGCGCATCCCGCAGTGCCCGCAGCAGCATCCGCTTTGGAACCCTCCGAGCAGCTCGCAGCTCTCAGGCATCCTGCTGACGCCGCTGAAGGCCAGCAGTGGATCGTCTTCACCGCCTGGGAGCAGGTTGAAACCGCCCAACTGTCCCCGCAAACCACGGCCGACTACGACGGTACCGCAGATGCCGTATTCCGGACTGCGCAGCCCGCTGGCCGCATCCGCGTCACCCAACTCATCCTGCGCGTGCTGCCCCCGAATTCTCGTGCTTCTCAGCCCACCGCCGTCCCCCTCGGCAACGGCTGGTTCGTGATCCAACTTTAACCATCGATGTGTCAAACGGAGAGAACACTCATGACCACAACAACTAATTCATTAATTGCAAAGCTGAAGAAGTTCGCTCTTCCCGCCTCCGGCACTGCCGCTCTCGTTCTCAGCGGAGCGCTCCTGCTAAACCACAGCTCTGTCCACGCCGCCAGCAGCGCCAACGGTGCTACTCCGCTCGACGACTCAAGCGTTTCCTCACTCGTTGCCCTCGATAACGCCGTTGAGGCTGTCGCCGCCCGTGTCACGCCCGCCGTGGTGAATGTCTCCGTCACATCGCGCGGCTCTGAAGAAGCCGGCGACGACGACGGTCAGCAGCAGGATCAGGACCAGGGCATGCAGAACATTCCGCCCGCCTTCCGCTTCTTCTTTGGCCCACAGGGCCACGGCCAGCAACAGCAGCCGCAGCTCCAGCGCGGCATCGGCTCAGGAATCATCCTCACGCCAGACGGCTACATCCTCACCAACAACCACGTCGTCGACGGCTCCATCAAGATCAACGTCACCCTTGATGATCGGCGCGTCTTCCCCGCCAAGCTGGTTGGTGCTGACAAACTCAACGATCTGGCGGTGATCAAGATCGACGCCAAAAACTTGCCCACCATTGGCTGGGGCGACTCCACTCAGCTCCATCCGGGCCAGACCGTGCTCGCCTTCGGCAGCCCCTTTGGCTACTTCCAGTTCTCTGTCACCCGCGGCATCGTCAGCGCACTCAACCGCCCCAACCCCTACACCGATGATCCGCGCAAGCCCGGTGACTTCATCCAGACCGACGCCGCAATCAATCCCGGCAACTCCGGCGGCCCGCTGGTGAACGCCCGCGGCGAGCTCATCGGCATCAACACCTTCATCATCTCGGGTTCGGGCTCATTCGCTGGCGCCGGCTTCGCCATCCCCTCGCAAATTGCCCGCTCCACAGCCGAATCCATCATCAAGACCGGCGAAGTGCACCACGGTTATCTCGGCATCACCATGAACGACGTGACGCCTGAGAACGCCAACTTCTTCAACCTGCCCGACGCCACCGGTGCCATCGTCGCCCAGGTCACGCCCGACTCGCCTGCCGGCCATGCCGGCCTCAAGCAGGGCGACGTGCTCCGCGAACTCAACGGTAAAAAGATCGTGAATGGCAGCGCCCTGCAGGTGGCGGTCTCGCAAACCAACCCTGGCACCGCCATCAACCTCGGCATTCTGCGCGACGGCAA
>DCFV01000212.1:4479-15152 GCA_002314435.1 Acidobacteriaceae bacterium UBA1795 | reverse complement strand
GTCGTGGCCACCGGCAAAGGGCGCGGCAATGACGGACTGAGGCGAAGACAACGCAATGCCGCCGTTCTGGAGCAAGGTCCTCATCCGCACAATGCGGCCGCGCGTGGTGAAGTACGAACGGCCCAGCGTGGCCTGCACCGGCTCGAGCCAGGTGTCGCCATTCGTGCCGTCGACGCGCGCATGGAAGTGCGTGTGCAGCGGCATGGAACTGCCAAAGCGATCAAGGCTGAAGTCGGGCACGTGCGCGTCGCCGTCCACGGTCACGTCGCGCAGCGTGCCCTGGAAGCGGCCGGTAGAGTGGAGAGTTCCTGCCAGGCCTTTGAACGAGCGCAGGTCAGCGTGGTCAAACTCGTATGTACCCTCAACCGGCGAGGCGCCAGGATCGTCGGCCTGCCATGGGCCGAACCGGCCCGCAGAACGGATGATGCCCACCGGGCGCGGGTTCACGATCTCCGTTTCAAACTGCATTGCATCGGCGGCGGCAATGTGGCTCAAGCGTAGCTGGTGCAGGCTGAAGTCCATGGGCAGCTTGTCTGGCTTGTCGGTTTCGAGCACCAGTTCCGCAACATCGCACTCCATGCGCTCAACGACGAACGGTGCGAGCGTGCCGGAGCGTCCAGGCTGAAGCGGCGCTGCCACTGATGCGGCCTGCCGCGCGGAGCGGGGCGGCACATGAATCGTAAACCCCGAAAGCCGCACCATCGAGATGACGACCGGTTTGCCAAAGTGGTAGTGCAACGGGGCGTGAAAGTTGAACTCGTCGAGCTGAATGAGTGGCGCGCCAGAGTCGGACTGCGCCGCGTGCGCGGTGAACTGCTGCGACGGCCAGATACGCAACCCGCGGCCCTCGGCCACCACGCCCCACCGGCCCTTCGCGCCGCCGACGAGCATCACGTGAATGCTGTCGAGCTCGACGCGGGCGTGCAGCCGTTCGGCCAGTGTCTGCGTAATCTGCGCGCGCAGATATGGCTCGATGCGGCGCGCCACCACCGCTGCCGCTACCACCAGGGCTGCCAGCACCACCACTACAGCGCCGCCCGTCCAAAAGAGCCATCTGTGCCGTCGCCGAAAGGAAGTTGGTTCCGCGCTCATCGCATGTACTTTACTCTTGGATGCGGGGGGTTGACCGTGCGCCCCCATTTTCTTATTGGGCGGTCAATGGCATAGACTTCAATGCACGGATGAATGCGGAGATTGAAAACCTGGCTAAGCTGCAGGCGGTGGAGTTGGAGCGTACGCGCCTGACACAGGCAGCCCGCGCACTGCCAGCTGAGGTTGCGCAGACAGAGGCCGCGCTGACAGCCGCAGAGCAGAGGTCAGCCGCCACTTCCTGCGCGCTGATGCGCGAGGAAGAATTGCGCAACCGACTGGAGCGCGAAGCTGCGCAACACCGCCAGAAGGCTGCACGCTACCGTGCCCAGCAGGACTCTGTAACAACACCTGCACAGGCTGAGGCCATTGAGCACGAAGTGCGCTTTGCCGAGAGCGAGATCGAGCGCATCGAAAATGAGGAGTTCGCCAGCCTGGAGCGCACCGAAACACAGGAAGCCGCAATGAGCGCGGCCCGCGCACACGTGGAAGAGCTGGCCCAGACGCTGGACAGAACACGCGAACGTATCGCGCTGCAGCAAAAAGAAATGGCCACGGAACAAGCGGCGCTCGAGACCGAGCGTGAGATTCTGCGCAAGCTGATTGAGCCCGAATTGCTGGCCCGCTTCGACCGCATCGCGCTGAGCCGCGGAACAGGCTTGGCGCGCGCAGAGAATCAGCAATGCCCCGGTTGCCGTATGGGCGTACGCCCGCAGGTTTGGAACCAGTTGCGCGATGGGCAGTTGCTGACCTGCGATAGTTGCGGGCGGCTGCTCTACTGGGACCCCGCGTTTGCCGCCGCGCCAAAAGCACCGCAGCTGGAGACGCCTGCGACAGGCGATGGCCACGCGATTCGCCGACCGAACACGGCTGGGTCATAAGCCCTTCGTGCGTTGGCCACGCCGCGCGCGCCAATCCAATCGATTCTCACGTGCAAGGAGCAACACGTGCAGCGCATTTGTGTGGACATGGACGAGGTGATGGCCGATACGCTGGCCGAGCACCTGCGGCGTTACAACGAAACGTTCGATGAATCCGTGAGTGTGGACGAACTGACCGGCAAGGCTTTGTGGGAAGTGACTCCAGCGGACCGGCAGGCGCAGTTGCGCGCCTTTCTCGATGCAGAGGATTTCTTTGAGGACTTGGCGCTGATGCCCGGCGCGCAGGAGGTGCTCAAGCATCTGACTCAGCGCTTCGACGTCTACATTGCGACACAGGCCATGACCGTGCCCAACTCACTGGGGCCGAAGTACCGCTGGCTGCAGCGGCACTTCCCGTTCATTCCGCCCACCAACTACGTCTTCTGCGGCAACAAGTGCATTCTGCGTGCGGACTATCTGATCGACGACCTGCCGCGCAACCTGCAACGGTTTGAGGGTAAGGGACTGCTCTACTCTGCCCCGCACAACCTGGCTGCGACCGGCTACACCCGCGTGAACAACTGGCAGGATGTGGCGGACTTCTTCGCAAAGGTCAAAGCGTAGTGCAGCCTAGCGCGTTCCACCCGAGGCGGTGCGCGGTGTAGGACTACCGGGCAGAGCCCGCGGGCCCGACTGCCGTAACAGAGTGACAGGCTGCGCCGGCGGCGGCTGGTGCATTGTCACGATCAGCACATCGGCCGGCTTCTTTCCCGCGCACACGTAACTATGCGGGGTGCTGGCGTCGAAGTAGACTGCGTCGCCGGGCTCAAGCGTAGCGTGTTGCTCGCCGTGATGCAATTCCAGTTCACCTTCGAGGATATACAGGAATTCGAAGCCGGGATGCATGTGTGCACGCGGCTCCAGGTTCTTGTCAAGCGGAATGAACTCGGCGAAGTACGGGTCCATGTGCCGGTCCGGCACCATGTAGCCCAGGCTTTCGAAGAAGTAGGTTGGTTCGTCCACGCCGGTCTGGGGCAGGCGCACACGCTCTTTGCGGCGGTGCACGCGGAACATGGCCTGCGGCTCGCTCTCAAAGAAGTACGAAAGATCCTTGGAGAAGACCATGGCGATGCGCGCCAGGTTACGCAGCGTGGGCACCACGCGACCCGTCTCCAGTTGCGAAAGAAAGCTGGCAGACAGGCCAGTGTGTCTGCCCAACTCGACCAGTCCCATCGACTTCTTCAGTCGAAGCCGCTTGATCCGCTCGCCGATATGTTTTTCAGCGATGAAGCGTTCCGTGGTCTCGTTGTCGACCTGCGACTTCTGCGTTTCTTCGCTGCGAACCGGTGCCAGCTCCGTCATCAGCCACCCTCCTCAGGGTGTGGGCCCGTGAGCATGTTGCCCCAATCAAAACCTATTCGCATCCTACTAAACTCCGTGCGGCTCGGCAAACCTGCCCGATTTCTTTATCGGGAAAGAAACTCAGTCTGTGAAGATGGAAACCATGAAAGTGAGACTGGAAGCGCCGAAGCAGGCAGCCGTGCTGATGAGCGGAGCCTCAGGCATGTTGGGGAGTGCTGTCCGCCAGGCATTGTCGGCGCGGGGTATGGAGGTACGGCAGTTGGTGCGCGGGGCGGCACACGGCGAAGGGCAAATCGGCTGGAATCCGGCTGCCCAGCCCGCGGTGGCCGACCCGGCAGCCCTGGAGGATTGCACGGCAGCAATTCATCTTTCGGGATCGAGCGTGGCCGGGGGCCGCTGGACGGCGGCCTATCGCCGCGAGCTTATCTCCAGTCGTGTGGACACGACGCACGCGTTGGCCACGGCACTGTCCGGACTGCAACAGAAGCCAGAGGTGCTGGTGGTGGCCTCGGCTGTGGGACTTTACGGCGACCGCGGTGACGAGTTGCTGGACGAGTCCTCGCCCGCGGGCACGGGCTTTCTGGCCGACCTTTGTCGCACATGGGAGGCAGCGGCACAGCCCGCAGTAGACTCTGGGATCCGCGTGGTGCATGCGCGTTTTGGCGTCGTTCTGGGAAGGGATGCAGGCGCCCTTAAAAAGATGCTGCCGCTGTTTCGTGCGGGACTGGGCGGCAATCTGGGTGACGGTCGGCAGTGGATGAGCTGGGTCAGTCTACAGGACGCGGTCGCCGCACTGCTGTTCGCAGTTGCCACGCCTGCGGTGACAGGCGCCATCAACGTGACCGCCCCAAATCCGGTGACCAATGCCGCATTCACGCGGGCGTTGGCGCGGCAGTTGCACCGGCCAGCGGTGCTGCCTGCTCCGGCATTTGCGCTGCGCCTGGTCCTCGGCCAGATGGCTGACGAAGCGCTGCTGGCCAGTCAGCGCGCCATGCCGTCGAGGCTCATCTGTGCGGGGTTCCAGTTCACGCATTCCACTGTGGATGAAGCGTTGGCGACGATTTTGGCCTAAAAACAGAATCGGCGCCCCGTCCGTTGTGGCGGGAGCGCCGACTCAACTGCAGGCGCTTACTTTCGGCCCTGGATCACACGGGAACCGCTGCCTTTCTTTTGTGCGCGGCGTGCGGCGATGGCATGCATCTCCTTGCCCATGCTGGACTGGTTGATCCCCAGTTGCAGGACGAGGTTGATGATGTTGCTGGTGCCCCAGTAGAGCGCCAAACCCGAAGCATAGTTAAACAGGATGAAGCCCATGAACACAGGCATGATGAAGGCCATCATGCGGCGCTGCGCGGGATCCATGCCGGGCGACGGAGTGATGTACTGCGTAAGGAACATGGTAAGGATGATGAGGATCGGCAGAATATGTAGCGGATCAGGCGTAGCAAGGTCCGTGAGCCAGAACCAGTGCGCATGGCGCAGTTCCACCGCGTACTGCAGAACGCGGAAGTAAGCGAAGAACAGCGGAATCTGCGGCAGCATGGGCAGGCATCCGCCGTAGACATTGACGCCCTCACGCTTGTACAGATCCATCATCTCGGTGTTCATCTCGGTCCGCTTGGGGTCGTTGATCTTGAGATGGGCATACTTGCGCTTGATCTTTTCCACTTCCGGCTGAATACGCATCATGCGTAGCGAAGAACGCATCATCATGAAGCGCGTCGGCAGCATCAGCAAGTTGAAGGCCGCGGTAAACAGAATGATGGACCAGCCCCAGTTGTAGGCGCCGGAGCCAAGCAGATCGTGTAGCCAGCGCAGCGCGATGTAGAGCGGCTTGGCGATGATGCTCCACATGCCGTACTGAATGAGCGGCTCAAGCGAAACCCCGTCAGCCCGGCCAGTGGCGCTAACGGCGTGCACAGTCTTGAGCACGTCCGACTGCTTGGGCCCGACAAACAGGCGCAGATGCGTGGTTCCGCTGGTATCGCCCATGGCCAGTCCGACGACACTGCTCGGCTTCTTCTGGCTGTTGGGATTGTTCAGGTCACTGGGTACGTCAACCGTGTTATGGAACGTGATCAGCGAGGCATGCGAGGGCGCGTCGGGCAGGAACGCCGCGGCAAAGTAGAGATCAGTCAGCGCCGCGTAGTCAAACTGCTGCTCCACAGTAGCGTTACCACTCACCTTGGCGGCAGCGGTGGTGGTCTGCTTATCGCCAGTCGAGGTGATGATCTGCGACTGGGTCAGCAGCGTACTGCGCGTGGACGAGGAAGGGAGGTACTCCTCCATGTCGCCCAAGCCTGCCGGCCACTGCACCAGCGCGCGAACGGTCTGGCCGTTGCGCTCGACCACTGTGTCAATGCCAACCACGTAGCTCGAGTCGAAGCGGAAGCTCTTCACCACATCGAGGCCGTTCTGTGAGAAGTGGAACGACAGCGTAGCAGGAGCTAGCAGGGTTCCGCTCGACGAGACCTGATAGAGCGCCTCATTCACCTGCGTAGTCAGCGACGTCTCATAGGTATAGAGCGCAAACGGAAAGCCGAATCGCTCCGCCAACTGCGGCTGCACCAGGTCGAGCGGCTTGCCAGCCGAATCTGTGTACTTCTTCAGAATCCAGTGTTTGACCTGCGCACCACGGTTGGAAAAGACGATCTTGTAGAGGTCGTTCTCCACGGTTGTTTCCGTCTCTGCAGTTGCAGAGACGGCGGGCGTCGCAGTTGGAGCCTGCGCGGCAGCCGCGGGCTGGGCCGCAGCGGACTGCGTCGCGGACGACTGTTGGGTCTGCGCCTGCTGCGGCGCCGCATCCTGCCGGGGCTTGAAGTACTGGAATGCTAGAAGGAGCGCGAGCGCCAGGAAGGTGAAGGTGATCAGGCTGCGGAAATCACCGCCGCTGTTGCCACCGCCGCCGGAGCCCTGCGAGTCCAAATTGGGATTACGAAGTTCGGGCAAAGGGAACGTCCTGTCTTGTCGTAAGAACCGGCGCGCGGGCGCCGCTCTGTCTATGGTAACGGTTCACGCGGGCAAGGTCATGCGCCGCGTGCAGGGGGCACGGGATCAAGCCCACCGGGGCTGAAAGGATGACAACGTAACAGCCGCCAGACGGCCATTCCTAGACCGCGTAGCGGCCCATGAATCGCGATGGCCTGTGCTGCGTATTCCGAGCAGGTGGGAAGAAACTTGCAGCCGCCCGGTGAAAGGCTGTGCAACGCCGGCGACAGCCAGCGCTGATAGAACGCGATGAGAGCCAGCAGAAAGTGGGTCATATAACGCGCACGGCAGCCTTGCGCATGCGCTCCCCCTCCACCTGCGCCTGCCCCAGAATACACACCAGTTCGGTTTCGAGTTTCGTGAATTCGACGCTGAGGACGGAACGGCGCGGATGCAGTATGAGATCGAAGCCAGCCGGAAGCTCAGCCACGTGGCGGCGGAGTAGCTCGCGCATGCGGCGCTTGATTCGATTGCGCTCGTGCGCCTTACCCAGCACCTTGCCAGCAGTGAGGCCTACACGCGGGGTGGCGGGCTCAGTCTGTGGCGCCAGAAACCAGCTCATCGACGCCGACTGTCGCTTGCGGCTGGCCGCATAGGCGCGCTGATAGTCCGCGTGTTTGCGCAGACGCACGCACGCCAGAGACTGGCACCCGGTGGCGGGCGCAGCCAGCTGCAGGTTCGAGTGCAAAGGGGTGGTGCTCATGGCAGTGCCGGAGGTCGTGCCGGAACAGCAAACACGCTCAACACACTCCGGCCCGGAAGGCGGGAGTTAGTCGCGATAGCCAGCGCTGACTGAGACACGCTTGCGGCCGGCCGCACGGCGACGGCTCAACACGGCAGCGCCGCTCTTGGTCTTCATGCGCGAGCGGAAGCCGTGCTTCTTCACACGACTGCGGCGGTTGGGTTGAAATGTGCGCTTGGGCATAAAAATGCGCTCCTGTTTCCAATAAAAATTCTGAGCCTTGACGGCAAGTACTTAGTGTATCCCAGGTTGGGCCAGGAATCCAGTCTCACCTATACCGGTCGCGCAGGACGTCGCGTGCCAAGCGTAATCCTTCGCGCCAGAACCGGTTGCCGGAATGAGATTAAACCAGTGCCTAAACTAGCCACGTGAACGATTTTTTACATGCTTTCACCACCTATGGTGCAACCTCCTAAAGTTTCGTCCGGCGAATGTGAATGGGGCATTGCAACCACTCACAGATGTGCTACTATCGGGACCGTTCAGAAAGTTTTTCTGCGTCCCACGGAGTAGTTTCATCCTGTGTCCCGAGTGCTGTATTCCGGGACCGCCAACGGCAACCAGGCACCTGCGAAGAAACAACTTCCCAGTGAGTGTGAACTCAACTGGCCGCGTGAGTTGTTGCCTGTTTCCGTTGGCTGAACCTTTCCGGCAATTTTGAGGCGACGCGTACAAGGATCTCTTCGATGGTATTCGCTACTTCTCCGGCTTCGGCACTCAATCCCTGGCTCCAAATCCTCTCCGCTTTAGAGAAGAAGGTGATTCGCCAGTCCTACGAGACCTGGCTCAAGCCCACACGCTACAGCCACGTTGTGGGCCGCACACTTTATGTCCGCGTGCCCTCGGCGGAGTTTCAGCACATCGGCGATAAGTACGGTGATCTGATCCAGGAGGCGATTGACCTGCAGGGTCTGGAGTACGACGACGTGGTGTTTGTCACCGCCAGTGAAGACCCCTCCGTGCCGCCGCAGCGCAAGGATGGCGGCTTTGGTCCGCTGCCCGCGCACGCGCCCAGCGCGCCCCAATCCGCGCCCAACCATCGCGTGCCGGAACAGGGCCGCTTCGACTGGTCGACAGCGGCGCAGCTCAATTCGCGTTACACCTTCGACAACTTCGTCATCGGCAACGGCAACCAGTTTGCCCGCGCCGCGGCCCTGGCTGTGGCAGAGCGCCCCTCGCGTGCCTACAACCCGTTATTCCTGTACGGCGGCGTGGGAATGGGCAAGACGCACCTGATGCACGCCATCGGCCACGAAGTGAAACGGCGCCAGGCTTCATCCAGCATCTGCTACGTCTCGGCAGAGAAGTTCACCAATGAGATGATCACCTCGCTGCGCAACGATCGCATGACCAGCTTCCGCGACCGCTTTCGCTCGGTGGACGTGCTGCTGATCGACGACATCCAGTTCATCGCGCAGAAGGAACGCACGCAGGAGGAGTTCTTTCACACCTTCAACGCGCTCCACGAGTCGATGCGCCAGATCGTCATCGCCAGCGACCGGCCGCCGAAGGAATTGGCGGAGATTGAGGATCGGCTGCGCTCGCGGTTCGAGTGGGGGCTAATCGCAGACATTCAGCCGCCCGATCTCGAAACAAAGGTCGCCATTCTGCAGAAGAAGGCCGAGACCGAGCAGGTGGTACTGCCAACCGACGTGGCGCTGTTCATCGCTTCGAACGTGCGCACCAACGTGCGCGAACTCGAAGGCGCGCTGGTGAGGCTCATCGCCTGGTGCCAGCTGAACCGCATGGATATCACGTTGGCTGCGACGCAGCAGTGTCTGAAACAGTTCATCGACATGCAGGTACGCAAGATCACCATCGAGTCGATACAGCGCGCCGTGGCCGAGCAGTTCGGCATGAAGGTGAGCGACCTGAAGCAGAAGAACAACTCGCGCAACGTCGTGGTGCCACGTCAGATTGCGATGTACCTGGCCAAGCAGATGACAGAGGCCAGCCTGCCTGAGATCGGCCGCCAGTTCGGCAACAAGCACCACACCACCGTGATGCACTCGATCGGCAAGATCGACGAACAGCGCCGCACCGACAAGGACCTGCACCGTACGCTGAACAAGCTTCAGGAGCAGTTGAACGGCTAGGCCGGAGATTCTCCCTGAACGCAGAAAGGCCCGGATTCTCTGGTGAATTCGGGCCTTTCTGCGCTTCACACTACCGCTTCATCAACTCCACGAACATCCTCTGGAACTTTGGCAAGTCGAGGTCAAGCTGCGCGTGGACGAGGCGAACGCCGGTCACGGGCTTCAGCTTTTCGTTCCACGTCAGCGTATCGCCATAGCTGGGTCCGTGGCTCAGGTCGACGTCCATGTACAGGTGCTTCTCGTTCGTGATCAGTGTTGAGTCGAGCCAGGCGCACGCGGCCAACTCGTCCCACAGGTAGTAGCGGTTCTGGCTCCACGCGGCGATGTAGCGCGCCGTAGGCGATTGCGATTGCGCGATCGCGTCCAGCATCTGCTGCGTGAACGGCGCCTTGATGGAGACGTCGACCGTGGTCACGTCGATGCGCGGCCACGCGGCGCGCAGCACGATGTGCGTGGCCTCGGGATCGAACCAGAAGTTGAACTCATGGCGGGGGCTGGTGGCGAACTCCGGATCGTCGGTCTGCGGGTTCAGGCTGCCGCCCATCATCACGATGCCCTGTGTCAGTGCGGCGAACTCGGGGTCGATGGAGATAGCAAGCGCAATATTGGTCATCGGACCGGCGGCATAGATGGTGACCTGATGCGGGTGCATGTGTACTTGGCGGATAAGGAAGTGCACCGCGTCCTCGTCAATGGGCTTGAGCCGGGGTGTGCCTTCCAGCATGGGCGGAACCACGTAGGGACTGTGCGCCTGTGCAGCCTCTGTAACCAGCGGTGCATCGCCCTTGGGAGTCTCGACCATGGTGCTTACGGACTGGCCCCACGCGCCCAGCCACACCACCTTGCCCACAAGCGCTTCCTCGAGCCGCGTTTCCTGTTGTGTGCGGACGAGCGGAAACACTGCACCTTGCGCCACGGGCACGTCGGCGTGTCCGGTCAGTTCAAGCATGCGCAGCGTGTGCTGTGTCTCTTCATCGCGCCACGCGTTGCCGGTGACCATGGTGATGCCGAGGACCTGCGCTTGCGGCGCCTGCAGCAAAGCAAGCATGGCCATCTGGTTTGAGCCGCCGGGGCCGGAGCCATCCTGATCAATGAGGACAAGCCGCTTTTGCGCCACACACAAGTTCGCAGCCAGAGCAAGAAGAAGCAGGGATTCTGCAAATCTCATGGTGGGTATTGTGGCATACCCGCCAGCAGGGCTTAGCGGCGTCCGAAGCTGCGTGGCTTTACCGGTGGGGCCACGGGCAGATCGGTTTTGCCCGCGGGATACACGGCCAGGAAGCGGTCCTGTCCCTCGCCCTGGCTGGCCGTCTCCACGCCGTCCATGGTCTTAAATGCCAGATGGAGCAGGCGACGTTCGCGGCTGTTCATGGGCGGAAAGGCATAGGGCACGCCGGTGCGCAGCACCTTTTCGGCCGCCGTTTCGGCGGCCATACGCAGTTCCTGTGCGCGGAGGGCCTTGAAATTGCCCGCGTCAAAGCTGACGAGTTCGTGCTCGCGCTGGTCCAGACGGAGCATCTGCGAGGCCACAGTCTC
>DCFV01000212.1:0-4172 GCA_002314435.1 Acidobacteriaceae bacterium UBA1795 | reverse complement strand
CCAACTCCACGTAGATCTGGCGTGCCTCCATACCCTCAGGATCGCGCGCGCCGTCACCAGCGGTAATGCGGTACTTGAGGCGCAGGCCCCCGAGTTTGTTGAGGGAAGCGAGAAATCCAGCAATCTTTTGGGCTGCTTCTTGCAGGTCGGCGATCGGCATAACCCATTAGTATCGCAGAACCAGCAGGGACGGGGCGGTTGAAAATCCGCCGCCGGGCACTTTCTGCCCCAAGTGGGGAATGGGAGAATGGAATTATGCCCTCGGAACATCCCTTCGTTCTCTCCGGCGCCCAGGCCCGTGTGCTGGGCGCGCTCATTGAAAAAGAGATCACAACGCCGGACTACTATCCGCTGTCGCTCAATGCTTTGGTACACGCATGCAACCAGCGCTCTAACCGCGAGCCGGTGATGGATCTCGACGAAGATGAGATGCGCAAGGCACTGCACGGGCTGGAGGACCACCGGCTGGCAGGCCCCGCACGGGCTGACGGGCGTGTGGCGAAGTACGAACACTGGCTGGGCGAGGCTCTCAACCTGAGCCGCGCAGAGACGGCCCTGCTGTGCGTACTCCTGCTGCGCGGGTCGCAGACACCCGGTGAGCTGCGCGGCCGCACGGAGCGCCTGCACCGCTTTGAAGAGATTACCGACGTCGCCGCCGGACTGCAGAAATTGATGGAACGTGAACCTCCACTTGCTGCGGTGCTGCCGCGCCAGCCCGGCACCAAGGAGTCGCGCTATGCGCATCTGCTTTCGGGGCCGGTGGTGGCTCCGGCAGTTGCGGTCGCAGCACCCTCCCCGGCAGTAGCCTCCGACCAAGACGATCGCCTCGCGCAGTTGGAAGCCACGGTGGCCGACCTGCGGCGGCAAATAGCCGCGCTGCAGGGGAAGGTCGACAGCCTTTTCGGGAATTAGGACCGCGCCGCGAACGCCTAGATCAGTTCGCAGCCGGCGAACCAGTAGCCAATCTCAAACGCGGCGGTATCCTCGCCGTCGGAGCCGTGGATGGCGTTCTCCTGGATCGAGCCCGCGAACTGCTTACGGATCGTTCCCTCTTCGGCGTTGGCCGGGTTGGTGGCGCCCATCAGCTTGCGCAGATCGGCGATGGCGTCTTCCTTCTCGAGCACCATCAGGAAGAGCGGGCCCGACGACATAAAGGCGCACAGATCGTTGAAGAACGGACGCTCCTTGTGGACGTAATAAAAACCCTGCGCCTGCTCGTTTGAAATCGACGCCTTCTTGATCGACACGATCTTGAAACCGGCCTTCGCGATCTCGGCGAGGATGGCTCCGGTGTAGCCTTTGCGAACCGCGTCCGGCTTGACGATGCTGAATGTGCGCTGCACCACTTCGATGATCTCCTCGGGGACAAAGAGTCCGCCTCTCATTGTACCGGCCCGCCGGGCCCGGACATGAGGGTCCGGACACGCGTGCCCATTCATCTGCTAGATTGGCGGAATGTCGTGCTTATCTGCTTGTTCGCGCCTTCTTCTTGCCTTGTCGCTCTTTGTTTTCTGGCCGGTCGTCCTCCTCGGCCAATCCTCCGCGCCGGCCGCGAGCCCTTCACAGGCTGGGCTGCGCGTCTTCGATCCCACGCTGGTGGACAAGAGCATCGATCCCTGCGAGAACTTCTACCGCTACAGCTGCAACGGCTGGTTCCAGCACAACCCGTTGCCACCCGATCAGATCTCCTATGGCCGCTTCACGGAGTTGCAGGAACTGAACCGGCAACACCTGAAACAGATTCTCGAACAGGCCGCAGTCGCCTCGCCTACTCGCACCACCAACGAGCAGAAGATCGGCGACGAGTACGCAAGCTGCATGGACACCGCAGCCATCGACAAGGCTGGTCTTGCGCCCTTGCAGCCTGAACTGGACCGCATCGCCGCGCTCAGGTCGGCTGCCGAGTTGCCCGCGCTTGTAGGCCACCTGCACTCAATCGGCGTAAACGTGTTCTTCGACATGAGCTCTGATCAGGACCTGGCGAACGCCAACAACGTCATCAGTTCCTATGGCGCGGGCGGCCTGGGTCTGCCGGAGCGCGACTACTACACGCGTACAGACGCAAAATCCGTGGAGCAGCGCGCGCAGTATGTCGATCACGTGCACCGCATACTTGTGCTGGCGGGCGAGACGGATGCGCAGGCGAAGAAGGACGCAGAGACGTTGCTCGCTATCGAGACGCGGCTGGCTAAAGCTTCGCTCACCGTGACAGAATTGCGCGACCCGCAAAACATCAACCACCCCACGGACGTGGCCAGCTTTGCGAAGGAGCTGATGCACTTCCCCTTACCCGCCTACGTGGCCGCAGTCCATGCGCCCGCCGTGGGCAAGATGAACGACTCCGAGCCGAAGTTTTTCGTCGAATTCAACGCACTGGTTGCCGACACGCTGCTCGACCAGATCAGGGCCTACCTACGCTGGCACCTGCTGCACGCCTACGCCGGCACCAGCATGCCTGCCGCCTTTGAATATGAGACGTGGCGCTTCTACCAGCACGAGCTGAACGGAGCGGAAAAACAGCAGGAGCGCTGGAAGCTCTGCACCAACCGCGTGGACCGCGAGATGGGCGAGGCGCTGGGCCAGGTGTACGTCGAAAAGTACTTTCCGCCCTCCGCCAAGCAGCATGCTCTGGAAATGACCGTGGCCATTGAGCAGGCCATGAACAAGGACATCGATCGGCTCGACTGGATGAGCCCCGGGACCAAGGTAAAGGCCAAGGAAAAGCTGCGCGCGGTCATGAACAAGGTGGGCTATCCGGACAAGTGGCGTGACTACTCGAAGCTGGCAATTGTGCGCGGCGACGCTCTGGGCAACCAGGAGCGCGTGCGGCAGTTCAACTTCGCGCGCGACCTGGCCAAGATCGGCAAACCGGTGGACAAGAACGAGTGGATGATGTCGCCGCCCACCGTGAACGCCTACTACGAGCCGCAGCAGAACAATGTGAACTTCCCCGCCGGGTACTTTCAGCCGCCCTTCTTTAGCGACAGGGAAGATGACGCGGCCAACTTTGGCGACATGGGCTCGACCATTGGCCACGAGCTGACGCACGGCTTCGACGACGAGGGACGTCAGTTCGACAAGGAAGGCAACCTGACAGACTGGTGGACCAAGGACGACGAGCAGAAGTTCAACGAGCGCGCGCAGTGCATGGTGAAACAGTATGACGCCATTGAAGCCGTGCCCGGTGTACACCTGAACGGCAAACTCACGCTGGGCGAAAACCTGGCCGACCTGGGCGGCCTGTGGCTGGCTTGGATCGCGTGGCAGGAAAGGGCGGAGACCGCACACCTGGACATGAACGCGAAGACCGACGGCTACACGCCGGACCAGCGCTTCTGGATCGCCTATGCGCAGCAGTGGTGTACTCAGACGCGGCCCGAGCAACTGCGCACGCAGGCCGAGACCGATCCGCACGCTCCCGACGAGTACCGCACCAACACAGTGCTCCAGGACCTGCCGGTGTTTGCGAAGAGCTTCAGCTGCAAGAAGACGGACAAGATGGTGAGCGCAACGCCCTGCCGGGTCTGGTAACGGCATTCGCGAGCTGTCTGCGCAAGACACGAAGGCCCACCGTCGCGGTGGGCCTTCGTGTCTTGCGGTTTGCAGCGACCTATGCCCTGCCGATTACCTTGGCCAGCGTGGCGCCAATCTCGGCCGGCGACACGACCACGTGAATGCCCGCCGCGGTCATGGCCTTCATCTTGTCGGCTGCGGTGCCCTGCCCGCCCGAGATGATGGCTCCAGCATGGCCCATACGGCGCCCCGGAGGGGCAGTTTGGCCGGCTATGAAACCTACAACCGGCTTCTTCACATGCTGCTTCACAAACTCCGCAGCCGCTTCTTCCGCCGATCCGCCGATCTCGCCGATCATAATGATCGCCTCGGTGTCTGGATCATCGTTCAGCAGGCGCAACGCATCAATGTGTGTAGTGCCGATGATAGGGTCGCCCCCGATGCCGATGGCTGTCGACTGCCCGATGCCGCGCTGCGTGAGCTGGTGCACGGCCTCATAGGTGAGCGTGCCCGAGCGCGACACAATACCCACCGTGCCTTCCTTGTGAATGCGACCGGGCATGATACCGATCTTGGCCTTGCCTGGAGAGATGACACCCGGGCAGTTGGGTCCGATCAGGCGCGACTTTGACGTCTTGAGCTTGGCCCACACCTTCACC
>DCFV01000124.1:4455-12199 GCA_002314435.1 Acidobacteriaceae bacterium UBA1795 | reverse complement strand
AGATTCTGCGCGCGCTGCTTGAAGTGCTGAATCGCGACACGGCGAAGCTGATCACGCTGAACCAGCAGGCAGACGCTGACGCGGCCCAACTCGGCGCGCACGCGCTTGGCAACGAGCACTTCCCTCTCGCTATCGGGCCCAATGGCGAAACCACGCCTGTCGAGTTCCGCGGCTACCAGTACAAGCGCGCGCTGAGCGAGGTCTCCGGTACGATGTGGGTGAGCTACACGCACGAACCGTGGAACGCATCACTACCGCTCTCGACCGGCGCGAAGGTGACTGCCTGGACCACGCCACCCGCCGCTTACATTGTGCCGCCGCAATGGACGCACGTGATCGACGTGCTCGCCGCGCACGACGTGGCCATGCGCCACACCACCGCCCCGTGGACCGGCAAGGTAGAGCGTTACCGCTGCACCGGCATGGAGTGGCAGGGGCCTCCGTTCGAAGGCCGCCACCCCACGTTTCGCGGCGAGGGCGGCGGCGCAGAGCCGGGCCGCTTTGGTGCCTGCACGCTCGCAACGGAGACGTTGACCTTCCCTGCCGGTTCAGTCGTCGTCACTCTCGATCAGCGCCTGTCCAAAGTCGCGATTCATTGGCTTGAGCCGGACGCGCCCGACTCCGCGTTGCGATGGGGCTTCTTCGACTCCGTGTTTGAACAGCGCGAGTTCGGCGAGGGCTACGTGCTGGAGAAGCTGGCGCGCGAAGAACTGGCCAAGGACCCCGCGCTCAAGGCCGAGTTCGAACATCGCGTGGCCGCTGACCCGCGCTTTGCTGCGAGCCCCCGGGCGCGGCTCGAGTTCTTCTACGACCGTTCGCCCTGGGGAAAGGCAAACCACGTCGGCGAGTACCCGGTGGGCCGATTGCTCTCGCTCGACGGCGTGCCAATGGAGTAAGGCGCGACGCGAAAATTCGATTGCAGTTTGCCGCGATTGGCCGTACTGTGGCGGGGAGCTTTCATCCTCTTCTGCGGAGAACTCCCATGCACTTCGCTCTTCTGCTGCTGCAGACCCCACCGAACCCGGAGCAGGCGGCCCGCATCATGGCCGCCGTTCTTCCGATCATCGCCGTCGTCACCATCATGGCCCTGATCGTCTTCATCGTGCCCTTCTGGTTCATCTGCAAAAAGGCCGGCTTTTCGCCCTGGCTCTCGATGCTCAACCTGCTGCCCCTCGGCAGCCTCGTCCTGATTTACATCCTTGCCTTTGCGGAGTGGAAGACCGTGCCGGACGCACCGGGCGCGCTCAGCTACCCCTACCCACCCGCGCCGCCGCGCACCTAGTGCTCTCCCGCGCCGCGAGACTGGCTCCAGCCCAAAGCTGATAGCATCAAAGAGGAAAGCTCCTCTCTGATGGCTCAAGAAATTCACTCCTTCGCACAGGCTCCGCGCGTACGATTTGCGCCTTCACCCACCGGCTATCTCCACGTCGGTAGCGCCCGGACGTTTATCTATAACTGGCTCTATGCACGGCACAACAACGGTACGATGGTGCTGCGCCTGGACGACACCGATGTCGAGCGGAACACCGACGCCAGCGTCCAGTCGATCTTCGAGGGACTGCGTTGGCTGGGCCTGCACTGGGACGAAGAGTACAAGCAATCAGAACGGCTTGATCTGCACCGCAAGGCGGCCGAAGCGATCTTCGCCAAGGGGCTTGCCTATCGCGACTTCACGCCAGCGCACGCCGGCGACGAACGGTCGTCCGCGCAGGAAGCGTGGCACTTCAACCCCGGAATGCGCGAGCTTTCGCGCGAGGAGAGCGACCGCCGTGCCGCCGCAGGCGAGGCCTTTGCGCTGCGGTATCGCGTACCGCGCGGCGAGGACCGCATTCTGCGCTTCACGGATGGCGTCTACGGTGCGCAGTCCAAGCTTGCCGACGAAGTCGAGGACTTTGCCCTGCTGCGGTCGGACGGGATGCCGACGTATCACCTGGCCTCCTGCGTGGACGACGCCGATCTCCGCATCAGCCAGATCATCCGCGGCCAGGATCACCTGACCAACACATTCAAGCACCTGCTTATCTTCGAAGCCCTCGGCGGCGAGACTCCGCAGTTTGCGCATCTTCCGTTGCTGGTTGCACCCGATGGGGCCAAGCTCTCCAAGCGCAAGCACGGGCCCGTGGTGAGCGTGACTACCTATCGCGACGCGGGATTTCTGCCCTCGGCCTTTATCAACTTTCTTTGCCTTCTCGGCTGGTCGCCCAAGAACGATCGCGAGTTCCTCACTGTGGATGAAATCCGTGATGCGTTCACACTCGAGGGCGTGAACCGCGCCAACGCTGTGGTCAACTTCACCGAGGAAGACCCCTTCGATCCCAAGGCTGTCTGGCTCAACGCGGAGCATATCCGCGCGCTGCCTGTGGACGAGCTCAGCCGAGGCCTGGCGCCCTTCTTTGCGAAGGCTGGCCTCAGCGCTTCGCCGGAACAGTTGCTTGCGGTGACCCCGTTGATCCGAGAGCGCATCAAGCTGCTCGGCGATGCCGTCCCGGCAGCGGACTTCTTCTTCCAAGCCCAGCTCGCCCCTTATGATCCGGCTGAACTGATTCCGCAGAAGGGCGATGCTGCGCTGGCACGCCGCGTTCTGCACTACGCGCTAGAGGTTCTAGCCAACGTCTCTTTTGACCACGATGCGCTAGAACACGCGCTGCGCGAGGCGGCCGCATCGCTCGGTCTGAAGGCCGGCCCCATGTTCCAGCCCATCCGGGTTGCCGTCTGCGGACGCAAGAACGCGCCTCCGCTGTTTGAAACCATGGCCGTGCTGGGCCGCGAGCTTTGCCTAGCCCGCATTCGCCAGGCCGAAACCAGCCTTTGATTGCTCAATTGAGCACACTCGCAGTTGGATGAGGAATTGCAGTCATGACGAACTCAAATCCGGAAAGCCAGGAAGCTCGCACGGTCTCCAACTTTCTTCGCGATCAGATGGCCGAGGATGTGCTCGCCAAGAAGTACGGCGACGCCATCGTGCAGACACGCTTTCCTCCCGAACCCAACGGCTACCTGCATATTGGCCACGCCAAGGCGATCTGCATCGATTTCGGTCTGGCTGACGAGTTCGGCGGCAGGACCAACCTGCGCTTCGACGACACCAATCCTGAGAAGGAAGAGCAGGAGTATGTCGACTCCATCATGACGGATGTGCGCTGGCTGGGGTTCAAATGGGATCGGCTGTGCTATGCGTCGGACTACTTCGGCCAGCTGTACGAGTGGGCACTGCAGCTGGTGAAGGCCGGCAAGGCGTATGTCGATGACCTCACGGCTGACGAGATCCGCCAATACCGTGGCACCCTGACCGAGCCGGGCAAGGACAGCCCCTACCGCAACCGCTCAGTCGAAGAGAACCTTGGCCTGTTCCTGCGTATGAAAAGCGGTGAGTTCCCTGATGGCTCGCGCGTGCTGCGCGCCAAGATCGACATGACTTCGCCCAACCTCAACATGCGCGACCCGGTCATGTACCGCATCCTCCACGCTTCGCACCACCGCACGGGCGACGACTGGTGCATCTACCCGATGTACGACTTTGCGCACGGCCAGTCCGACTCGATCGAGAACGTTACGCACTCCATGTGCACGCTGGAGTTCGCTGACCACCAGCCCCTCTACCGCTGGTACATCGAGCAATTGGGCATCTTTCCGTCGCAACAGATTGAGTTTGATCGTCTGAACCTGACCTATACGCTGCTCAGCAAGCGCAAGCTGCTGCAACTGGTGCAGGAAGGACGCGTGAGCGGCTGGGACGACCCGCGCATGCCTACGCTTTCCGGCATTCGCCGCCGCGGTTTCACGCCCGAAGCGCTGCGCGCCTTCTGCGCCTCGATCGGCGCCTCGCGCACCAACGGGACTACGGATATTGAGGTCCTCGAGCACTTCCAGCGCGACGATTTGAATCGCCGGGCTACCCGCGCGATGGCTGTCCTGAACCCGTTGAAGCTGGTCATCGATAACTACCCCGAAGGCCAAGAAGAACTCTTCGAGGTGGTCAACAATCCGGAAGATCCTGCAGCGGGCGTCCGGCAGGTGCCCTTCTCGCGCATCGTGTACATCGAGCAGGACGACTTTCGCGAGGTGCCTCCTCCAAAGTATTTCCGCCTTTCGCCGGGCAAGGAAGTCCGCCTGCGTGCCGCCTATTTCATCACCGCGAACAGCGTGCTGAAAGACGCAGACGGCAACGTCGTCGAGGTGCACTGCACTTACGATCCGGCCAGCCGCGGCGGAAACTCGCCCGACGGCCGCAAGGTCAAGTCCACCCTTCACTGGGTCTCGGACGCGCACGCCGTTTCGGCGGAGATCCGCCTCTACGACAAGCTGTTTACCAAGGCCGACCCCAACGACTACGCGGAAGGCGAGAGCTTCCTCAGCAATCTCAATCCTGACTCCCTGACGGTGCTCACTGGCGCAAAGCTGGAGCCTTCCCTGGCCAACGCCAAGCTCGGCGACCGCTTCCAGTTTGAGCGCGTCGGCTACTTCTGCCTTGATCGGGACTCGACAGAAGGCAAGCTGGTCTTCAACCGGACGCTGTCGCTGAAGGACTCCTGGGCAAAGATTGAGAAGAAAGCGGGAAGCTAATAGGTAACAAGACCGCAATAGGCCCCGGACTTCTGTCGCAAAGTCCGGGGCTTCTCTTTCTTGTCTTTTGAGTCTTACTGCCCGATTACATCGATCGGCACGGTCACCGTCTTTGGCGGCATGCAGGCGTTGTTGTCGCAGGCCTGGTAGCGCAGGGTGGCCTGCACCAAGTGGTTGCCGCGTTCAGCGACGATATGCGCGTCAATGATGAACTCGCCGGTGTACACGTTGAGTCTTGTTTTGGGGTCGATCGGCAACGTGATGTCCGCGCCCCGGGGGTAGGCGGCGTCTTTGAGCACGACACCCTCGCCAGCCGGAATGGCAAACGTGGTCGGAATCAGGTAGTCATCCTTGGGCGCGTGCGAGTTGATGTGCAACCCCTCGGCCACGCGGAAGTGCAGCGCAATCGCGGTCGGTTTGCCTGTCGGCACTGTGACCTGCTCAGGAAACAGATACTCCACCGCATTCGTGCTCTTCGCCAGCGAGCGCTTTGGCCCGTCCAGCAGCGGCGACTGCGCGCTCACCAGCGACGCGGACGCCACCAGCACCGCCGCAAGCGCTTTGTGCATGTTTCTCACTTCGAATTTCCCAGCGCCTTGCGGATATTTTCTTCCATCTCGTCCTTCGATGTGATGCCCATCTGCGCCGCAATAATCTTGCCTTCGCGGTCCACGTAGAACGAAGTCGGCATCGAGTCGAGACCGCCATAGGTCTTGCTGATCGAATCGCCATTCAGCAGCATCGGATATGGCACCTTCATCTCCGTCACAAACTTGCCGATAGCGGCCTTCTGCTTCGCCCATCCTGCCTTGTCATTCTCGGCGAGGTCTTCGCCCTCGGTGGAGATGCCCAGCACCTCAAAGCCCTGCGGCGTGTACTGGTTGCGCAACTCAATCAGCCACGGCGTTTCCAGCTTACACGGGCCGCACCACGTTGCCCAGAAGTTCACGAGCACGGCCTTGCCCTTGTAACTGGCGAGTGATACTTTCTTTCCGGTCAGGTCTTCGAGCGTGAAGTCCGGCGCGGGTTTCTGCACCAGTGGCGAGTTGTACTGCGGCGCGCCGGTTGCGGCATCGGCCACAAGCTCGCCACGCGCGGCCTGCGCCAGCAACGCCTCCGCGGCCTGCCTGCGATATTCCCAGTTCGCCCATCCTGCCCAGCCAAAGATGGCCAGCAGCACGAGCACCACACACAGCACAAGCGTATTGCGCTTCATCCAGAGACGACCTCTGGACTCATTGTACGAGTCCCCTCGCCCTGCTGGAACTGTTACCATCAGAAACCGATGACACCCGATAACCGCCGCCTGACGCCCGCTGAACTGGTGCGCACTGAAGCTGCGGCCCTTACGGCGCTGGCTGCCCGCCTGGACGGCCCCATGGCCGAGCCTTTTGAGCGTGCAGTGGACCTGATCGTCCGCTGCGGCGAGAGCAACGGCCGCAGCGTGGTCACCGGCATGGGCAAAAGCGGCATCGTTGCGCAGAAGATCGCCGCCACACTCAGCTCCACCGGCTCGCCCGCGCTTTTTCTGCATCCGGCGGAAGCGGTACACGGCGACCTGGGCGTGCTGATGCCGGGCGATGTGGTGATCGCACTCTCAGCCAGCGGCGAAACCGAAGAGATCCTGCGCCTGCTGGCCACACTCAAGCGCAAGGGCGATGCGCTGATAAGCTTCTGCTGCAACCTGCAATCCACGCTCGCCGAGGCGAGCGACGTGGCACTCGATTGCTCGGTGGAGCGCGAGGCCTGCGGGATGAATCTCGCACCGACTGCCTCCACCACCGCCATGCTCGCCCTGGGCGACGCGCTCGCCATCGCGGTGAGCGTGCGCAAGGGCTTCAAGGCTGAGGATTTCGCCGAGTTGCACCCCGGCGGCAAGCTGGGCAAACAACTGGCCAAGGTTCGCGACCTGATGCACACTGGCGATGATGTGCCCGTTGTAACGCCAACAACGCCGATGACGGACGTGATCTACGAGATGTCGTCGAAGAAGCTGGGCGTCACCACCGTACAGGAGAAGGGCCTGCTGCGCGGAATCATCAGCGACGGCGACCTGAGAAGATTATTGGAGCGCGAAGGCGGAGCTGCCCTGAGCCGCACTGCGGGCGAAGCCATGCACGCCACACCGCGCACGATTGGAGCGGATGAGCTCGCCGCGAAGGCGCTGGCGATTCTCGAAGAGAGGAAGATTACCTCGCTCGTGGTTGTGGATGGCGAAGGCAAGGTGGAAGGCATCCTGCACCTGCACGATTTGTGGGGGGTGGAGTTGATCTGAGCTGCAACTTGTGTTCAGTAGTTCAGGGAAGGGTTGTGCAGGTTATGGCTAAAGAACCCAGCTTTGAGCAAGTTCGAGCAAATGTCGAGGAACGACAGAAAGCAATTCTCTGGGAAGACGCGCGCAAGGGCGGCAGGAGCGTCGATCAGTTTCTTTGGAAAGGTGACCCAAACGCAAAGCCAGTTCAGCGAGTCGGCCTTGGTGTCTTTGGCCTCACCTTTTTGTTTCTAGGATTCTGCTTGGTCTCTGTTTCCTGGGAAAAAGACGAATGGGGTGGAAGGATTGCCGGTTCCCTGCTAGGCTGCGCGGCGATTCTTGCTTCCATCCGACTTTTACGAAATGCCATTCTCCGTTCTGCGAGGCCTGATCGAGGCCACAAAAAAGGCTGAGCAACTGGCCAACTCCCGCGAACATTTAGAATAGAACTCGCTGTCATTTGTTCTTGCGTCCGCCATGGCGGGCGGGAAAGCACGCGCGTTCTTCCTATGCATCGTTGGTCCAAGGTTTTTATTCCCACTCTTCGCGAGGCCCCGGCAGATGCCGAAGTGGCCAGCCACAAGTTCCTGCTGCGCGCCGGTTACGTTCGCCAGCTCGGCGCGGGCATCTACAACTACCTCTTCCTCGGCCAGCGGTCACTGAACAAGGTGATCGGCATTGTGCGCGAAGAGATGGACAAGATTGGCCAGGAGTTCTACCTGCCCGCCCTGCTGCCGCGGGAGCCGTGGGAGCAGAGCGGCCGGTGGTCCGTGATGGGCGACAACATGTTTCGCCTGAAGGACCGCAAGGGCGCGGATCTCTGCCTGGGCATGACCCACGAAGAGATCATGACCGCCATTGCGCGCAACGAGCTGCGCAGCTACAAGCAGTTGCCGCAGATCTGGTACCAGATCCAGACCAAATTCCGCG
>DCFV01000124.1:0-4163 GCA_002314435.1 Acidobacteriaceae bacterium UBA1795 | reverse complement strand
TGCTGCGCGTGCGCCAGTTCACCATGAAGGACAGCTACTCCTTCGACATTGACAAGGCGGGGCTCGACAAGAGCTTCGACCTGCACGATGCCGTCTATCGCCGCATTTTTTCGCGCTGCGGCCTCAAGTTTGTCGCCGTCGAGGCGGACTCCGGCTCCATGGGCGGCTCGCAGTCGCAGGAGTTCATGGTCTACACCGACGCGGGCGAGGACCTGATTGCAAGCTGCCCCGTCTGCGGCTACGCGGCCAATCTGGAGAAGGCAACGTCGCAGCTTGACGCCGTGACTGAGCTTGAGGCCACGGGAGACGGCTCGGTCGAGCTGATCCACACGCCCGGCATGGGTGCGATTGCGGACATTGCGGCGTTCCTGAAGATGTCTCCGGCGAACGACATCAAGTGCGTGGCGTACATGGCGCTCAAGCGCGGCGAAGCGGGAAAGCCCGACGCATGGCGCCCGGTCGCAGCCTTCCTGCGCGGCGACCACCAGGTGAATGAGACCAAGCTTCTGGGCGCGCTTGGCGCGGCCGAGCTGCGGCCCATGGTTGGCGAAGAGCTCGCGCAGTTCTTCAGCGGCCCCGCGGGGTTCCTTGGCCCGGTCGGCCTGAAGCCTGCGGCCAAGCCGCTCGGCGAAGAGCTCACCGTCATTGTCGACAGCGCCCTCGAAGGCCGCAAGAACATGGTTGCCGGAGCGAACAAGCTCGACTACCACTTCCGCAATGTGACGCCGGGCCGGGACTTCACATGGACGCTGACGGCCGACATCCGCAGCGTGAACGAAGGCGAAGCGTGCCCGAAGGATGGCTGCGCGGGCAAGCTCGTGGTGGGCAAGGCGGTCGAGATCGGCCACATCTTCAAGCTCGGGTACAAGTACTCGGAGTCGATGGGCGCGCGCGTGCTCGATGTGAATGGCAAGGAAGTGACGCCGATCATGGGCAGCTACGGAATCGGCATCGAGCGCATTCTGACCGCGGCCATCGAGCAGTCCAATGACGCGAACGGCTTCTGGCTGCCCGCGTCCATTGCGCCTTTCACCGTCGTTGTCACCGTGACCAACGTGGCCGACGCAGCACTGCGCGAAACCGGCGAAAAGGTGGCTGCAGAGCTTGAAGCGGCGGGCCTCGACGTGCTGCTCGACGAGCGCGACGAGCGTGCGGGCGTCAAGTTCAAGGATGCCGATCTGGTGGGCATTCCCTACCGCATTAACGTGGGCAAGAAGGCCGCGGGCGGAGTGGTGGAACTGGTTACGCGCGCGAAGTCAGCCAGCGAAGACGTGGCGTTGACCGACCTGGTTGCGCTGGTGAAAGAACGTGTTGAGGAAGAACTGCTTTTGGAAGAGAGCTGCTAGCTCCCGGCCGTTGAGTCGTACGAGAAAGCCGAAAGCAAACACCTGAACAGGAGTGGCAATGGCGTTGAAAATCAAACTCGCGAAGCCCACGGGAAAGCATCCCTGGTCCACGCTGGCCCTGCGCGGTGCGCTGGTAGCCGTTGTTGTGGTGGGCGTCGTGGCGCTGGGCCTGTTCGGCTTTTACTATTTCAAGTACGAGAGCATTGTGGACGCGCGGCTCAAGCAGCCTCTCTTCGCGCAAACCGCCAAGATCTACGCCACTCCGCGCGAGGTGCGCGCCGGCCAGAAGCTCGGCGTCCAGCTCATTGAGAGCGAGCTGCGCGAAGCCGGCTACACCACGGGCGACGCTTCTTCCGCATCGCCGCTCGGCACCTACTCCGTGAGCGATGGAGCCATCACGGTGCGCCCCGGTCCGCAGTCGTTCCACTCAGAGGACTCGGCCACCATCCACATCTCCGGCGGCCAGGTGCAGTCCATCACCGACGATAAAGGGCAGGCACTTTCCAGCTACGAGCTCGAGCCTCTTTTGATTACCGGCCTGAGCGATGCCAACCGCATCAAGCGCCGCATTGTCACCTACGACGAGATGCCGCCTAACCTGGTGCATGCCGTTGTTGCCATTGAGGACCGCCGCTTCTTCGATCACGGCGGTGTGGACTACATTCGCATCTTTGGCGCATTGATCAACGACATCAAACCCGGCCATCACTACGTGGAGGGGGGCTCCACACTGACCATGCAGCTGGCGCGCGGATTTTTCCTCACTCCCGAACGCCGCCTCATCCGGAAATTCAAGGAAATTGTCATCACCTTCCAGCTCGAACATCGCTTCAGCAAGAAGCAGATCTTTGAGATGTACGCCAACCAGATCAACCTGGGCCAGCGCGGCAGCTTCTCCATCAACGGCTTCGGCGAAGCGGCGCAAGCCTTCTTCGGCAAAGACGTGCGCGAGCTCGACCTTTCTGAGTGCGCGCTGCTGGCCGGAACCATTCAGAGCCCCAACCGGCTCAGCGCCTTCCGCCATCCCGAGCGTGCGCTTGAGCGCCGCAACCTTGTGCTCGACTCCATGGTTGAAACCGGCGCCATCACCAAGGAGCAAGCCGAACAGGCCAAGCGCGAGACACTGCATCTGTCTCCCGGCAGTGTGGACGCCAGTGAAGCACCGTACTTTGTCGATCTCGTACGCGACGAGCTGACGCAGAAGCTCGGCGACCGCGACTTCAACAGTGAGGGCCTGCGCATTTACACCTCGCTAGACCCCGAGCTGCAGCAGCTCGCATCACAGGCCGTCGACTCGACCGCCCACGTCATCGACGAACAGGTAGACCACCTGCACGCCAAGGACAGGAAGGAAGGCAAGCCCTACATCTATCCGCAGGTGGCGCTGGTTGCACTCAACCCCCACACCGGCCAGGTGCTGGCGCTCGTCGGCGGACGCAGCTATGGGCTTTCGCAACTGAACCACGCCGTCGCCAAGCGTCCCACGGGCTCCATCTTCAAGCCGTTCGTTTACGCCACGGCCTTTGCAACGGCAGCTGAGGGCACCACGCTCCCCGGCCAGGACCAGCTGTTCTCGCCTATTACCATGCTGAGCGACCAGCAGACCACCTACGGCTCCGGTACCGACCAGGAATACACGCCGCGCAACTACCACGGCGAGTACCACGAAGAGGTTCCGGCCCGCTACGCTCTGCAGCGCTCGCTGAATAACGCCACGATTGGCCTGGCCGCCATGGTTGGCTTCGATCGCGTGGCCGCTTTGGCGCGCGATGCCGGCATCAAGAGCGTACGCGGCACACCGTCTGTCGCGATCGGCTCCTATGATGCAACGCCCCTCGACATGGCCGGCGCCTACACAGTCTTCGCCAACAACGGGCTGCACATTGACCCCTGGATGCTGGCCAGCGTGCGCGCTCCTTCCGGCGACGTGATCCAGGACTTCTCGCCCGTATCGAAGCAGGTGCTCGATGCGCGCGTAGCGTTTCTGACCACCGCGATGATGGAAGATGTGCTGCGCGGCCACGGCACCGGTGCAGGCGTGCGCAACATGGGCTTTGTTTCGCCCGCCGCAGGCAAGACCGGCACCAGCCACGACGCCTGGTTTGCCGGCTTCACCAGCAACCTGCTCTGCATTGTTTGGGTGGGCAATGACGACTACACCGACATCAAAATCGAAGGCGCCCGTGCCGCCGCTCCCATTTGGGCCGAGTTCATGAAGCGCGCTGTCCAGCTGCCGCAGTACTCCGATGTGCACGATTTTCCGCAGCCCGACGGGGTCGAAGTCGTCAGCCTTGACGAGAACACCAACCTGCTGTCTGACGACGCCTGCCCCGACTCCTTCGATGCGGCTTTTCTTGATGGCACTGCGCCGACCGAGACCTGCGACCATCCAGCGGATCATCGCAACATTTTCCAGAAGCTCCTCGGCATCGGCAAGCCCGGCAAATAAAGCAAACTAATCATCCTCATCCGTACCGGTCGGCAGGGGCTGGCACAGCGGGCACCAGAAAGTGACACGCGCGTCCGGACCCTGGCGGCGCTGCTCGATTGGCGCTCCACAGTGACGGCACGCCTCACCTGCGCGGCCGTAGACCCACACCCGCTCACCAGGATTCGAGGCATGCGTGGTTCGCCGTCCGCGCCCGCGATAGGTCAGTGTGGTCGCCTCTGAGTCCTCGATCACATTCGCCGCCACCATGCGCTGCGCCGTCGCCATCAGCCGCGCAATCTGTCCCTCGCTGAGCGCGGCCACATGCGCAAACGGATTCACCCCGCAGTCGAAGCATATCTCCGACTTGAACTCGTTGCCCACGCCTG
>DCFV01000074.1:442-26846 GCA_002314435.1 Acidobacteriaceae bacterium UBA1795 | reverse complement strand
TCCCCACGCAGGCAAAGCAGTTTGCCTGCTCCTTCGATTCTAAGTTGGATTCGTTTGGTGCCGAAGGGGGGAATCGAACCCCCATGAGCTTGCGCCCGGCGGATTTTGAGTCCGCTGCGTCTGCCAGTTCCGCCATCCCGGCTTCCGGTCGGAAGCGCCTGCGTGCGGCACCTATTGAATTGTATCAGTTGCGCGATTGCGCCGGAGCAGGGCAGCGGCCGGCAATCGGGCCGCTGCCCTGCCCTTTTATGCGCGTTCGGCGGTCGTTGCGGCTACGGTAAATTCCACGGTCTGCTTGCCCAGGCGGGGATGCTTCGCGGTCAGTCGAATCGTTCCCGGTTGCTCAGTGGCGCGCACCCAAACGGCTCCGGTGCCACCCGCCAGCGCGAACGGGTTGTCACCGATCAGCGTGCCCGGCCCCTCCAATGTGAAGGCGATCGGGTCGTTGGCGTAGGTCTGCACCGCGCCGAACTCGTCGGTTACGCGCACGACTACACGTGTGGAGTCGCCGCCGTCCGCGACCAGTTCGTGGTCGTCGGGCAGAAGGTGGAATTTGCGATCGACACCCGCGCCAGAGATCGAACGCGTGATGGCGAGTTTGCCACCGATATAACCCTCGATGCGGAGGTCGCCCCAGGCGGGATGGAACTTGCTGAGGTCGAGCTTCTCAAGCTCGAGCACGAAGGGCGGATACTTCAGATGATCGAACTCAGAGCGGTCCGGGTCCAGTTCCACTAGCGGAATCCATGGAGCATCTTCCACGCCGGTCTGGCGCGCGTAGATCTTGAGGTGCTCGCAGTTTGAGCAGAAGACGGCCTTAGTAAAGCCGATCGACTCATCGCCGCGCGCCCAGTGGAAGGCAGGCTCGAGCACGACTTCTTCTGCAGGGTCGCACTGCGACTTGTAGAAGAAGGCGGCCGGCTTGGGCTCGCGGAAGATGTCTGTCACGCCGTGGTAGCAGATGCGGTCGCCGGAGCCGAAATTGGCGTGTGTGTTGTAGTCGAATGCACACCAGCCGATGCCGCCGGCGTACTGCGGATTGGACGCGAGCTGATTGTGGATGCGCGCGTGACGCAGGGTGTGCTCGCGCTGCCGCTCGTTATCGTCGGTGGTCTTGGTGGGGAATGTGTGTCCGACGAACTCCGTGTTGAGATAGCGCGGATGGCAGGGTGGCTTGAGCGGAAAGCCGAAGTCGTTCATGGTGAAGACATCTTCGAGGAACTCCGACTCCTGGAAGTAGCGGATACCGCCGGTCTGCCGCGAGGTGTCGAGCGCATGCGCGAATTTGTTGGTGCTCACGTAGAAGTTGTGATCGTCGAGCGACTCGTTGATGCGCACGCCCCACAGGATGATGGATGCATGGTTCCAGTCGCGGCGGATCATGCGACCCACGTTGTCGATGGCAACCTGCTTCCACTTGTCGTCGCCGATGTGCTGCCAGCCAGGAATTTCCTCGAGCACCAGCAAACCTATCTCATCGCAGCGGTCGAGGAAGTGGCGCGACTGCGGATAGTGCGAGGTGCGCACGATGTTGCAGTGCAGCTGGCGGCGCAAGATGTCAGCGTCTTTGCGCTGCGCGCGCGCAGGCATGGCCTGGCCTACGAAGGGGAAGGTCTGGTGCCGGTCGAGGCCGCGCAGCTTGATGATTTTGCCGTTGAGCGAGAAGCCGTGATCGGTGAACGTGGCGTCGCGGAAGCCGATGCGGCGGGTGTCATCATCGAGCACACGGCTGCCGGCGAGCAACTGCACGTGCACGGTGTAAAGGCGCGGCTGATCCAGGCTCCAGAGCTCAATGCCGCTTAGATTCGGCAGTGACACGGTGAAGCGCGCGGGATCGCTGGTGGTCTCGGTTGAGTTGTAGACGGCCGCATCTGTATACGGATCGAGCGATGCGGCGGGATCACCGGCGACAGCGGCTTTTGCGGCTGCGCGCTCAATGACGCGCGTGGCTTTGGCTACGACACGATTTCCGTCACGCAGCTCGGCCTCAAGCGAAAGCACTCCGGCTGCCGCCAGATCGCCGGCGAGGAAGCAATGGACGTCGAGCGAAGGGCTGCTGCTGAGCACGTTTTTCGGCTCGGCAAAAAGGTTGTCGAGGAAGACCTGCGGAACGATGCGGAGTGAAACTTCGCGATAAAGCCCGCCGAAGGTCATGTAGTCGATCTCGTAGCCGAAGGGCGGAATGTCACTGCGCTCGGTAGAGTCGACCTGTAAGAGTAAAACGTTTTCAGAGCCGGGCCGAATATGCGCTGTAAGCTCGAACGAAAACGGTGTGAAGCCGCCCTTGTACTCACCCAGCCGCACACCGTTGATCCACACGGTGGTGGCGGTCATTACGCCTTCGAAGTCCACAAAGACACGCTTGCCCGCGGCTTCGGCCGGAAGAGTGAAGCGCCTGCGGTAGGTGCTGATTAGCTCGTAGTCCTTGTCGTCGAAGTTATGCCAGGGAAGAACGATATTGGTGTGGGGAACCGCCACGCGCTCGAACTGCGCGTCGTCGAAGGAAAGCGATTCTGCGCCCTCGACCTTGGCGGCGCGATAGCGCCAGTTGCGGTTGATGGGCAGAATTGCCCGGCCGGCTGCCATGGATTCGGCAGCCAATACATGCGTGGCAGGCAGCGCCGTGGTGGCAATGGCCGCACCTGCGGTCTTCAAAAAGTCGCGTCGGATCAAGGAACATCTCGCTTCCCGGCCGAAGATTTGCGCGCGCAGAAGGGCGCCCTCTTCAACCCATGGGAAATATAACAGGCCCGAAGCGCGCCTGGTGCGCTCCGGACCGGAGGGGACAACCTGAGGCAGATGGGTTGCGCGGTTAGAAGGCGAAGCGCGCACCGAACTGGAACTGGCGCGGCTGATTGACTGAATTGGTGATCTGGCCAAAGCCCGTCATCAAGCCGGCGTCGCTGGCCGCAGAGGGATTCCAGAACACGCTCGGATAACCGAACTGTACAGTGTTCGTCACGTTGTAAGCAGAGACTTCAAAACGGAGGCTGCGCTCCTTGCCGAGGGGCAGGCTCTTGTAGAGCGAGAGATCAAGGTCGTTGGCGCCGTCGGTCCGCACATGCGACAGAAATGCCGAGGCTGTGCCGGCCACGAAACTGCTTTCCGGCTGGGCGAAACAGGTGTAGGTGAACCACTCGTCCGGGGTGTGCTTCGCGCCTTTGCCGGGATCGCAATTCATGTCCACACGCTGGGCGAAGTATGGATTGCCGGTTCCGTTGGGGGCATTCACCGGGACGCCGGTGCCGAGATAGACGATGGTGTTGACCGTCCAGGCACCGAAGACCGCGTCGGATACACCGCTCAGGTTAAGGGCTCGGCCCCGACCGATGGGCAGGTCGTAGGACACGTGCCAGTTGAACTGATATTTGATGTCCTGGCCGCTGAGGGCATGTTCGAGGTTGAGGTTGTGCCAATCCTGCGGAGCGCCGGCTCCGTGATAACCGATGAAGCTGAGCGGCGGGTTGGAATCGTCGGTCATGAGCTTACCCCATGTAAAGGTGGCGAGGGTGGTGAAGTGCTGGGTCATCCGCTTCTCCACCTTAACCTGCAAGGAGCTGTATTCGGAGTCGCCGCCACGGTAAGCGTTCACATTGACGCCATTGCCTGCGCCGTAACTGCCGTTGCCAAACTGCGGGAAGGGCTGGAGCGAAACCCACAGCGGCACAGTGTCCGAGCCGTAGTTGGCGTTGGTGGCGGGCTGAATGGCTGCCCACTGGTTAGGCACCATCGTGCTCAACAGACCATCCTGATACTCGGCAATGGTCTGCAGCGAGAGTGCGTTCATATCCACCGATCCCATAGGCAGAAACAGCCCGCGGCTTCCAACATAAGCCGCGCTCACAACCGTCTGGTGGGGCAGTTCGTATTCCAGACCGAAGTTGAAGTTATAGGTAGTCGGGGTGCGCTGCGAATGCTCCACCGTGCTGAGCGTACTACCGAGGTTGGTGGCGGCGCCCAGCGACGAACCGGTGGGCTGAATCACCCCATCGGGGAAGGGATTGCTGAGCGAATAACAGCCAGTCACATCGCCCGGATTGGCGCAGGTGGATGAGCTGTTAAAGACGGAGTTGCCCTCGGGAATCGCATTGGGATTGCCGTTGTCGTAAGCAACGCTGTCTCCGTTGTACTCGGTCGCGTTCCAGTTGGTGATGGTTCCGAAGCCATCGGAGTTGAGCGAGGGGTTAGCCACCATGTGAGTGCTGGGGCCCAGATAGATGCCGGCGCCGCCACGGACAACGAGCCGTTGAACCGGCTGCCAGGCGAAGCCTAGACGGGGCCCGAAGTCCGAGAGGTTGGTGTCGAAGGGGCTGCGGGCACCGCTGCCAACGAACTTCTCGCCACCGGTGAGCGGGAGACTGCTGGCGGTGAATTGAAGGTTCGGGTCGAAGTATTCCTGGCGGTCGTAACGTTCCGTCCGGCCTCCAAAGATGTCCCACCGGACGCCATAGTTGAGGGTCAGGTTGTGCGAAAGGTGGAAGTTGTCCTGGAAGAAGCCTGCCCAGTAGGGGTTAGCTTCGGCGGCGAAGACGTCCTTGGTGAAGTTGTAGCTTTCGGAACCCGGTGTGCTGCCCATGCCGAGGAGGAACGAAGCGAAGTCGCTGCCGTCGCCCGCGTAGGTAACCGAGCTGGTGGCGGTGTTATCAAACGAGTACGCGCCGGCCGGAGATGGGGGCTGACCGATGTTCATGAACTTCTTTTGGTACTCGAGACCTACGCTCAGCTCATGCTTGCCGACCACCTTGGTGTAAGTTGCTGTAGCATCGCTGTTTTCGCTGGCAAAAATGAAGGTGTCCCAGTTGCCTGTGCCTCCGATCATAGCGGTGGAACCGAAGCTGACGGTGGGAATCTGCTGGTAAAGAACCTCGTCGGCCAGCGACTGCGGAAAGCCGAGGGTGGTGATGTCGAAACCGGCCTGGCGCGGATCGCCGGTCTGGTCTTCGTAGTGGCGCGTGAACGAGTAGCGCAGCTGTAGCACCGAGGTGGAGCTCAGCGTGTAGTCGTCGGCGAGCAGGATGTTCCGCCCGTTCGTGATGTTCTGGTAATAGAGCGGGTTGTACATGTTGTCACTGCCATACAGATTGGCATTGCCAAACTTCAGACGGCCGAAAGAAAACCGGCTGAAGAGCCTGTGCTTCTGCCCAAGGTTGTAGTCACCGCGAATGTCGAACTTTTGCGCGTCGTTCGGATCCAGGCCCGACGCCACATAGTTATTGATGTGATAGGGTCCCTCGCCGGCCTGATTCGGCTTGGGAAACTGCGCCGCGAACTGGAGCGCGGTGGGATTGAGGTTTGCAGTGGGAATCTGGTTGCCGCTGAAGGGCTGGCGCATGCCGGTTCCAGGGTCGTCCGCCACCAGAGGGTTGTACACCGTAAACGTGTCTGCGGAGAAATCGCCGGCACGCTCAGGATCGGTTGGCACCGTGAAGCTGCCCGTTTCCAGTTGAGCCTGCTGCGTGGCCTCGTAATCGGCAAAGAAGAACAGCTTGTTGTGCAGGATTGGCCCGCTGATCGAGCCGCCCTCCTGGTAGCGATGGAAGTCGGGAGTAGTGCTCGACAATCCCTGGGCCAGCTGACTCTGCTTGTTGAAGTATTCATTCGCCGCGAGCGCATTGGGACGGATGTAGACGAAGGCGCCGCCGTGGAACGTGTTGCCACCCGACTTGCTGGCCAGACTGATGACGCCCGCGCCGCCGCTGGCATAGGTAGCGGGGGTGTTCTGCGTCTCGACACGATACTCGGCCACGCCGTCTTCGGGCATCTGGAACGCAGGAATAATGCTGGCCGCGTTATTTTCAGCGATGCCGATGGGGCTCCCATCGAGCATGTAGTAGACAGTGCCCTGCAGCGCGCCGTTGATGGTGTAGGAGGAGACATCCGCGCCTGAACGCGAGTTGAAGATGCCGGGGGTTTCAGCAGCATTGGCCGTGCCGTTGGCGGGGCTGACGCCTGCGCTCAACTGCACCAGCTCGAACACATTGCGCGTTACCAGCGGCACGCGGTCAATTGCCTGGGCCGAAATCAACTGGCCCACGGTCGAGTTGCTCGACTCGACCAGCGAGCTGGTCTCAGTTACAGTAACCACTTCGCTGACGCTGCCGACGGTCAGTGCGAGATTCACGGTCGTAACCTGATCCACAGAGACCGTGACGTTCTTCTGGATCATCGTCTCGAAGCCCTTAGCCGTCGCGCTCACATCGTACTTGCCTGGTGCCAGCGATACGAAGGAATAGACGCCAGCCGCAGTCGACACCGTGGAGAGCTTACTGCCTGTCGCGGCGTTCTGCACCGTGACCTTGGCGCCGGGGATTATAGCGCTGCTGGAGTCAGTGATCAGTCCGCTGATGCCACCTCTGCCAGCCTGGGCGGTTGCAGCAGTGCAACTACAGGCAAAGATTGCAAGAAAGAGGAAGTAACGAGCAAACGAAGGCCTGGCACTCCACGTGGTCATAAGTCAGCTCCTGGGCAATCTGCCGCGATTAAAACGTTTGAACCACTTGACAAGTGAATGTAGGATTGATTCATTTTGAAGTCAAGAGAAAAACGTCCGACGGTTTTGCTCCTCGGTACCGCATCGGATGGGAGCCGACGCATTCTGACAGGCAATGAATCCCCGCGCTTTGTGCCACAATGGCGCTGGACCGCAGCCGCAGTAGCCATAACAGGGAGGCAACATGGGTCAACGAAAGTCCGGCCACGTTACGCTGCACGACGTGGCACGCGCCTGTGGGTACTCGGTCTCGACAGTTTCCATCGTTCTAAGCGAAGCGCCGCTGTCGCAGAACGTGGCAGCCTCCACGCGCACGCAGATTCGTGAAGTGGCGCAGCGGCTGGGCTATCACCCCGACGCCTACGCGCGCTCGCTGCGCCGCCGCCGCAGCCTGACCGTCGGCGTGCTGGCCTACGATCTCTCCGATCCATTCTGCATTCCGATTGTGCAGGGTATTCAATCGGGCCTGCAGCCGGCCAGCTATGTGCCACTGTTGATGGACGCGCAGACGCAACGTAAACACTTCGACAGCTACCTGAAGCTGATTCTGGAGCGGCGCGCCGAGGGCGTCATCGTCATTGCCAGCTGGGTGTTCGAAGAAACCAACCTGCTGGCTGATATTGAGAAGAACCACGTGCCCATCGTGATCCTTGGCCGCGACCTCACCCGCCGGAAGATCAGCTCGCTGCTGATCGACAACGAGACCGGCGGCGCGCTCGCACTGCGCCACCTGATCGAACTCGGCCATCGCAACATCGCAGTGATCCGCGGCCCAGAGGAAATGTTCGACAGCGAGCCGCGCTGGACCGGCATTCGACGTCAGGCCGCACAGTCGGGCATCAAGTTCGATCCGCGACTGACCTTTCAACTGCCCGGCGTGCTCGACCCCACTTCGGGATTCGAGGGCGGACGCGCGCTGGCGCGGACGATGCTGGACGCCGGTCCGCCTTTCACCGCTGTACTGGCCTTCGACGACCTTACCGCGCTGGGCGTGATGCGTGGAATGAGCGAAGCAGGTCTGCGGATTCCACAGGACTGCTCAATCGTCGGCTTTGACGATGTGCTGCCTGCAGCTGTGGCGACGCCTGGCATCACGACTGTGCACCAGCCGCTGCAGCAGATGGGGCTGCTTGCGGCGCAGTGGACACTGGAAGCAATTGAAGCGCACGAAGGAACAGCGACGGTGCACCGGCATCGCGCCGTGCCGGAACTGGTGGTGCGGGGCTCCACGGGGCCGCCTGCTAAGGCCCCGGCGCAGCGCAAGGCGCGTACTTGACAGGGTGCTGCAAATGATGGATAGTCCCCTTATTCAAACGATTGAATCCGGGCTAGCCGCTGAGATTTGCGCCGGCAACCTCGCGAGAAAAGGCCGCGGCCGCCCACCCAGGTTCCGATTCACGAGAAAGTGCGGAAGCTTATGAAGAAGATTCTTCCTTGTTTGCTCGTCGCCTGCGCAGCGCCCCTGGCCCTGCACGCCGCCACGGTCACGCACCTGCATGAGGATTGGCACATCCAGTCCGCGTGCAAGATAAGCGCCGAGGGAAGCGCAATCGCCGCGACTGGTTTAACCACGGACGGCTGGCTGAAGGCCGCTGTGCCCAGCACCGTGTTGGCTGCACAAACCGCGGCCGGGGTTGTGCCTGATCCCTATTACGGCGACAACCTGCGCAAGCTGCCCGGCGTAAGCTATCCGCTGGGACAGAACTTCTCAAACCTGCCCATGCCCGCCGACAGCCCCTATGTCTGCGGCTGGTGGTATCGCACGGAGTTCACCGCTCCGGCGGCCGCGGTGCGCGACGGCCGGTTCTGGCTGCACTTTGGGGGCATCAACTATCGCGGTGAAATCTGGCTCAACGGCAAGAAGGTCGCTGACCGCACGCAGGTGGTCGGCGCTTACCGCACCTACGACTTCGACGTAACCGATGCGCTTAAGCCGGGCGCGACGAATGTCCTCGCCGTCGAAACTTTTGCTCCCACCGAGAAGGACCTGGGCATCAACTGGGTGGACTGGAACCCCTGCCCGCCGGACAAGGACATGGGCCTGTGGGGCGCGGTCGACCTAGTTGCTACGAGTGCGGTCACCGTACGCTCGCCCGCGGCATTCACGCACTTTGCTGACGGCACGTTGAGCACTGCCGATCTGACGGTCTATGCGGAGTTGCACAATGCAGCCGATCACTCGCTGCGCGGCGTCGTCACTGGCACAGCGGCCGGTGTGCGCTTTGAGCAGCCGGTGGAACTGGCCGCGCACGAGGACCGCACCGTCGTCTTCTCGCCGAAGAAGTTCACGCAGTTGCGCATTCACGATCCAAGACTGTGGTGGCCGCACCAGATGGGCGAGCCGCATCTGGAGCACCTGACCGTGACCTTCAACGCGGAGGGGCGCACGCTGGACGAGCAGAGCACCGACTTTGGCATCCGCGAAATCACGTCAGAGTACACCACCAACGGCAGCCGCCTGTTCCGCGTGAATGGAAAACCGATCCTCATCCGCGGCGCAGGTTGGACACAGGATATGCTGCTGCGCACGGACGCGACACGCCTGCGCGACCAGATCCGACTGGTCGAAGACATGCACCTGAACACCATTCGGCTGGAGGGCAAGCTCGAGACGGAGGACTTCTTCCGCTTGGCCGATGAGCGGGGAATTCTGGTGATGCTGGGTTGGTGCTGCTGCGACCACTGGGAGCACTGGAAGGACTGGACGCCGGAGGACCTGACGATTGCCACGGCATCACTGCGCGCACAGATGCTGCGCCTGCGCCAACACGCCAGCCTGCTCGTCTGGCTCAACGGAAGTGACAATCCTCCTCCGGCTGACGTGGAGCGCGCGTATTTGAAAGTCGAGGACGATACACATTGGCCGAACCCCGTGATCTCGTCCGCCTCTGCCACGCCCACCACCGTTACCGGCGACAGCGGCGTGAAGATGACCGGCCCTTACGACTACGTGGCGCCGAGCTACTGGTATGTGGACAAGACGAACGGCGGCGCTTACGGCTTCAACACGGAGACCAGCCCCGGCCCGGCCATTCCCTCGCTCACCAGCCGCAAGAAGTTTCTTCCCAACGCTGAAGCCTGGCCACCCACGCCGGACTGGAACGTGCACTACGGTGGCGGCGAGTTTGTGAACCTGAAGGTCCTCGATGAAACGATGGAAGCTGTCTACGCGAAGCCGCACTCTGCTGCAGACTACGAGCGCCTGGCGCAGACCATGGAGTACGACTCCGAGCGTGCCATGTACGAGGCCTACTCTCGCAACAAGTACAACGCGACAGGCGTGATCCAGTGGATGCTGAACAATGCTTGGCCCTCGATGATCTGGCATCTTTATGATTACTATCTCGACGCGGGCGCCGGGTACTTCGGCACGAAGAAGGCCTGCGAGCCGCTGCACATTCAATACTCCTACGATGACCAGTCGATTGTGGTTGTGAACAGCACCTACGAGGAGGCGAGCGGGCTGCGCGCCACTGTGCACGTGCACAACGCTGCGTGGAAGGAACTCTACTCCGCCGAAACTGCGATCATCTCCGCGCCGGACAGCGCGCAGCGCGCCTTGGCTCTGCCGGATAGCCTGTTCACTGGCGCTGAACGGCTGTTCTTCATCGACCTCACACTCACTGACGCGTCCGGCAAGACTGTGAGCCGCAACTTCTATTGGGTGCCGGGTACGCTGACAACCTTCAACTTTCCCAAGACCGACTACACGCACACGCCGGCTTTACGCCACGAAGATTTGACCGCGCTCGCGAGCCTGCCGCAAGCCAAGGTGGACGCGTGTGTGGAGATCGTCGCCACCCCACACGGCCGCGAGTTGCACGTGCATCTCGACAACCACTCCGCTGTGCTTGCCTTCCAGGTGCATGCCGCCGTGCGCACAGCGAGCGACGACCTCATGGCACCTGTATTCTGGTCGGACAACTGGATCGAGCTTGTGCCCGGCGAGGCAACCACGCTGACTGCGCTGCTGCCGGAGAACGCATCCGCCACTCCGGTGGTGCACGTGGACGGATGGAACATTGCCGCCACAACGCTGACGCCCACCAACGCCGCAGCCGCAAAGTAGGATAAGGAGCGCATGGCCGCCGACAGTTCGTCCACTACCACCATCGGACTCAAGCGGTCGCTGCGCTTCCGCGACCTGGTGCTCTACGGCATCATCCTCATCCAGCCCACCGCGCCCATGCCAAGCTTTGGCGTCATCTATAAGGAAGCGCACGGCCACGCAGTTACAGCCATCCTGCTTGCCATGGTTGCCATGCTGTTCACCTCCATCAGCTACGGGCGCATGGCGCGCGTGTATCCGCACGGCGGCTCGGCGTTTCTCTACGTGGGCAAAGAGATTCACACTAGCCTTGGCTATCTGACCGGCTGGTGCCTGGTGATGGACTACGTCCTGAACCCACTGATCTGCACCATCTGGTGCAGCCGCGCGGCCATCAACTTTCTGCCTGCCGTGCCTTACGTGGTGTGGGTTGTCTTCTTCGCGCTGATGTTCACTGCGCTCAACTGCAACGGCGTGGAAACCTCTGCACGCATCAACGCCGGCATGGCTGCCGCGCTCGGCGTGGTCATTCTGCTGGTACTGGCGGCCGCCGTGCGCTGGCTGCTGCATGTGGCCCATCCCGACGTGACATTTTTCACCGCACCGTTTTATGACCCGGCCACCTTCAACACCAGCGGCCTGTTGCGTGGCACGTCGATCGCTGTGCTCACATACATCGGCTTCGACGGCATCTCCACGCTGACGGATGAAGCCAAAGACCCAGCGCGCAGTGTACCGCGCGCCATCGTGCTCACCTGCTTGATCACGGGAGTGCTGGCCAGCATCGAGGTCTACGCCGCACAGCTTGTGTGGCCGCGCGGACTGGCATTCCCCGACATTGATACTGCCTACGTGCATGTTTCGGGCCGTATGGGCGGGCCGATTCTCTTTGCAATCGTCAACGCATCTCTGCTGCTGGCCAACATGGGCTCGGGCATGGCATCGCAATTGGGTGCGGCACGCCTGCTCTACGCCATGGGCCAGGACGGCGCGCTACCCCGCCGGTTCTTCGGCGCGGTGCACCCGAAGAATCGCATCCCGCGCAACAACGTGCTGCTGATCGGCGCCATCTGTCTCGTAGGCGCGTTGCTCTTCAGCTATCAGCTTGGCACGGAGCTGCTCAACTATGGCGCACTGCTGGCGTTCATGGGCGTCAACGCCGCGTCGATGCTGCGCGGATGGCGTACAGGCCGCCTGGCGCAGTGGTTTCCCATACTGCTTTCGCTGGGAGGCCTGGCTACCTGCGCGCTGCTCTGGTGGAATCTGGGGCCTCTGGCGAAATCCGTGGGTACCACATGGGCCTTCGTCGGCGTGCTCTTCTGGATCGTGCGGCGCAAAGCCACCGTCCTGCCTGGAGAAGGCGAATGACCACGCCTCGCTTTGATGTCACGCTCGCCGGCGACACCGACCTCGACATCCTTTTCTACGGCCTGCCGGAGGAACTGCCGCTGGAGCAGGAACTGCTGGCGAACGGCATGGCCATTCGCATCGGCGGCTCCGGCGCTATCACAGCACACAACCTCGCGGCACTCGGCAACAGCGTGGGCTTCATCACCGCTGCTGCGAACGACGACTTCGGCACGCTGTGCCGTGAAGAGCTGACTCGCGCAGGCGTCGATCTCTCGCGCTGCGTGCCCGTCACCGGCGACCAGACCGGGGTGACCGTACACCTGCAGCACGCCGAGCGGCGCCACATGCTGACATATGCGGGGCCGACCTTTGCGCTCACTTTCGACGATCTCGACCTGGACTATCTGGCTGACACGCGCCATTTCCACATGTCGTCCTACTATCTGCAGCGTGCGCTCTCGCCGCGGATTCCTGAGTTGTTTGCGCATCTGAAGCAGGCCGGCGTTACCATCTCGCTCGACCCGAACGATGACCCCACACAGCAATGGGATCGCGGAATTCTAGATGCGCTGCGCTTCGTGGACGTGCTGATGCCGAACGAGCGCGAGACCTGTCTGCTGGCTGGCGAGACTGAACTCCCTCGCGCCGTTGCTGTGCTGCGGGAGAGCGTGCCGTTGCTCATCGTGAAGCATGGCGCTGCGGGAGCCTCGGCCTATAGAGGCGATGCGACATGGTATATGCCGGCCCATGGGGTGAAGGTAGTCGACGCCATTGGCGCAGGTGACAGCTTTAACGCGGGCTTTCTGCATGCTTGGCTCCGCGGCCGGACCGTGGAGACCTCGCTCGCTTACGCCAACCTCACAGGCGGATGGTCCACTACCGCCAGCGGAGGAACGTCAGCTTTTCGCGAGCCGCGGTCCCTGGCTGCGCTGGCCGAGGCATGGGAGCAGGAGTGCCGCACGCCCGCAACGTAGAATGAGCTCACATAGCTCGCGCGGCCTGAATGCAGCAGACGGTAACTGGGCCATCGCAAGAGCCGCCGAGCAGAACAAGGTAGGGATCTCACCAGCATGCCGCCGTTCGTCGTTCCTTCTGCCAGCGCGTCCGCCACGCTCGATGCACCAGAGAAGCGCGGTTACAACTTCTTCCTATTACTCGTCGCGGGCCTCGGCGGCCTGCTCTACGGCATTGACGTCGGCATTATCGGCGGTGCACTGCCGTACCTGGAAGCCACGTCGCACCTGACTCCGGGCGAACTCTCCATCATTGTGGCCGCAGTGCTGCTGGGCAGCGTTATTTCGACGTTGTTTGCCGGCCTGCTGGCCGACTGGATGGGCCGCAAGAACCTGATGATTCTGAGCGGCGCGGCCTTTGTTGTCAGCATTCCGGTGATCGCCTTCTCGCAGGGATACTCGGCATTGTTCTTTGGCCGACTGCTGCAGGGCGTGAGCGGTGGGCTCATCGGCGTGGTGGTTCCGCTGTATCTGGCCGAGTGCCTTTCGGCCTCGCGACGCGGCAAGGGCACGGGCGTCTTCCAGTGGCTGCTCACGCTGGGCATCGTGACCGCCGCGCTGGTCGGCATCTACTACAGCTATCGCGTGGCCGACGTGACAAAGCTCGGCGACGCCGCAGCGCTGTTCGCGTTCAAGGACCAGGCCTGGCGCCGGATCTTCTGGGTCTCTTTGCCGCCTGGGGTGCTTTTCGTTCTCGGCAGCATTTTCGTCACCGAGTCGCCGCGCTGGCTCTTCCGGCGGGGCAAGCGCGAACAGGCACTGACCGCGCTGCTCCGTTCGCGCTCGCAAGAGCAGGCGGAACTTGAACTGCACGAGATGGAGCAAACCGCACAGTCGGCAGCACAACCAACTGCAGGCGCCAAGGTGCGCGAGTCGCTGCTGAAACGCAAGTACGTCATCCCCTTTCTGTTGGCCTGCGCCATCCTCTCCTGCAACACGGCCACAGGCGTCAATTCGGTGATCGGCTACAACGTCGGCATCCTGCTGCAGAGCGGGCTTTCTGACCTGAGCGCGCACTGGGGCTACGTCACCTTCACGTTCGTCAACTTCCTCTTCACGCTGTGCGGCATGCTGCTGGTGGACCGCAAGGGTCGCCGTTTTCTGTTCATCCTGGGCACCAGCGGCATCATCGTGTCGATGGTCAGCGTGGGCACGCTGTTTCTCAGGACAGAACACTTGAGCATTAACAGCGCCAGCCAGCTTCAGCCGCTGGTTACGCCAACGCAGGAACTGACGCTGCGCTTTGACCGCGACGAGGCCGCAAAGCTGCTTGCCGCGGCGGGACCTGCGGGACAACCGATCGACAGCGGGCGCGCATCGCTGGCCATCATCTACTCTTACGGCGACTTTACGGCGGCTACCAGCTTTGTTCGCTCGGACGATCTGGCTGCCGAGCCCATCCACATCACGCGCGAGAACTGCATCCCAACCAACAAGGTTGAGGCCTTTTTCAAGAATCCCTTTGCCAACCTGGATGCTGCGCGCACGGCACCGTTGAAGATCCAGAAGGCCGTGGTGGGCAGCGTTCCCAACGCGCGACACGGCTGGCTGGTCGCGTTCGGCCTGTACGCCTTTATGGCGTTTTACGCCGTGGGCCCGGGCGTGTGCGTATGGCTCGCGCTCTCGGAGCTGATGCCCACGCGCATCCGCTCGAACGGAATGAGCATCGCGCTGGTGATCAACCAGCTGGTCTCCACTCTATTGGCAGGCATCTTTCTTCCCTTCGTCAGCAAGTACGGCTACTCGTCGATGTTCTACCTGTTCGCTAGCTTCACCGTGGTCTACTTCATCGTGGCCACGTTCTTTATGCCGGAGACCAAGGGCAAAACGCTCGAAGAGATCGAGGCGTACTTCGAGTCGCGCGGCTCGAAGGCCTGATTGTTCAGCAAAAGCACAACGGCCTGGATCAATGTATCCGATCCAGGCCGTTGCTTTTGCGCTTCTAGCCGAGTTTCAGCTTGTCGCAATGCTCTCCTACCCTGCCGGCTGCTCCACCACTGCTTTGGAGAGGTTCCGCGGACGATCCACGTCCACGCCATGCTCGAGCGCCATGAAGTAAGAGAAGAACTGCAGCGGCACCACCTCGAGAATCGGCAGCAGGTGCTCCGGCGCCGGCGGTACTTCTACACAATCACTCACAAGGCACTTCACGGCCTCGTCGCCGGTGTTGGCCAGCGCGATCACCTTCGCACCCTGCGTCTTCATGTCTTCAAGCAGCTGCACCGTCTTTTCGTAGCGCAGCATGGAGCCCTCCAGCGTGCGATCGACCGTGGCCAGCACCACAAGCGGCACTGAGTCACTGACCAGCGCGTTGGGTCCGTGTTTCAGTTCGCCAGCCGGGTAGCCCTCGGCGTGAATGTAGGAGGCCTCCTTCAGCTTGAGCGCGCCTTCGCGGGCAATAGCGTAGTGCACGCCGCGACCCAGGTAGAGAAAGCTCGCGGCATTGGTGTACTTCTGCGCCAGCACGAACATCTGCGCGCGCCAGGTATCCAACTGCGCCGCCAGACTGGCGGGCAGCTTGCGCAGTTCGGCAATATGCGCAGCAAGCGTGGCTGCATCCATCTGCCCGAGCCGCGCGGCCTCATAAAGGGCCAGCACGTAGAGCAGAGCCAGCTGGCAGGTAAAACTCTTGGTGGCCGGCACTGCCTTTTCTGCGCCCGCAATCAGCGGCATGGACACGTCCGCTTCCTGCGCCATGGTGGAGGCGGCGGCATTGGTAATGGCCAGAGTGTGGTGGCCGCGACGACGTGCTTCGCGCAACGAGGCCAGAGTGTCTGAAGTCTCGCCCGACTGCGACAGCACGATTGCGCTCGGGCGCCGGCGCTCGCGGCCGCCGCGGCAGCTGTACTCGCTCGCGTACTCCACGTCAACGGCCAGACCGCACAAGTCCTCGAGGGTGATCTCCGCGGCCAGCCCGCTGTGCCGACTGGAGCCGCTGGCGACAATCAGTACCTCGCCTTCAGGGTTGGACCAGGAGGACAGTTCTGCGGCCACGTCGGCCTTGAGTCCGTCGCTGGACAGATATGCCTTGAGGGTTCTGGTCAGAGCGTCGGGCTGCTCGTAGATCTCGCGCAGCATGGCATGCGGAAATTCCGGCATCGTTTTTCCCTGCTTCCTGAGTAATGTTGCCTGTGGAGGGCGTTCTGCATATTGATCATACAGTGGCAAATCACTCATCTGAGTGCAAATTCGCAACCGAAAGGCCACTAAATTTACAGGTTTTCTGTGCAAAGGCATTCACTGCGACGCCTCTGGCGTGTAGAATTTGTGCCACAATGTCCGACACGCTCAACCGCCGCTCCGAGCAGATTATTAAGTTTCTTCTTTCCGTTGGTACTGCCTCCATCGACGAAATTGTTGCCGTTGCCGGATCGTCGGCCCCCAGTATCCGCCGCGATCTGGCGCGACTGGAAAACCGGGGACTGATTCGCCGTACCCATGGCGGAGCCACCCTGGTCGAACCGCTGCTCTATGAGCCTTTCCGCTATGACAGCTCCTTCCTGGCGCGCGAGCAGCGGTTCGCCGTAGAGAAGCGGCGCATTGGCCTGGCCGCCGCAGAGCTGATCAAACCCAATGAAACGGTTGGACTTACCGCCGGAACTACCACAACGCACATCGGCCGCAGCCTGCGCCACCGAGAGAAGATCCAGATCATCACGAACGCCGTCAACATTGGCATGGAACTGTGCAATCTACCCGGAATCCGCACCTATCTTACCGGTGGCGTGATTCCCTGGGCGTGGTCATTTTCGCTGACTGGCAACGCCGCGCTCACATTTCTGGACGATGTGTACATGGACAAGGTGTTTGTGAGCGTAACCGGGCTGGATGCAGACCGGGGCGCCACCACGCTCGAAACCGACGAGGCGCTGGTCTATCGCAAGATGCTGAAGCAGGCCAAGCAGGTAATTGTGGTGACTGATTCGAGCAAACTCGGTCACGTGAGCCCGGCATTTGTCTGCCCGGCGAGCGATATCCATATCCTGATTACCAATCAGGGGGCCTCGCCTGAGGCGCTGGCCCCATTCGAGCGCCAGGGCGTTCGCATCATCCTGGCCTGAGCAGGACCCAGGAACTCACAACTCGTATTTTCTCAAAGAGGTAGAGCCCTTTGACTTGCCTGGCTCCAAGGCCGTCGGCGAGCGAAGCGCTTTGCCTCAAATGGCTGCCCATAGCGGCTAGCCTGCAGCCGGAATTACCCTGCGTCTCAGGCAACATTCGCCATCTCAGCTCAACCTTGTGATCATTTTTGCGGTATTTGTTCAAAATACCTCTTGTAATTTATGACAACTCGCCCTATTGTTTCAGAACGAAGAACGACTCAGCATTCAGACGCGCGTCGAAAAAGGACATCCATTTAGATTTTCGATCGCGACTTCGTTCGGCCTGGGACCTCCCTCAGTTCGCTGGTCACTGGCCGCTTTTGCACCACCTTGGGAGAACAAGTGATGCGACGCCAGAAAAGTCCATCGCTCGGATGCAACTTCACGGTCGCGCCGGAGCACGGACCAAGCCTCAATCCAGCAAACACTGGATCGAAACCGCGTCTTTCTGCAAATCCCAGGGTGAACCAGTTCAAGGCAATGCCGCTCATTCAGGGTTCTTGAATTCACCCCTCAGAACGCCCACGCGTTCTGCTACCACAGGATTTCAACGAAAGGTGCGATGGCAATGATTGATTCGATGCTGGCCTTTAATCACATCTTCCATTCCAGGTGTCTTCCTTCTGCCGTTCATTCCAGAGGCGGGACGAAGCGTGCCGGATGCGGATCCGGAAGACTGGTCTGGCTGCTTGCACTGCTTCTGCTGGCGAGCCCGTTTGCGGTGCGCGCCCAGGAGCTGACCGCCACACTGGCAGGAACTGTGACTGACTCGAGTGGAGCCGTTATTCCCGGCGCCACCCTGTCCATCACGCGGAACGGCGTGAACGCCACCGGTCGTACGGTCGAGTCCGACGCCGCTGGCTATTTCATGGTTACCAACCTGCAGGCCAGCACCTACGACGTAAAAGTGGTGGCCACCGGCTTTGCAACCTATGTGGCCAAGAACGTAATTCTCAACGTGGCCGAAAAGCACACCCTCAACGTGCAGCTGAAGGCCGGCGCGGTGACCACCACGGTGACCGTTGAAGATAACCCGGTCTCAGTGGACACGCAGAGCAGCGCGCAGGCAGGAACCATTTCTGGCGTGCAGGTGCGCGAACTGGAGCTGAGCAGCCGCAACTTTCAGCAGTTGGTCACCCTGCAGCCCGGCGTTGTGAACGGGATGGGCGATGAAGCCTCAGCTGGCGGCACTGCGCTGTCAATCAACGGTGCGCGGGCCACGGCCAACAACTGGACGGTTGACGGTGCCGACATCAACGACTCCGGTTCGAACGGCACAGTCATCAACACGCCCAGCGTCGACGCAATCCAGGAGTTTACCCTGCAGCGTGGCAGCTATGATGCCGGCTATGGACGGTCGGGCGGCGGCCAGATTCTGGTGGCCACCAAGAGCGGCACCAGCAGCTTCCACGGCAGCGCCTACGAATTCGTCCGCAACACCGCTCTCGACGCCAACGAATACTTCAACAAGATGACGCAGATCGAGAACGGCGAGGCGAACAAGAACGCCATCAACCACCACAACGTGTACGGCTTCACGGTTGGTGGTCCGGTTTACATCCCCGGGCACTACAACGTCGAGAAGAAGAAGACCTTCTTCTTCTACTCCGAGGAGTGGCACAAGCAATCGACTCCGGGCGGCGACTCGATGCCCGCAGCCAGCACTGCCGAGTTGGCTGGCGTGGTGCCGGGTAACTTCACCAATGGCCCCGCGTCATGCTTTACCTACGACGCGGCTTCGGATACGACAACTATTTCTCCGGGTTGCTACAGCCAGAACTCGAAGGTCTATCTCGACAACATGTTCAGCAAGTATCCGGCTAATACGGACAGCGGCAACTACTCGTTCTCCTACTCGCAGAAGAATGATTTCCGCGACGACATCGTACGCGTGGATCACTACTTCAGCGACAAGGTGCACTTCTACGCGCGCGGCATGAACGACATCATGCCGGTGAACTATCCCGAGGGCCTGTGGGCGGGCAGCAACTATCCCGGGCTGGTGAACACGCTGGTCGACTCGCCCGGCAAGAACGTGGTGGGCAACCTGACCTGGACCATTTCGCCCAAGGTCGTGAACGAAGTTGAATTCGTCTACTCGCAGGGCACCTATAACTCGACCATTGAGAGCGGCCAGTTTGCCACGTCGTCCGCGGTGAACAGCGCCCTGACCAACAACTGGGCCTACACCGATCCGTACGGCCGCGTGCCTGCGATTGGCATCACCGGCGTCACCGGCTTCAGCGCGGGTTCGGCGCCGTGGAAAGAGCGCAACCTGGACCGCACTTACTTCGACAACCTGGCTCTGAGTCTGGGCAAGCACACGGTGCGCATGGGTTTCCAGATCCAGCAGATGCTGAAGACGGAAAACGCCACCTCCGGCAATCCCAGCTTCAGCTTCGCGAGCTGGGGCGATTTCCTGCTGGGCAACGTATCCAACTACTCGCAGACGAGCCGGGACATCGTGCCTGACCTGCACTACGTCAACTCCGAAGCGTACATCCAGGATGACTGGCGCATCACCAAGCGCCTGATCCTGAACCTGGGCCTGCGCTGGAGCCGTTTCCCCTCGCCGACCGACGTGAAAGATACGCTGGCCAACTTCGATCCGGAGCTGTACAGCCCGCAACTTGCACCTGTGATCGAGACTTCGGGCACTTTTGCTCCCGGCCAGTCTGTGGGTGGAATCGATCTGCTGCCTGCCACCTACACCAACGGCGTCATCTTCCCCAAGGGATCCGCATGCTCGGCGGCGCAGGCAATCGCGCCCCTGGTGCAGTGCTCGCCCTATGGGAGCTATATCAACCCCAACCACAACGCCAACTTCGGCCCGCGCATCGGATTTGCCTATGCTCTGGACAACAGCAACAAGACGTCCATCCGCGGCGGATTCGGCATCTTCTATGACCGTTTGCTAAATGGCATCTGGGAACAGAACGCCTTCGCCGATCCGCCGCTGGCACAGTCGTCGACTGTAAACAATGGCTCGTTTGATGCGGTGCTGGGCGGCGAGGCCGCCGTTTCCTACGGCCCCAACGGTCTGGTTGCCACTGGCACACCCATCTTCCGCGTGCCCAACTACGCCAACTTCAACTTGTCTGTGCAGCGCGAGTTGCTGCCCTCAACCATGCTTGAAGTTGCCTACGTGGGCAACATGGCCCGCCATCTGCTGGGCGATGTGAACATGAACCAGCCCACGGTCGGGGCGCGCCTGGCTATCAACGGCCCGGACTCGGTTTATGACGCAACCACCAGCGTGAACTACATCCGGCCGTATCCCGGCTATGCCGGGATCACCAGCCGCGAACCGGTGTTCACCAACAACTACAACTCACTGCAGGTGACGCTCAACCACCACTCTTCAAAGGGCCTCACGGTGGGCCTCGCCTACACGTGGTCAAAGGACCTGACCACCAACTCCAACGATCGCGGTTCGATGGCAACCGACACCTACAACCTGAAGCTCGACTACGGCCCGTCGACCACCAACACGCCCCATATCTTTATGGCCAACTACATCTACGAACTGCCGTTCTTCAAGGGACAGCAGGGACTGGAAGGCAAGCTGCTGGGCGGATGGGAGTTGTCGGGCATCACCTCAATGGTCTCGGGTTCGTCGTTCTCGGTCACCCAGGCCTACGATCCATGGGACCCGAACAGCCAGAACGTCGGCCTGGGCCTCGGCGCCACGCGCGCGGACCAGGTGGGCGTCATACACAAGACCAAGACGCGCACCCAGTGGTTCTCCACTTCGTCTTTCGCCCAGGCCGTCGGACACTTCGGCAGCGAAAGCTCCAACCCGCTGATCGGCCCCGGCCTGCAGAACTGGGACCTGGCAGCGATCAAGAACATCAAGTTCGCCGAGCGCTACCACTTCCAACTGCGCGGCGAGTTCTTCAACGCCTTCAACCATGAGAGCTTCAGCAGCGTCGACACCTCGCTGCAGGACAGTTCCTTCGGACAAGTGATCGGCGGTCACAGTCCCCGCCGGATCCAGATTGGCGCGAAGTTCTACTTCTAGCTCCACAGGTATGCATCACAAATTAAAGGCCGGGGCTTCACGCCCCGGCCTCTTTTTGCTTTCGCACGGATTGTCCACACGTGCTGGAGAGTTCACGGCATCCTACGGAACGGCCGGAGCCTGCTGCTTTGCAGGAATCGTCGACATGATCTTGAGCAGGCGTTCGTTTGCGGCCTTGTTCAGGTCGCCTGTTTTCGCGAACTCCGCCTTCGCTTCGTCTGCGCGACCCATGGCGCGATACAAACGGCCCAGCCGCCAGTGCACATTGGCGTCGTCGGGCGCAAGCTTTGCAGCGGCCTCATACTCGCGAATTGCCTCGTCGTTGCGCTGCGCCTCGGCGTAGACAACGCCGAGATCGAGATGCGCTTTCGCGTTCTCCGGCTCGCTCTTTACGAGAGCTTCCAGCAGTGGACGCGCCTCGTCCATCTTTCCCAACTGGATGTCCGCATCCGCGAGGTAGAGCGTGGCGAGCGCGTGCTGTGGATCGTTTGCCAACTCAGCAGCGAACTCCTGCGCGGCCTCTGCATAGGCCGACTGCGTCCACAGCAGGTAGCCGAGCCCAAAGTGGACGTTTGGCTCTTTGGGATTTGCCTTGACCGCTGCGCGCAACTCACGGATGGCGCCTTCTTTGTCCTTCATCTCATCAAGAGCTTCGCCCACCAGCATGTCGGCTTCGGCCGATTCAGCGTTGAGTGCAACGAGGCGATGATACGCATCAACCACGCATGGATACTGGCCGGAAAGCAGGCAGCTATGCGCGAGCGTGAGAAGCAATGTGAGGTTCTGCGTGTCCGCATCCGACGCCTGCTTCAGATAGGGTGATGCCTCAGCAAACTGACCCAGCCCGTAGTGCGACATGCCAACAAGAATGTTGAGGCGCAGGTCTCCGGGCTCGGCCTGACGCAGTGGCTCCAGCATCGCGAGCGCCTCGGCATAGCTGCCCTGCTTGAAGTACGCTAGCCCAAGGTTCAGGCGCAAGCCCGGCATCGTGGGCGCCAATGCGAACGCCTTCTTGTAATACGTGATTGCTTCCCCGTAGTGCTCCTGCCGGGCTTCAAGCAGGCCCAGGTGCGCGAGCGGTTCGGGATTCGTTGGATAGCCGCGCGCCAATGTGCGCCATGCGGCCTCGGCCTCTGCAGTTTTGCCCTGCTTCTCAAGCGTCCGCGCCGCCTGCGCGGGGTCCTGCTGCGCGATGACCGGCACCGCACAGGCAGCCGCCGCTATTGCCAGGCACAGCACCCTTGCGTACTCCCGCGAAGACTTCACGCACGTCCCTTTCGGCTGCTCAGATTACCGTTCGAACCCACTGCTGCGGCCCCCTCCGCGCGCCATGGAAAATGCGGCGCAAACACGCATCATTCCTGCGCAAAAATGCGTTGCAGATAGTCTATAGTTTCAATCAGCGCAATGCTGAGCGGCTTCGCGTTTTCGTGCGGTATTCTCGCCGTGCAGGCGTCGTCGGCGTGACGCTTTCCTCTTTACCTCAACCCGATTTTGGCTCGACGAAGAAACGCAAACGGCAGGCATGATGGACATCAAACGGTATGGCGTTGAAGGCAGCAAAGGCACCGGGGGGCAGCATCTGCCTTTTGCACGCGCGGTAGAAGCGGACGGCTGGCTCTATGTATCAGGGCAGGTGCCGATGATCAACGGCGAACTGGTCACCGGCAACGTCGACGTGCAGGCACACCAGGCGATCAAGAATCTACTCGCGATTCTGAACGAAGCCGGCTACGGCCCTGAGCATGTGGTTCGCTGCGGCGTGTGGCTCGACGACCCGCGTGACTTCCAGTCCTTCAATGGCGTCTTCAAGCAGTACTTCGGAGAGCATCCACCGGCGCGCGCATGCGTGGTCTCCAGCATGGTGGTCGACTGCAAGGTAGAGATCGACTGCGTGGCCTACAAAGCTGCTGCAAAATAGCGCCGCTACCCCAAGCGGCTCTGCTTAACCGCACCGCAACCGCACAGAAACTACGAGGCCATGGTCGATCCTCACAGCATCTTTCTGCTTGTCTCGGCGCTCATCGCCGTCGTCTGTCTTGTGCTACTGATCGCGGTGTACAAGCTTAACCCGTTCATCACGCTCTTTCTCACTTCGCTTGGCCTGGCGCTGGTTACGGGCATGCCTTTGGCCACCGTGGTGCGCTCGTTCGAAGCCGGACTCGGAGCCACTCTGGGACACATCGCCGTTGTGGTTGCGCTGGGCACGATGCTGGGCAAGATGATGGCCGAGTCCGGCGGCGCCGACCAGATTGCGCAGACACTCATCCGCCTGTTCGGCGAAAAGCGCGTGCACTGGGCGATGATGGTGATCGGCCTTGTGGTCGGCCTGCCTGCTTTCTTCGAGGTCGGCTTCGTTCTACTCATCCCCATAGCCTTCACGGTCGCGCGCCGCACGCGCACATCGTTCATCCTTGTGGGCCTGCCCATGGTCGCGGGCCTCTCTGTGGTGCACGGCCTTGTGCCGCCGCATCCTGCCGCGCTGCTGGCTTGCACCATCTACAAAGCCGACGTGGGCCGCACCATCTTTTACGCACTGCTGATCGGCCTGCCCACGGCCATCCTGGCAGGACCGCTTTACGCCAAGTTCATTGCACCGCGCGTGCCCCTGGCGGTGGATATCCCGATGGCCGTCGATTTCGAGGAGCACGGCGAAGAGAGCAGCTTGCCGGGCTTTGGTCTCACGCTCTTCACGATCCTGCTGCCGGTGATGCTGATGCTCATTGGCAGTTGGGCAGAGGCCGTATCCGCGCCTGGCACCGGGCTGAACCAGGCGCTGCACTTTATCGGCAACGACGACATCGCGCTGCTGGTGGGCGTGCTGGTGAGCTTCTTCACTCTCGGCCGTCAGCGCGGCTTCTCGCGCGAAACGGTTTTGCGTTTCACCAACGAGTGCCTTGCGCCAACGGCCACCATCACGCTGCTTGTCGGAGCGGGCGGCGGCTTTGGCCGCGTACTGCAGGAAAGCGGCGTTTCGCAGGCGATCATCGGCGTGGCAATGAACAGCCACGTGCCGCTGCTGGTGCTGGCATGGCTGCTGGCTGCGCTGCTGCGCCTGGCTACTGGCTCCGCCACCGTTTCCATGAGTACCGCTGCGGGCATTGTGGCACCCATCGCGCTCGCAGCCCACGGCGTGCGGCCGGAGCTGCTCGCTATTGCCACCGGGGCCGGTTCGCTGATCTTCTCGCATGTGAACGACGGCGGTTTCTGGCTGGTGAAGGAGTACTTCAATATGAGCGTGGCCGAAACCATCAAGACGTGGTCTGTCTGCGAAACCATCATCTCCGTTTCTGCGCTGATCTTCACGCTGGCTGCGTCGCTGGTGCTTTGAGCTACGGCCGTTTACTCGCTTGCTTATTGACCTACTTACTCGCTGACAGGAGCTCTTATGTTCAAGCCGTCTGCTGTTTCCCGTCGCCATTTCCTTGAAAGAGCCTCCGCACTTGCCATTGCGCAGCGCCTACCGGCTATCGCGGCGCCGGAGCCTCGTCGCGTGCGCGCCTACGTGGGCAGTTACACCGGCGCCTCTGGCAACGGGGAAGGCATCTATCTGTTCGATTTCGACCCGCATAGCGGCGCACTCACGAACCGTAAGCTGGCCGCGCGGACGCCGAGCCCGTCGTGGGTCGTGGTGCATCCTTCACGGAATTTTCTGTATGCCGTGAACGAGGTGGCGGACTTCCACGGCGCAAGCGGGTCAGTGAGTGCCTTCGCCATCAACGAAAACACAGGAGCGCTCACGCCGATCAACACGGTCAACTCAGAAGGCGCGGGGCCGGCGCACCTGAGTCTGGATGCGACCGGCAACTTCGCGCTGGTGGCGAATTATGGCGGAGGGAGTATTGCCGTGCTGCCGATTCTGCCTACGGGCGCGCTCGGCTCCGCGGTCGATGTCCGCCGAGACCAGGGCGAACTTGGTTCGGAGCATGCCTCGAGCGCCCCTGCCGGCAGTTTTGCGGTGAGCGGCCATGACGCGCCGCACGCGCACATGATTGCTGTGAGTCCGAACAACAGATTCGTGCTGGCGACGGACCTGGGCCAGGACCGCATCTACATTTATGGTTTCGACGCCGCAACTGGAAAGTTGTCCAAGCCCGGCCATGCACCTTACGTTGCGCTGCCCTCCGGCGATGGACCGCGCCACTTCGCCTTCCATCCCAACGGCCGCTGGCTCTACTCCATTCAGGAGGAAGCCTCGACCGTGGTTTTCTTCCTCTATGACCCTTCCACCGGCGCGCTGCATGCGGAGCAGACCGTCAGCGCCCTGCCCAGCGGCTTTGCCGGAACCAGCTTTGCATCGGAGGTTCTGGTGACGCCGAACGGCAAAATTCTCTACGCCGCTAACCGGTTGCATGACAGCATCGCGGTCTTCTCCATCGACGGCAGCGGTCGCCTTGAGCTCACTGGCGAGACGGCGACGGGGGGCGATTACCCGGTGCAGTGCCGCATCGACCCCACTGACCGCTTTTTCTTCGTCTGCAACCGCCGGTCGGACGCCATCACCAGCTTCCGAATGGACCCGAGCTCGGGCGCACTGGCCTCAACCGGCCAGTACACCGGCGTTGGGAGCCCGGCCTGCATCACCTTTGTTGCCTTGGATTGAAGCGGACGCACTTTCCACATGCGGACGCGGCGCTCCAGACCCGCGTCCCATGCGACAATGGAGGCAATCGTGATGACACCTGCCTCTTCTGCAGTTGTTCCCGAGCCGGTTACGGTGACCCCCGAGCTGCTGTCTAAACACAGCATCACTCCGGACGAGTACGACCGTATACTCAAGGCCCTGGGACGCATTCCATCTCTAACGGAACTGGGCATTTACAGCGTAATGTGGAGCGAGCACTGCTCCTACAAATCGAGCCGTGTGCACCTGAAGCGGCTGCCCACCAAGAGCGACCGCGTGGTGCAGGGGCCGGGCGAAAACGCCGGCATCATCGACGTGGGCGACGGTTGGGCCTGCGCCTTTAAGATCGAAAGCCACAACCACCCCAGCTATATTGAGCCCTACCAGGGCGCCGCGACGGGTGTGGGCGGCATTCTGCGCGACATTTTTACGATGGGCGCGCGGCCGCTGGCGGTGATGGACTCCTTGCGCTTCGGGCCAATTGTGCCCGAGGCCAGCACGGAGCCCGAACTCGTGCACAAAAACCACACCATTGTTGAGGGCGTGGTGAGCGGCATCGCGGGCTACGGCAACTGCTTTGGCGTGCCCAACCTGGGCGGCGAAACGAAGTTTGAGGCCTGCTACAGCGGTAACCCGCTGGTGAACGCCTTTGCTCTCGGTCTGGTGCGCAAGGACGAGATCTTCTACGGCAAGGCCACTGGCACGGGTAACCCCGTGATTTATGTCGGCGCGAAGACCGGCCGCGACGGCATCCA
>DCFV01000074.1:0-179 GCA_002314435.1 Acidobacteriaceae bacterium UBA1795 | reverse complement strand
ATCCACGGCGCGACCATGGCCAGCGAGGAGTTTCACGAGGGCTCGGAAGAGAAGCGGCCCAACGTGCAGTGCGGCGATCCGTTCATGGAGAAGCTGCTGCTGGAGGCCTGCCTTGAGGCAATGCTGACGGGCGCCATTGTCGGTATCCAGGACATGGGCGCTGCCGGGCTGACCTGCTC
>DCFV01000178.1:19246-29965 GCA_002314435.1 Acidobacteriaceae bacterium UBA1795 | reverse complement strand
CTCAGCAAGGTGAGCGAATCTCGCTTGATGTGCCTCCCGCAGCAGGAATGTAGCACTTGGACGTGTAATCCATCACCATGCGATCGGCGTTGAAGCGCCAGCCCAGGGTACGGATCGTGCGCTTCATGCGCTTGATCCAGCCGCGAGGCAGACCGTCGTTGTCGCGCTGGTAGTAAAGCGGAATCAGCTCATCGCGCAGCACGCGATAAAGATCCTCGCCGTCGCGTGTGTCGTGCACGTTCATGTTGGAGTGGGTGCGGCCGGTGCCGATGGCGAATCCATTGAGGCCATCGTAAGCCTCGGCCCACCATCCATCGAGCACCGAAAGGTTGAGCCCACCGTTAAGCACAACCTTCTGCCCGCTGGTTCCAGAAGCCTCCAGCGGCCTCCGCGGATTGTTAAGCCACACATCCACGCCCTGCACCAGGTAGCGGCCCACGTTGATGTCGTAGTCCTCAACGAAGACGAACTTCTCAGAAAATTCAGAGTTGCGCATCATCTCCGCAATCTGCTGCAGCACTCGCTTTCCAGGCTCATCGTGCGGGTGCGCCTTGCCGGCGAACACAAACTGCACCGGGCGCTTTGGATCGTTGACCATGGTGGCCAGCCGCTGAATGTCGGCCAAAACCAGGTTGGCGCGCTTGTAGGTGGCAAATCGGCGCGCAAAACCGATCGTGAGCGCGTCTGGCGACAGGATCTTGGCGAGCTTCTGCAGCGACTCCTTCGGCTCAGCGCGGCGCTCGGCCTGCTCGCAGGCGCGGCGGCGAACGAACGCAAGCAGCTGCGACTTGAGCGCGAAGTGCGTCTCCCACAGCTCGCCGTCGTCCACGGTTTCTATGCCTTCCCATGTGCGCGCCGCACCGCTGCGGCCCTGCCAGCCGACGCCCAGGTGGCGATCGTAGAGGCGACACATCTGCGGTGCAAGCCACGAGGGCACATGCACTCCGTTGGTGATGTGGCCGATTGGCACCGCGTCGACAGGCTTGGTTGGATGCAAACCCCACCACATGGCGCGCGACACCTCGCCATGCAACGAAGAGACGGCATTTGCGCGGCGGGAGAGCTTAAGACCCAACACCGTCATGCAGAAGGTCTCCTGCGGGTCGTTCGAATTCACTCGGCCGAAACCCATCAGGTTTTCGTGTGAAAGCCCCAACTGCTCGCGCAGGGGTCCCAGGTGCTCTTCAATCAGGTCGCCATCAAACCGATCGTGCCCCGCGGGCACCGGGGTGTGCGTGGTAAAGATGACCTCGCGCGGAATCTGGCTGGCCGCGGTCATGAAGTTCATACCCTCTTCTTCCATGCGGCTGCGGATGGCCTCCAGCACGGCGAAGCCGCTGTGGCCTTCGTTCAGGTGCAACACGCCAGGCGTGATGCCCATGGCGCGCAGCGCGCGGAAGCCGCCTACGCCCAGCAGCAGTTCCTGGCGAATACGTGTGCGTCCGTCTCCGCCATAGAGACGCGAAGTCAGCTCGCGGTCCTCCGGCGCATTGCCTTCCACGTTGGAGTCGAGCAGAAGCAGGTCGCAACGGCCCACCTTCACGCGCCACACTTTGGCTGCAATCGATCCGCTACGCGTCTGGATCGCCACCACCACGGGCTCGCCATTCAGGCCGATGGCCGGCTGCATCGGACAGCGGTTGATGTCCGTGGTGACGTACTCCTCCTTCTGCCAGCCTTCCATGTCCAGCCGCTGAAGAAAGTAGCCCTGCCCGTAGAAAAGGCCAATGCCCACCAGCGGAATGTCAAGATCCGAAGCGCTCTTGATGTGGTCGCCCGCCAGCACGCCCAGGCCACCGGAGTAGATGGGCAGCGACTCGTGCAGGCCGAACTCGGCGGAAAAATAAGCCACTGGCCGCGGGCGCAGCACACCCGCATGCTCCGCTCCCCAGGTGTTGTCCGCGCGCAAATACTCCTGCTGGCGGCGATAGACGTAATTGATGCGGCTGTGTAACGACATCTCCGCCGCGCGGCGCTCGATCTCTTCCAGCGGCAGTTCGTTGAGCAGCGCAATAGGGTTCTGATTCAGGGCGCGAAAGCGGGTGGGATTCAGGTCACGGAACAAGGCGACACAATCGTGGTCCCAACACCACCAAAGGTTGCGCGCCAAGGCCCACAGGCGCTCCTGCGCCGGGGCGATAAAGCGGTCGAGGGTGCGTGCTTCCCGAATCACAGGAGCCACCTGACCGGCAGCCTCCAACAGCATGCGGATTTCCACTTCGCAAAACACGCGCGCGTCCTTCGTCTGCAAAATCAGCACACCCTGCAGCACGCCGCGATCAATGATCGGCACCCCCAGAAAGGATTGATACTCCTCCTCACCGGAATCCTTGAAGTACTTGAAACGTGGATGATGGCGCGCATCCGCCACAGCGACCGGCACCACGCGCTCTGCTACCAGGCCCGCCAAACCTTCACTGAGCGGCATGCGCAGTTTGCCAATGCAGCTCGGATGCAGCCCGAGCGTCGCGGCCAGCACCAGGTGGGAGCGATCAGGCTCCAGCAGATAGGCCGAGCATACGTCCGTGCGGAAGCGCGCTGCAATCAGCGCAACCACGTTCATCAGCGTGTCGGCGGGCTTGCCGTTCTGTTCGGTAAGGCTGGTGATCTCGTCCAGGGTGAGGACACGACAGCCTTCCGTTGCATGGTGGGACTGGGTCATCCGCTCTCCCTCGCGTTCGATGAAACTCCGTTGCGATGCGACGACTGCAATTTCTTCTCTCTGCAATTGATACAGAAACGCATCCGGCCGGTTGCGCCGGAAAAAGGAAGTCTCCAACTCTCGCCAAACTGCCCGGAGCGGCTTCCCGTGATCCGTTTGTGCGGGATGGATTCGACGATATCATCTGGCAGTCCAGAAGCGAATCAAATCCGTATAAGGAAACGGGCCATCCGGAGATCGCTGACCCGTTTCGACTTACGCCGACCGCCGACGCCGTCCGCTGAGCAGGTAAATTGCCGCGCGCAGCTCAAGCAGCGGATCGGCCGATGGCTCGATACCCGTGACCCGCGGAATGGGATCGAAGATGATGCGCTTCTGTTGCGCAAGATTGTCCGGCACCGCCTCGGTCAGCTCAAGAGTACCGAACTCAACTAGCTCGCGATCTTCGGGCCAATGAATCGTCGCATCGTCCACCACGTCTCCGGGCGCGGCAATCTGCACCAGGATCGTAAAACGCACCGCCCCCTTGCCCACGCGCTCCACAATCTCGTTGAAATGGTAGTTGGCTGGCAGGGCTGTAGCAGCCGCATCGGAAAAGTAGTCGTTGCCGGCCGCCGGCACGATGCGATAACGCACGAAGCGCTTCTCCCCTGCGGCATTGGTGAATTCGAACGCCGTTACGCCGAAATACGTGTCGCGCGCAAAGCTGGTGGGGAACGGCTTCGGCGCCTGCACAAACGCCAACGCCGCCGGATGCGCTCCTAGGAACTGCTCGATCGGTTTGGGCGATGGCGCGTCCGGCCCGCTGGTGGCGACTGCCTTCAGAAACTCCATAAACTCATAGCCGTCACGCGTGGGAAAGCCGTCCGTCGTGTGGCTCACAATGTCGGTGTGCACGTGCTCGGCCAGATTGAAGCGCACGCCCAATCCGCGCGGGTTCGCCTCAGGCGCGCTGTCGGGAAGCTCCGGCAGACCTGTCGAGTTGGAGAAGCGCACCGTAACAGGCGTGGATGCGCGCACGATGTGCGGAGCGGAAGTGAGCTTTTGCGCATCAGGCGCGGGATGAAAGACACCGGTAAGCATCTGGCCCTTGGCGTGCGCCGCACGAAAGCCGGGATGCAGGCCGAAAATCTGGTCAAACTGCTGCAATAAATCGTTGGCGAGAGCAACAATTCGTTCGTCCTGGGGAAGCGGCATAGTAAGACCTCCTTGGTCTCTGCAGTGTACAGAAACCGGCCGTGCACAGGCGCGGAGACTCCAAGAGCAACGCGCCGCAGTTCCTTCAGGTGGTCTGCAAAATGGGATTGCTGTTACGCAGTGCGGTGATCTCCGCATGCGTCGTGTCGGCTGCCACACGGCGGTGCGGATACACCTGCGGCTCGCCGAACCGCACCTCCGCAGTAAAGCCGCCGCACCCAAGCGCCTTCCACAGATGCGGCAGGAAGGGATCGTCGCCGAACCAGCACAGGTCGCGCTCGTCCGAGCCGTCGGTAAGCACATAACGCAGCGTGGCAGTGGTGACCGGCGCACCGGCCTGTATGGCCGGCTCAAATAGCCGCGAGTGGAAGCGCAGCACGGCGCTGCCGTCGGTGCTGGTGCCTTCAGGGAAAAACAGCACTGGCACAGGCAACTCGAGCCGTTCAGCCATCATGGCTGCCACCTTTTCTGCACTGTACAGGCTGGAGCGGTTAATGAACATGGTGCCGCCAACGCGCGCCGCCTCACCGAAGAACGGCCAGCCTCCAATCTCCGCCTTGGCCACGAAAAAGCATGGCATAGCGGACGAAAGAATCAGGATGTCGAGATAGCTCAGGTGGTTGGAAACAACGATGCCTGAACGCGGCGGCGCACCGTCGACCAGGTAGTGAATCCCGAGGCTTTTCAGCACAATCTGCGAAGCCGACTGTACCCACAGGGCGCGCCGTTCCATGGTGAGCGGGCCGCGAAGGCGGGCGATCCAGTAATGGATGATGCAGAGCACTAAAGCCAGGGCCAGCGCCACAGCGCGCCGGGCCGCTCGTAGAGTCACGAGGTGAGCGGAGCGAGGAAGCGATGGCGTGCTGAAGGAGACAGCAGCCTCAGATCGAGCAGTGTCAGAAAGTCGATAGTGCCGAACTCGCGGTCCCAGGCCGGTGGAGCGCAGACGCGCGCGCCAATGGCTAGATATGTGCGTAGAAGCTTGGGAACCTTCGGCAATGTCGGCAGCGCGGCGTTGTCCGCGCGGGGCGATGGCTGTGCAATCGCGCCCTCCTGCTCGGTGGGGCAGGCGTAGGCAGCCGTCGGCTCAGTGGCAAACTCCGGCGAGACCCGGTAATGCTCCAACTGGTCATACATCTGCCAGCCTTCACTCGGGTCCTGGGAATTCAACGATGAACAACCGATTAGGTAGCGCAGCCCCATGTCAGTAGCATACTGCGCGATTCCCCTCCATAGAAGGGTCAACACCTCCGGAGTGCGGTGTTCGCGGTCGATGGAGGCTCGGCCCAGCTCAAGAATGCCGGGGCGCAGCATCTCATAGGGCTCGAAATGAAATTCCTGCTCGGAGTAGTAGCCGAGGTTGCGCGCTGCCGTCTCGCCAGTCTGCATGCGATAGGTGCCAACGATGCGCCCGGTCGACTTCTCTTCCACCAGTAGATGCTCGCAGAACAGATCGAAGTGGTCGGTATCGAGCCCGGTCTGATAGGAACTCGCCAACCCTTCGCCCATCTCGATGTTGAAAACCTTGAAGCGCAAACGGCACGCAGCGTCGCGATCTTCAATGGTTTCCGCCAGGCGCACGCTGTACTTTCCAACCTCCGCATGAATGCGCGGCCGCGCGGGCGCCAGGGGCAACGACAAAGACAGGGATAAGGCAGGGGCTTCCACCGACGCGGTGGATCCGGAAGAATAATCGGTCGGAGACATCTTCCCAGCGTGCGTAATCACGGGAGTAGTATCCGGCGGGAATTGTAAGAGGAAAGTGAAGCCAGTGCAAATAGGTGGCAAAAACCTTATTCACGTTGTGACCCGCCTGCACGCGCGGGAGCACTGCGCAATGCACGCTCCCGCGTGAGCTGAATCACACCAATGCAACGATCTCGTGCACGGCACACTGGCGAATATGGCTTGCCGTCGCCGTGCCCCACCAGTCCTGGATCGCGGCCATCTCATCTTCCACAAACTGCTCAAAGTCGCTGCGGCGCGCAGGAAGTGTGCGGCTCTCGTCGTATGCGCCGTGAAGCACGTCAGTGGTCTTGAGGCCGTTGCCGGTAATGCAGGGACAGTCAGTTCATCAGGCCGAATGCGCCCGTGGGCGTAGAACCGTGCAGTAACCGCCGTCGTAACGCCGCCCGCCGTCTCGGCCAGTTCCTGAATGGCCGAAACAATCTCCACGTCCGACACATCCTCGGCCCATCCGCCAGAAGAACGGAAGGCATGAACGGCAACAATCCAACGCCGAACAATTCAGGGCTTCGCGGCACTGGCGGGATGAATCCACATCGCATTACCGCCGCCGGAAACCATGCGCACGTCCAGCACCGTGGCGCGGTCCACCGTCTGCGTGGTGAACGTGGTGTGAGTAGCGTTGGTCGCGGCATCAGACGCGTCAGCGTAGATCTCTGCCGTGTACTTTCCTTCTCCCAGAAAGCTCAATGGCACCTCGACCGTGCGCGCATCCCAGTTGGTGATCGAGCCGATGTACCAGTCTTTGCCGCTGCGGCGCGCCAGTGTGATGTTCTGCATCGGGCGCCCGTCGAGCACGCGCACTTCATCCCAAGTGGCCGGCACCTGGCGGATGAATTCAAAGTCATGCTGCCCCTTATAGTGCTCCGGGCTGTCGGCAACCATCTGCAGAGGGCTCTCAAGAATCACGTAAAGCGCAAGCTCATGCGCGCGTGTGCCCAGCCCCATCGGCTCCACGTTGCGCGACACAAAGTTCTCACGATTACTGTTCAGGAACGCGCCCGGCGTATAGTCCAGCGGTCCGGCCAGCATGCGCGTAAATGGAAGTGTGGTGTTGTGCGCCGGCGTGGTACGCGCGCTCCACTTCAAATATTCCTTGCCCATCACGCCTTCGCGCGTCATCAGGTTCGGATAGGTGCGGCGAATGCCGTCGGGCTTGTACGCTCCGTGGTAGTCGATCATGAGGTGATGCGCAGCGGCCAATTCAAGCACGCGCCGATACCAATCCACCATCTGTTGGTCGTCGCGATTCATGAAGTCGATCTTCACACCCGCGATACCCCATTGCTCGAAGAGCGGAAACGCGCGGTCCATGTATTTGTCGACTGAGGTCCAGTGCGACCAGAGCCACAGCTTCACGTGCTTGGCCTTCGCATAGCGCAGCAGTTCCGGCATGTCGATCTCCGGCGTCACCTGCGTGATGTCCGCCAGCGCCGCGTAATCCTGCGGCCCCTTGCGATCAGCCAACGCCCAGCCCGCGTCGATGAGCATGTACGGCAGGCCTGCGCTCGAAGCAAAGTCGATGTAGTGCTTCATCGTCGCGTTGTTCATGCCGGGCTTGAAGTCAGCGCCCGGAGCGGCCGGGCCCGACCACCAGTCCCAAGCCGACTTGCCCGCGCGAATCCACGACGTGTCACGTATCTGCGACGGAGGGTTCAGATTGAGCACAATGTTCGACTCGACCAGCCGCCCCGGAGCATCGCCAATCATCAGCACACGCCATGGCGTGGTCAGCGGTGCATCGGCTTCCACTGCAATCGTCGGCTGATCGACGCGTGGCGACAACTCCGCATGTATGGCTAACGCGGAATCCGCCTTGCGCAGATACATGCCCGCATAGTTGTCGATGTCAGCTTCGGTGATCGCCACCCACCCCGCGCCGGGGATCTCCGCAAGCAGCGGCAGGCCCACCAGCCAGTCGCGATGCAGGCCGCTCACCTTCCGCTGTTGATACTCGTCTTCGTACGACGACTGAAAGCCTTCCAGAAGCAGCGGATAGAGAGTGGCGTCCTTGATATAACGGAACTCGGTAAGTTCCCGCTCCAGGCGGAGACGATGCAGCGCTGCCTGATCCGGCACAATATACCGGAACGCGACGCCGTCATCGAAGGCGCGAATCTCGACCGACAATTTGCGGCCAGAGTCGTCTTCAAGATCGACGAGGGCGGAGTTGTAGTGGTCCCGCACCGTGCTCGTCTTGCCCACTGGAATTGCGTAGGTAGCGTCGGCCTGGCCCGTTGTGACGCGCACCTGCCGCATGCCCGGCCCCAGCGCCGGCTGGCCCTCAAACTTGAGCCCGAGGACGCCCTCGTCCATCAGCCACTTGCCGTGAAAATCCACCGAGTAGCGCAGATCATCACTGGGCGGATCCATGGCTTTGCTGGCCTTGGCATCCGACAGCAGGAGTGTTATCTGCCCATCGGGTGACACAACCTTGATCCGGGGCACGGTCGTACCTTGCGCGCAAAGGTGCGCCGCAAGGAGCAGAACAGACAGACAGCTGAACGACAAACGAGGCATGGCGTCTCCGACGTCGATAGTATCGCAGGTCGGCCGCAGTTGGTTGCTGAAGCGCACTACCCCACAGGATCGTAGTTGAGGTTCTGGCTGAGCCAACGCTCAACCTCCGCGACGCTCATCCCCTTGCGCGCGGCATAGTCGGCCACCTGGTCGCGGTCAATCTTACCCAGGCTGAAGTAGCGCGACTCTGGATGCGCAAAGTAAATACCGCTTACGCTCGATCCGGGCCACATGGCAAACGACTCCGTGAGCCGCATCCCTGTCTCGGCCTCCACATTGAGCAGTCGCCAAATCGTCTGCTTCTCTGTGTGGTCCGGGCAAGCCGGATAGCCGGGCGCGGGTCGGATGCCGCGATACTTCTCCTGGATCAGCTCAGCCGGCGTCAACGACTCCGAACGGCCGAACCCCCACGCATCGCGCACACGCTTGTGCAGGCACTCGGCAAAGGCTTCGGCCAACCGATCAGCCAGAGCCTCCGCCATGATCGCGTTGTAATCGTCGTGCACGGCGCGGAAACTGTCGCGCAACTCCTGTAACCCGATGCCGCTTGTGACCGCGAAAGCGCCAATATGGTCGGGCAGGGCTGTCTCTTTCGGCGCGATGAAGTCGCCGAGCGAACGGCACGGCTCGTTACCCTCGCGGTCGGTCTGCTGGCGCAGAAAGTGGAATCGTGCGAGCACTTGCTGGCGCGTCTCGTCGGTATAGAGTTCCACGTCGTCGCCCACCGCACTCGCTGGAAACACGCCGCAGACGCCGCGCGCCACCAGCAGCTTCTCCGCGATGGTGCGGTCAAGCAGCGCGTTGCCTTCGGTCAACAGTTGCCTAGCCTGCGCGCCGTGCTCTTCATGCTCCAGTATGCGTGGGTAGACCCCCTTCAGGCCCCATGCGTGAAAGAACGGTGTCCAGTCAATGTACTCGCGCAGATCCGCAAGCGAATAGTCGTCGAAGACCTGCACGCCTGAAAACTCCGGCACAGGAACATCCTCCGCGCGCCACTTGATGGGCGTGCGTCGTGTGCGCGCTGCATCCAGCGGCAGCGCCTTGGCACGCGGCGAAGCATGCACCTTGCGGATCGCGTCATAGTCGGCGCGATGTTGCGCAATGAAGTTGGCACGGTTCTCTTCGCTCAGCAAGCTCGTCGTCACAGGCACGGCGCGGCTGGCGTCGAGTACATGCACCACCGGCTGGCTGTAATGCGGAGCGATCTTCACCGCGGTGTGCGCGCGGCTCGTGGTTGCGCCGCCGATCAGCAACGGTAGCTTGAAGCATTGCCGCTCCATCTCGCGGGCCACGTGCACCATCTCATCGAGCGACGGCGTAATCAGGCCGCTGAGGCCGATCATGTCGGCATTCTCAATCCTCGCCCGTTCAAGGATCTTCTCCGCAGGCACCATCACGCCCAGGTCGATTACCTCATAGTTGTTGCAGGCCAGCACCACGCCTACGATGTTCTTGCCTATGTCATGCACATCGCCGCGCACGGTGGCCAGCACAATCTTGCCCTGCGGCTTGACTTCCCGCCCGGCCGCGGCCATCGCGGCCTTTTCTGCCTCCATGAACGGCGTGAGATAGGCGACGGCCTTCTTCATCACTCGTGCGGACTTGACCACCTGCGGCAGAAACATCTTGCCCGCGCCGAACAGATCGCCCACCACGCTCATGCCCGCCATCAGCGGCCCTTCAATCACCAGCAGCGGCCGGCCAAGCTTGGCACGCGCCTCTTCGGTATCCGCATCGATATAGGTGTCAATGCCCTTCACCAGCGCGTGTGCGAGCCGCTCCTCCACGGTGCCGGTGCGCCACTCTTCGGTCTTTTTTTCGACAACCGTTGCTCCGGAGTCTTTCAACGTTTCACCAAACTCAACCAGTCGTTCGGTGGCATCGGGACGCCGGTTGAGCAGCACATCCTCCACCAGTTCCTTCAGGTGCGGCTCAATCTCCTCGTAGACCTCGAGCATGCCGGCATTCACGATGCCCATGTCCATGCCGGCGGCGATGGCATGAAAGAGGAACGCCGAGTGCATCGCTTCGCGCACGCGGTTGTTGCCGCGAAAGCTGAAGGATATGTTCGACACGCCACCGCTCACCTTGGCGTTCGGCAGGTTCTCCTTGATCCATCGCGTGGCGCGGATGAAATCGACCGCATAGTTGTTGTGTTCCTCCATGCCAGTTGCGACGGTGAGGATATTCGGATCGAAGATGATGTCTTCGGAGGGAAAGCCTACTTCATCCACAAGAATTCGATACGCACGCTCACAAACGCGGATCTTCTCCTCGTAGTTCGCCGCCTGCCCCTGATCGTCAAAGGCCATCACCACCACGGCCGCGCCGTACTTCAGAATCGTGTGCGCGTGCTCCCGAAACGCAGCCTCGCCTTCCTTCAGCGAGATCGAGTTCACAATGCCCTTGCCCTGCAGGCACTTCAACCCAGCCTCGATCACCGCCCAGTTCGACGAGTCCACCATGAACGGAACCTTGGCCACTTCAGGCTCGCTGCCCAACAACTGCAGAAAGCGCGTCATCGCGGCCACGCCGTCAATCATGCCCTCATCCATGCAGATGTCGAGCACGTTGGCGCCGTTCTCCACCTGCTG
>DCFV01000178.1:3470-18968 GCA_002314435.1 Acidobacteriaceae bacterium UBA1795 | reverse complement strand
TGACAGCCTCCTCGTACTTGCCCTCTTTGATCAGCTTTGCAAACCTGGGTGAGCCGGCAACGTTGGTGCGCTCGCCGACCATGATGTAGACACCGGGCTGCTGCGTGAAGGGTTGCGAACCGGAGAGACGAAGAGGTTTCATCGCGCAGCCTCACTCACGGCCGGTTCCCACACGCGCGGCGGTGCATCTTCCAGCGCTTTGGCAATCGCCGCAATGTGCGCGGGCGTGTTGCCACAGCAGCCGCCCGCAATGTTGATCAGTTCGTTCTGCGCGAAGTTTGATAGGAAGCGCGCCATGTCGGGCGGGCCCAGATCAAACCCCGTCTCCGAAAGCGGATTCGGCAGCCCTGCGTTCGGATAGCAGGAGATGGGCACATCCGCCTTCTCCGCCAACTCGCTCAGGAACGGATACATCAGGTCCGGACCAAGCGAGCAGTTCAATCCGACAGACAGCGGCTTCGCGTGCCGCACCGCATTCCAGAAAGCCTCGGTGGTCTGCGCAGAGATGAGCGTCTCACCGCCGCGCCCCACGGCCGCCGAAATCATCACCGGCAGTTCCTTCCCGTCCTCATCGAAGACCTCGCGAATAGCCACCAGCGCTGCCTTTGCATTGAGTGAGTCGAAGATGGTTTCTACCAGCAATAGGTCCGAGCAGCCTGCGATGAGCGCCCGCACCTGCTGGCTGTAAGCCGTCTTCACCTGGTCGAATGTCACCGAACGAAAGCCGGGATCATTCGCGTCCGGCGAGTTCGAAAGCGACACAGTCAGCGGCCCGATGGACCCTGCGACAAATCGCTGTCTCCCCGATTCGTTGGCAACACGGTCGGCCCATGTGCGGCACAGCTTCGCAGAAACGAAATTAATCTCCGTCGCCAGGTCGACAAGAGAGCGATCACCAATGATCTTTTCGTAGAAGTCCGGGTCCTTGCGTCCGCCGTGCTCGCGCGGATCGTCGACAAAGAATTCGCTCTGCGCGATGCTCGTAGCGCCGAAAGTGTTGGTCTCGATGATGTCCGCACCGGCCTCGAGAAAGCGCCGGTGAATGTCGCCGATCATCTCGGGCTGCGTGATGTTGAAGAGGTCGCCGTTGTTCTGCAGATCCTTCTTCGCGTCGCGGAAGCGCTCGCCACGCATGTCCGCCTCGGTCTTACCGTACGTGCGGATCGTAGTGCCCATCGCGCCATCAATGATGGCGATGCGGTGCTTGAGTAATTCGTAAAGGGGATGCTCGCGTGCGGTCGTCATGGCTTGTGCCGGGGCCTCGGGGAAGCTGGGGTGCAGGATGCACACCCCAGAATAGACGGCGGCCCTGCAAACGCAAAAGATGCTTCAGACGGAGACGAAGCCGATGGCCTACTTCGCTGCGGTCAGCGAGGCCACCGGCACCAGCATCTCTTCTTTGCGCATGACCAAATTCGTCGCGTTCAGCGATGCGAGTTCGAAGCCGTGGCCGTGCGTAATCGCATCAGTCGGGCAGGCTTCCACGCAATAGCCGCAAAAGATGCAACGGTTGTAGTCGATGTTGTAGACCTTGGCGTAGCGCTCGGAGGAGGAGATGCGATTCTCCTCGGTGTTCTCGGCGGCTTCAATGTAGATGCAGTTGGCCGGGCAGGCGGCGGCGCACAGGTAACAGGCGACGCACTTCTCCAGGCCGTTTTCGTCGCGCTGCAACTGGTGCGCGCCGCGAAAACGCTGCTGGAAGATGGCGCCGCGGAGGGGGCCGGGGCCATCGGGATAGTTCTCCACCTGGGTGGGCTGCAACATCTCCCCAAAGGTGATGCTCATGCCTTTGGCGATGCCGGCGAGGTTGCGCACAATCGACATACGCCCAGTATACGATGAAAGCGGAGGGTTCACGATGGCTCGCAAATTTTGGGCGGCAACAGCGATGTTCGGGATGGGAATTGCGGTAGCAACATTGCAGGCGCAGGAGATGCCGCCGGACATGCATATGCATGAGATGCCGGCCAAGAACGCAACTGCTCCGGCTGGTCCGCTCCATCTCTCGTTCGGCGATAAACACGCCGAGTGGTCCCCAACCACGCTCGCGCCTCTGCCCCACATCACCATCACGGTTTACAACGAGCACGCCAAGGTCAACCAGACCTATTCCGGCGTGCCGCTGGCCACACTGCTCACCCGGCTGGGAGTGCCTGAGTCGCCCCACGGCAAGGACTTCCGACTGTATATCGTCGCCACGGGCTCCGACGGCTACCAGGTCGTCTACTCGCTTGGAGAAGTACTACCCAGCGTGCACGACGGAACCGTGATCGTGGCCGATACGATGGACGGCAAAGCCCTGCAGGCAGCAGGCCCTCTGCAGCTTGTTGCCACAGGCGAGAAGCGCCCCGCGCGCTGGGTGCGCAACCTTACTACCATCCAGGTGCGCAGCATCGAGTAGCAGATTCGAGTCGACGCTTAGTGAACGCGTATCTTGCGCCGTGCTGCCTGCGGATCAAGCGTTTCCCGGCAGAGATCCGAGTCCTGCCCGTGCTTCAATTCCGCTATGGCGTCCGTGGCCAAACAGAGCCGGCGCTTCATCGTCTCCGCTTCCTTATTGGCCAGCAGTTGCGTGCGGTCTACACGGCTCCACGGGTCGGCGTCGTACTGATAGAGAAAGTCCTCCGCCGGCTTCTCTTTCCCGTAGTCGAAATGGCTCCACGTTGCCAGCAATTCGTGGCCATTGGGATCGGCCAGCAGTGCATACACCTGCGTGACCGCCACGCCCGCCGGTGCGGTGGCGCTGGCCAGAGGCGCCGCCTGCTCGCCGCGAATCCAGCGTGCGTTCCAGCCGTGCACGCGAATGTCGTAATAGAACGCAGTGAAGAATGTCGAAGCATTGCACTCGCGGCAGTCGTCGTAGAGCGCGCTCAACTCACGCTGTCCACCTGCGGCAAACAGCATCCAGTCCAGCAGTCGCAGATTCACGCCCTTCAGCAGCGCGATCACGCTGTGGTTCGTCAGTGACACGCTCCACACGTTGAAGGTGTCAGCGGCCAACGGCGACTGCGGCGACGGGCGCAGCGTGGTCACCACCAGCGCAGCGTCATACTGCACGCCGATTTCGCGGATCGCAGTCCACTTCTCGGCTTCCAGCGACCTCGTCACCCAAACCACGGTGTCCTGGTCTGCAGCCGCGTGAAAGTCAATCCAGCGAAAGGTCTCCGGCTGCTGCTGCGCCAGCACGCGCCACCCGCACCCCAGCATCAACGCGCACGCAACCAGCAAACTCCTGCATACACCAAACCGCATGACATCAGGTATACCAAACACGCGCGCGCAACCTCTCACAGTCCGAGCCTGGTCCACAGCGCGTCCACTTTCGCCTTCGTCGCACCGTCCATCTCAATCATTGTGGGCCACGGCCGTTCGAAGCCCTCAGCCTTCCACTTGCGTGTCGCATCGATCCCCATCTTCGACCCGTAATTCGGCAACCGCGACGCGTGATCGAGCGAGTCCACAGGGCCCATGGTGAATTGGATGTCGCGTTCGGGATCAATGTTGTTCGCCACACGCAGCACCACTTCGCCCACGTCCTGTACGTCGCAGTCCTCGTCCACCACGACGATGCACTTGGTAAACATCGCCTGTCCCAGTGACCAGATGGCGTTCATCACCTTGCGCGCCTGCCCTGGATAGCTCTTGCGAATCGAAACGATCATCAGGTTGTGGAACACGCCTTCCACCGGCAAATGCACATCCACCAGCTCTGGGATGGTCATCTTCATCGCAGGCAAAAAGATGCGCTCCACCGCCTTGCCCATCCACGCGTCTTCCATTGGCGGCTTGCCCACGATGGTCGCGGCGTAGATCGGGTCCTTGCGGTGCGTAATGCACGTCAAGTGGAAGACTGGGTACTCGTCCGTCATGGTGTAAAAGCCAGTGTGGTCGCCGAAGGGGCCTTCGGTGCGCAACTCGCCCAGTTCCACGTAGCCCTCAAGGATGATCTCAGCATGCGCGGGCACTTCGAGATCAACCGTTTCGCACTTCACAATCTCCACCGGCTTGCCTCGCAAAAAGCCCGCGATCATGAACTCCTCGACCTCCGGCTGCGCGGGCACAATCGCCGCAAACGTCGTCGCCGGATCAGTCCCAATAGCAACCGCAACCTCAAGCCGCGCCCCCTTTAGGTTGCCCAGCACCACCTGCGGCAGGCCGCCAATGGGCCCATCCGGAATCGACACCGCGCCACCCGCCGACTCGGCCATCGCTGCTGCGCTAGCCGTGCGCGGATCTCCCGCTGCCTCTGCCTCGGCCGCCGCGCGCAGCGCGTTGCGATAGTGCTCTGCCGCCACTTTCTGCCGCTGCCAGTGCATGCCCGTCGTCTGGCCGTCGAACACCTGCATGCGATACATGCCGATGTTCCGCTTGCCTGAGCGCGGATCGCGCGTATGCACGCAGGGCAGCGTGATAAAGCGCCCGCCGTCATGCGGCCAGCACTTCAGAATCGGGAACGCATTCAGGTCGAAGTTCTCGCGCAGAATCACTTCCTTGCACGGCGCATCCTTCGCGCTCACCGTCTTGGGGAACGCACTGGCCAGCGCGCCCAACTGCGGCAGCATCTTCAGCTTGTCGAACAGCCCCTCCGGCGCCTTCACGTTCATCAGGCCCGTGATGCGCTCGGCAATCTCGTCCAGTCGTTCCACGCCCAGCGCCAGGGCCATGCGCCGTTCGCTGCCGAACTGGTTGATAAAGACCTTGTGCCCCGGATGCCCTTTCACGTTCTCGAACAGCAGCGCCGGCCCGCCAGGTGCGTACTTTCCCTTCGTCTGCGTGGCCGCACCGGCGCGCGCGCCGATCTTGCTGGCGCGGTCGGTGATCTCCGTGATCTCCAGCTCCGGCAACACCTCCTCGCGGATGCGTTTCAGTTCGCCGTGCTTTTCCAGGGCTTTGATCCAGTCGCGCAGGTCGTCGTAGGCCAAGATGCAGTACTCCGTTCCGGGGTCGCGCCCCTTCCTCATACTAAGACCTTGCCCCCCACTGCTTTCTTCCGGTGCCTCGGCGCAGTGCGCTGTGCCATGCTCGCCGTCAGAGTGAGTCGCAATGCCCCGTAAATCCTCTGCCTTCTGCCGCCCCTACGTGCAGGTTCGCCGCCACGACAACACAACCCCGGCCAATGCCGCGCCATGGACCCTCCCCGCCCTGTGCGCAGCCTACAACTGGCCCTCGGGACTCCCCGGCGGCGGCGTGATCGCCCTTATCGAGCTGGGCGGCGGCTGGTTACAGGCCGACATGAACGCCTTCTTCCCCTCGATCGGCCAGCCCGTACCGCAGCTCACCGACATCTCCCTCGACGGCGTGACCAACAAGCCGAACCAACACGCGCCCGGGCCCGACGATCCCGACTCCGAGGTCGCCATGGACATCCAGGTAGCAGCCACCTCCTATTTCGCGACCATCGGCAAGCCCGCTGTCATCCGCATCTACTGGACCGACGACATTGCCACAGGCGTGCGCCACGCCACCACCGACGGCTGCGATGTCTGCGCTCCATATCCTGGGGTTCGGATGAAGGCACCTGGGGCGCTAGCGACGCGCACGACGTGGAAGCAGCATCTGTAGCGGCCACAGCCTCAGGCATGGTGGTTCTAGCTGCCGCAGGCGACAACTGCTCCGGCGGCGGCAGCAAAACTGCAGCCAACGTGGACGTACCCGCCAGTTGCCCCCACGTGCTCGGCTGCGGCGAAACCTTCAAAACCCCTTCGCTCGAAACCGTCTGGGACAACACGCCCGGCCAGTTCAATGGCCGCGGAACGGGTGGCGGCTACTCAATGCTGTTTCCCGCGCAAAGCTTCCAGATTGGCGCCCCGGCAGCGCCAACCAACGTGGGTGGCGGCAAAGGCCGCATGGTGCCGGACGTGGCCGGCAACGCCGACCCCAACTCGGGCTACACAATCTATGTGCATGGATCGCAGCACGTGGTGGGCGGCACCAGCGCCGTGGCTCCGCTCTACGCGGGATTGTTCGCGGCCCTGGGCCGAAAGCTGAGGTTTGTGACGCCCAGGCTCTGGCAAGAACCAGCACGCCTTCCGCGACATCACCACGGGCAGCAACGGAGCCTACCAGGCCGGGCCGGACCCGAACCCCTGCAGCGGCTTGGGCGCGCCCGACGGCTCCGCCGTCGCAGCCCTGTTTGCCATGTCTTAGCAGGGAGAAATCAGTTCACGGCCGGGGCAATCTGAACCACGTCCGGAGCGGGCACAGGCGGGGTCACTGCATCCATCGGGTAGCCCAGTCGTTTCCACTCGTCGAAGCCCCCGCGCAGCGGTCGCACCCGTTCTACGCCTGCCTTGTGCAGCGCCATCGCCATCTTTGCCGCCGTGGCCTCGCTGGGGCAGGTGCAGTAGAGCACAATGTCGCGGTCGCGCGGAATCTCCTGCGCACGCTGGGTCAGTGCTTCAGGCGACAGGTGCAACGCGCCCGGCAGCGTATAGGGGTCCGGCAGCAGTTCCAAGGGGTGACGCAGATCCACAATAAACACCGGCTCGCCTGCGTCCAACTGGCGCTTCAGTTCCTCAGGTTCCAGGCGCGAAGCCACCAGTTTCTTCATAAAGCTGCGCCGTCTGTACAGCCGGGAGCAGAAGAAGCCGACGATGCCCAGCACCAGCAGCGCGCCAGAGAAGCGGCCCACCCAGTCCAGCAGGCTGGGGTCACGCTTCAGCGCATCACCAAACAGCCGCCCTGCGCCCAGCAACGCTCCCACCCAGGCAAATGCGCCCAGTCCGTCGAAGAGCAGGAAGCGCCCCAGCCCCATGCCGTTCTGCCCGGCCACCGGTGGAGCCAGCGTAGCCAGTCCGGGGACGAACTTAGCAAAGAGCAACGTGATGCCCCCACGCTCACCAAAGGAGTTCTGCGTCCGCCGCACGCAGGTAGTCGGCTCCAGGGATAATTTGCACAGAACGCGCAGGACGTGATGCCCGTAGCTGCGGCCGATCAGGAACCAGGCCGAATCCGCCACCAGCGAAGCTAGCAGACCGGCTCCGAGGGCGGCCGGGAAGCTGATTTCATGCTCTGCCGAGAGCGCGCCCGCAGCCAGCAGCACCGGCGTGGCGGGCAGCGGAACCCCCAGCTGCTCCACCAAAACCCAGGCAAAGAGCAGGAGATAGCCGTACGTAAGAAGGATCTGCGTGGGGAGTTCCATAAGCCTGGATTCCGTGCGTTAAGGATTTGGGGTTGGGCGCGCGTGCGCAGAATTATCTCATCGTTGGATGATCGAACCGCCGAGTTCGTTGCAGAGAGACAGGACAAAGCAGAAGAGGCCGCCCGCAGGCGGCCTCTCTGGCGAATTAAATGCAGCGCGCTACTGGATCACGCCCGAAGGAGCCGCCACCGGATCGCTGTCCGTCAAAGGCGCAACTGCGGCTGTCGCGGTCTGCTGCGTCTTTTCCGCAAAGTAGTTGCGGTCCCACAGGTTCTTGTAGAACGCGCCGGTCAACTCAGCAGCACGAGGGCCGAACGTCGGCCGGCCGCCTTCCAGAAAGAAGACCGTGACCAGGCTGCCTTGCGGAGCCTGCGAGTAGGAAACGAACCATCCAAACCGGGTGCCCTTGTCCGAGCAGGTCCCCGTCTTGCCAAACACCGGCAGCTCAGAGAAGTTGGCGCGCAGCCGCCGCGCGGTGCCGTACTCCACCGCTCCAGCCATACCTGCCTCCAAGTCCGGAACGTAGCGGGCGATGTCGAGCGTCCGCTTGACCTTGGGCTGGAAGGAGGCCAACTGAGCCTGCGAGGTGGGATGCTGCAGATAGTAGAGCGTGCCGCCATTGGCAATGGCCGACACAAACGCGCCCAGCTGCAGCGGCGTCATGGACACGCCCTGGCCAAAGCTGCACATGCGACCCACGCCGCCCTCTGAGGCCGGCAGCGCTTCGCTGGGATACTGGCCCAGCTGCTCGCCTTGAATGTTGTATCCGGCCAGTTCGCCGAGGCCGAACTGGTTCGCATAGTGGCGCACGCGCTCGAAGCCGAGCTCGCGGCCCAGCTCTTCGAAGTAGAGGTTGTTGCTGTGCGCCAGCGCTTGCGTCATGTTCATGCGGAAGCCGGACAGGTGCACCATCGTGTCACGCGTCACCAGCCCTTCCGAAAGAGCAGCGAGCGCCACAGAAACCTTGATAGTGGAGCAGGGCTCGGCACCGGGCGAAAGTGCCAGCTTCTGGTTCACCATGGCCAGAATGCGTCCGTTCGAGGGATCGATGACCACCGCCGTGCCGTTCATGCCGTCGAGCGCGTCGATGGCCGCCTGGCGCACCAGCGGATCTTCTCCAGTGGTGATGTCGCCGTCAAAGATGCCGGGGGCGGCAAAGGAGCTGGCGGTAAAGCGCTCATAAGTGCCCCGGTGGCGGCGGGTGTGCAGTGAGGCACGTCGCGCGACAGTTCCAGAGGTGCGCGGAGTTGAGGCGCTGGCTGATTTGCTGCTGCGAGGCGCGGAGCGGCGCGCTGAGGCGTGGCTGCGTGCATGGGACGGGCTCAGGTGCTGGGCCTGCGGATGGCTGCGATGCAGCGTGTGCGGCGCATTCAGGGCCACGGCGCTGTCAGCACCGAAAACCAATCCAACCAAGGCCAAGCCAGCTGCAAAAACGCAGGAAAGTCTCATTCCGTCGAAGAACCTCACCGGTGAAATGCTTGCCATGCGACAGCCCTGGGGCGGCGCACTCCTTCTTTGCTTATCGGATCGTCCGTGCGAAAGCACAGTCTTCGCAGCGGATCGGCCGCTTCTGCGAACTCTCGCTGTCCCGCTTGCGGGCAGCCCGCCTCCGGATCGCCTGTCCCGCCCCAGTGGAACGGAAGAGACTGTTTCCTACTCTTACAATACCTGACGGGCCGTAACCGGCCAACCATTACCCGCCCAAAGCTTGAATTCGCGGGCTTTGCATCACTATAGGGCGAATCCTGAGGCCGCGCCGCATTTCTTTTCGTGACAAAAGTCACCCCGAAGCTGACTCAGCACCCTGCCCTGCGTTAGAACTGCAGCCGCCGCATGAAGGTGGGAACGTCCAGATCCCGCTCCTCCTCAGGCTCACCCAGCCCGGCCGCCGGCTCCGGCACCGTACTGCACGGAGCGTTAAAGTCGGGTGCAAAGTCCCGCGGCAGAGGCGTATACGGCTCGGCTTCCGCCAATTCCGCAAACTGTGGACGCGCCGCCGGCAGGGGCTCCGGCTCAACTCCCGCCTCTGGCTCATCGGCCACCGCGACCGCGGCTGAGACTGCAGAGACCGCCATCTCCTCCGCTTCCAAATCGGTGTTGCCGTCCTCTTCCTCGCTCAGAAAGCGCGGACGTTCGGGCACGGGTTCAAGCTCCGGCGCAGCAGCCACAGGCTCTGGAGCAGGCTCGCGCATCCATGTGTCGGGAGCCACCACGGGAACTGAAAGCACCGGTGCCTCTTCCACGCTGAGCATGCGGGCCCGCCGCTCCGGCATCTGGTCGCGGAAGCCGGTGGCGATTACGGTAATCTTCACCTCGTCGCCCATGCGCTCGTCCTGCACCGCACCGAAAATCACGTTGGCGTCCTCGTGCGCCGCGGTCTGGATCAGCGTCGAGGCCTCGTTCACTTCCGAAAGCTTCAACGAACTCGATCCGGTGATATTGATCAGGATGCCGCGTGCGCCGTCGATCGCGCCAGCCTCCAGCAGTGGCGATGCCATGGCGGCCTGCGCCGCCTCCACTGCGCGGTTTTCGCCCGAGCGGACCGCCGTACCCATCACCGCGTGCCCCATGCCGGCCATGGTCGTCTTCACGTCAGCAAAGTCGCGGTTGATGATGCCGGGAATCGTAATGATGTCCGAAATGCCCTGCACGCCCTGGCGCAGCACGTCGTCGGCAATGCGGAAACTCTCAAAGAAGCCCGCGTCCTTCGCCACAGCCAGCAGCTTCTCGTTGGGGATCACGATCATCGTGTCCACGCTTTCGAGCAATTCACTCAAACCGCGCTCGGCCTGCTGCAGCCGGCGCTTGCCTTCAAAGGCAAACGGCCGCGTGATCACGGCAACCGTCAAAATGCCCATCTCGCTGGCCAGCGACGCGATCACCGGCGCAGCGCCCGTACCGGTCCCGCCGCCCAGACCTGCGGTCACAAACACCATGTCCGCGCCCTCGAGCGCTTCAATAATCTTTTCGGAGTCTTCGAGCGCCGCGCGACGGCCCACGTCCGGATTCGCGCCCGCGCCGAGTCCTGAAGTGAGCCGCACGCCCAGCTGCAGCTTCACGGGCGCCTGTGACAGCTTCAACGCCTGCACGTCCGTGTTGGCGGCGATGAATTCCACGCCCTCCAGGCCAGCCTGGATCATGCGGTTGACGGCATTGCCACCGCCGCCGCCCACGCCGATGACCTTGATGCGGGCTCCGCGCACGCTTTCATCGTGAAACTGAATGCGCATCTCTCCGGCTTCGTTTGTCTGTTCGTTCATCGCGGCTCGGGCCTCCATGATGTCTTCACTTCCCTTGCGGGAGTGGCTTAGAAACTTGCTGCAAAAATCGCGCGCAATCGGGCGCGCAGGCTGTTATTTTCTGCAGCGCGCGTCACCCGCGTGCGGTGCGCGTAGAGCAGCATACCGATCGGCACCGCAAACCCCGGATGCACTAGTTCACCGGGCATGTTCGACAGGCGCACCGGCATGCCGACGCGCGCCGGCACACGCAGCTGGCTCTCGGTCACATCCAGCAGGCCGGGCAAGGTGGCTCCGCCGCCGGTCAGCACACAGCCCGCACCCAACGCATCCACCACGCCGCCCTGGCGCAGGCTTTCCTTCACAAAGTGCATCAGCTCGCGCGCCCGCGGCTCCAGAATCTCCGCCACGCTGCGCAACGCCAGCCGCTGCGGCTGGGGATTGGCAATCTCGATTTCAGCTTCCTGCGGCACAGCGGTCACCACGCAATGTCCGAACTGGCGCTTCAAATCCTCAGCCTGCGCGGTCTGCATCTGCAGGCCCACCGCAAGGTCGTTGGTAAAGTGCGCGCCACCCACCGGCACGGATGCCGTATACGCCACCGCACCCTCAAAGAACACCACCAGGTCGCTCGAATGCGCGCCGATGTCCAGCAGGCAGACGCCCAGTTCGCGCTCGTCAGCCGAGAGCGTCGCTTCGGCTGCAGCAATCGACTCAAGCACCGCCTCGGTCACTTCAAGCCCCGCGCGGTTCGCGCAAGTTACCGTGCTCTGCAGTGCGCTGCCCGAGCAGGTGGCAATATGCAGATCGACCTCCAGCCGCGCGCCCACCATGCCCACGGGGTCGAAGATCCCCGGCTGGTCGTCAAGGATGAACTGCCGCGGCAGCAGGTGCAGAATCTCGCGATCCGGCGGCCGCTCCACGGCGCGCGCCCGTTCAATGGCGTTGCGCACATCGTCGCGGCTGATCTCGCGCATGCGGCTGCCCAGGTCCAGGCCGCCGTTGGTGTTGAGCCCGCGAATATGCGGCCCGCCTACGCCCACCACACACTCGTCAATGTTAGCCCGCGCTACCCACTCGGCGCGCTCGTTGGCCGCCTTCACCGCCTTGGCAGCAGGGCCCAGGTCAGAAATGAGGCCCTTGCGCATTCCCGCCGACTCCACGATGCCGTGGCCGCGGTAACGCAGTGCGCCCTCGTTCAGATCAGCAGCCAGCACGCGTGTAGCCGCGCTGCCAATATCGAGCACAACGATCAGATTGTCCTGCTTCTGGCTCATGGTTCTGGACTCACTGACCCTGCCCGGCCTGTGCGGGCGTCTGGGGTTTGGGAGCGGTCTTCTGCTGCGTCTTCTTCAGCGCGGCGCGTTTGGCCTCCGCGCGCTTCCTGGCGGCCGCCTTCTCTTTTGCTTCCCTTGCTTGTTTGGCTTTGGCCACGGAGGTCCTGCTCATGTGAGCATTAGCCTTGGAGGCTGGCTTCGCGCTTGCAGGTTTCACCGCAGCCGTGTGCTTCGGCGCATCGGCCTTCGCAGTTTCGGCCGGGGCAGGCTTCGCGAGCTGGGCGGCCGGCGGCTTTGCAGCCGCGGGCTTCGCGTCCGTCGGTGGTGCGTCGCCGGACTTTACCGCAGCCTCATCCGTGGCCGCGCCAGGCGCCATCTGCAACACCACCTGCTGGTCATAGCGCAGGTCCACGCCGGCCAGCTTGGGATATTGTTGCCGCCACTCCGCGATGTGCGCCTTGTAGCGCTGATAGCGCTCCAGGAAGTGATCCTCGCCGAAGTGCGCCAACATGTCGGCACCCTGCTCCTGCATCAGCACGCGCGCGTCCTCGGGGTCGGTCAGGTCAATCTCTGATATCTGATTGGAGAAGTGCTGCCCGTTGGCATCGAGTTCGCTCATCAGGCGCTGGTACAGCTCGATGCGCGCTTTGCGCGAGGGCTGCGGGTCGCCAGGATCAATACCCGTGAGCACCGGGAACGAATAATGATGCTGCGCCATCATCGCCACCGGCATGCTGAGCAACACGCCGTTCGCATCCACCAGGCCAATCTGTTGCCCGTGGCGCACAAAGGCCACCGGCTGGCGCTCCACGACTTCCACACGAATCTGGTCCGGCAGTAGACGCATCACCGTGGCGTGCTGCACCCAGGGAATCTGCTCAAGCTGCTTGCGGCGCTCGCCGAGCGGCACAAAGAAGATGTTGCGGCCGATGTCCTCGCCAAAGACCGGCAGAATTTCCGCGCGGCTCACCTCGGCCAGGCCCGCAGCCTGAATGTTGCCCGTGCCCGCCACGCGGTACCGTGCATCACGCTCGAGGAAAGTGCGCGCAGTCTGGTACGCGATGGCAATGCCTGCCAGAACTACAAACGCGCTCACCCCAAGCAGCACGCGGCCCCACGTTCCCGCAGGACGCCACCACGCACCGCGCGGCGCGCTGAAGCGCTCTCTGCGCGTGGGCGACTCCTCGCCGTCAGGGTCTTCCATTTCAAAGGGCATTCCCGGGAGACCACGTCCGGAATTGGGCGCGCCTGGTTGTACGCGCCGGAAGCGGGATTCCGTCGAGGGGTCGTCTTCCCACACAAGGGACCGGGTTCGGTTGCTACTTTGTGTCGCCACGCGTGAGTTGGTCGTGAGAATCGCCAGGCTCAAATATAGCCCTCGGCTGCGCGGCTTCGGCCCCAATCGGCCGCAGGGGAACCCGTTGCGTAACGGGCTTGACGAACGGGCTTTCCTTTACTCTGACGCCATGCCATCCTTCCGCTTTCGCCTGGCCGCTCTGGCTCTTGCTCACCTTGCGCTCGCTCTGCCCTTCTTCGCACAAACTCCTGCCTACAAGTACATCCGCACCGGCAACGCAACCGACTCGACCGCCTCACCCTTGCCCGGCTTTGCTCTCATGGGTGGCGGCAAAGACCTCGACGAGGCCTTTCGCTTTCTCTGCGACCGCTCCGGCTCCGGCGACTTGCTCGTGCTCCGTTCCCACGGCAGCGACGACTACAACCCCTATCTCAAGAGGCTCTGCCATCTGAACTCCGTCGCCACCCTCATCATTCCCAGCCGAGCCGCCGCTCACGATCCCTTCGTCGCGCAAACGATAGCCCACGCCACCGCCATCTTCATCGCCGGCGGTGATCAGGGCGAATACGTCAACTTCTGGATGGGCACACCCGTACAGGACGAACTCAACCGCGCCATCCGCCGCGGCGCGCCCATCGGCGGAACCAGCGCGGGCCTGGCCGTGATGGGCGAGTGGTCCTACACCTCGCTCGGCGACAAGCCCGACGACCCCAACCTCGATGGCAAGACCGCCATGGCCGATCCCTTCGGGTCCCGCATCACTCTGCAGCAGGGTTTCCTCGACATCCCAATCCTGAAAGGCGTCCTCACCGACACGCACTTCGCCAAACGCAACCGCATGGGCCGGCTGCTCGTGTTTCTGGCGCGGCTCGATACACCGGAAGGCCAGCTCGTCGCGCCAGGCGGCGCCAAGATGCGCGGCATCGGCATAGAAGAGCGTGCCGCCGTGCTGCTGGAACCCGACGGCAGCGCCTCGGTAGTGGGCCACGGCGCCGCGTACCTTGTGGATGCAACCAGCGCCTCAGGCACCGTGGCCGAGCACACGCCACTCACCTTCGGACCCTTTGACGTACAGAAGATCGCGTCCGGGCACAGGTTCAATGTCAAAACATGGAACGGCGAAGCAACTCACTACACGCTCACCGTCGAGTCTGCGACGATTCGCTCCACGCAGCCCGGAGGCTTCGTCTACTAGGGCTACGCCTTCACGGGAGCAGGCTCAGTCAACGCGGCCAAAATCTGCGGCCCCAACTGGCTCACACTGCCCGCGCCCAGCGTCAGGATCAGGTCGCCCTCGCGCGCGTCGGCCGTGGTCGCAGCAATCGCCGCCGCGAAATCCGGCGCATAGCGCACGCGCGGCCGCTGGATCCTTCCGGCAAGTACCTCCGCCGTGATCCCCGGCAGGGGCTGCTCGCTTGCCGCATAAATCGGCAGCACCGTCACCGTATCGGCGTCGGTGAACGCCGTGGCAAACTCCTCCAGCAGGTCGCGCGTCCGCGTGTAGCGGTGCGGCTGAAAGACCACGTGAATCTTGCCCCGTGTGCACTCCCGCGCCGCAGCCAACGTGGCGCGAATCTCCGTGGGATGGTGGCCGTAGTCGTCCACCACGCGCACGCCGCGCTCCACACCGCGCTCCTGAAAGCGCCTGTCCACGCCGCGAAACTGCCGCAATCCCTCGGCAATCTTCTTCGGCTCCACCTCGAGTTGATGAGCAATGGCCACCGCAGCGGTAGCATTCAGCACATTGTGGCGGCCGGGCACATTCAGCTCGAACGGCCCCATCGGGCCAGCCTTGGTCACCACCTGGAAGCGCGCACGCCCGCTCGGCCGCGGCTCCAGAAACTCCAGCCGATAGTCGGCCTCAGCCGCTTCGCCGTAGGTGAAGACACGCCGATGCGCACGCGGCAGAATCGTCTTGAGCCGCGCATTGTCCACGCACGCCGTCACCGCGCCGTAAAACGGCACCTTGTCCATGAAGGCCAGAAACGCCTGCTCCACGTCGGCCATGTCGTGGTAGCAGTCCATGTGCTCACGGTCGAGGTTCGTCACCACCGCCAGAATCGGTGAAAGCTTCAGAAACGAGCGATCGCTCTCGTCCGCCTCGGCCACCAGATAATGCGTGGTGCCCAGCTTGGCGTTCGATCCCATCGTGTCCACGCGTCCGCCCACCACCACCGTCGGATCAAGCCCGCCAGCCGTCAGCACCGCCGCCACCATTGAAGTAGTTGTCGTCTTGCCGTGCATGCCGGCAATGGCAATGCCGTACTTCAGACGCATCAGTTCGGCCAGCATCTCGGCGCGCTGAATCACGGGAATCTTGCGCGCCCTCGCCTCCACTACCTCGGGGTTGTCGGCCGTAACGGCGGAGCTGGTCACGACCACCGTCGCGCCCTCCACGTGGCCCGCCTCGTGGCCCTCGTAAACCGTGGCGCCCAGCCGTGCCAGCCGGTCCGTCACCGGACCGCGGCGCAGGTCAGAGCCGGACACCTTCATGCCCAGGCTCAGCAGGATCTCGGCAATGCCGCTCATGCCGATACCGCCAAT
>DCFV01000178.1:0-3206 GCA_002314435.1 Acidobacteriaceae bacterium UBA1795 | reverse complement strand
CCAATAAAGTGCGCGTGCTGCGAAGTAGCAAACATGATTGGGTTGAAAGTCCACTCTACCACCCATGCCGCGCAGGCCTCTGCACCATGCGCCATGCGGCCCCGCGCGCAACACGGGTCAACGAAAAAGTTGCGGCGATTTATTTTCGAGACACCCCCGCAACCTTTGTCCTGCGCTGTGTTTGCACCCTACATAACCGGCGCTGGAGGGCAGCAGCAGACAAGCCCACACAGACCAATAGCCGGACCGGCTGATCGGAAAAATCGGGCTGGGTGGGATGGAGGAAATATGAAAAGGACCTGGATGCTGGGTGCGGCGGTTTTGGCGGGTGCGTTGGGCCTGGGAGCTACGCAGGCCAATGCGGCACAGTTTGGGGTATACGTGGGCGCACGACCGGCAGCCTATGTGCCTCCCTGCCCTGGTCCGGGCTACCAGTGGGTAGCCGGATTCTGGAGCGACGGCTACTGGATGCCCGGACGCTGGGCCTTTGTCGGTGCCCGCGGCGGCTATGACCGCTACGCCTACATGGACTACGGCCGCGTCAGTCGCGAAGGCGATCGCGACCGCTGGGACCGCGACCGGGATGGTTATAGGGATCGTGACCGGGATAGCTACCGGGACCGGGATCGCGGCGGTGACCGCGGCTGGAACCGCGGCGACGACCACGGCCGCCACTAAGCTCCGCGGCAGTATGAACGGCGGCGGCCTATCCCCAACCCGGAAGGGGCCGCCGAGCGTTTACGCCGCAATCTCTCCCGGATCTGCGGGATGCGGCAACCCCGCAGACCAACCAGAAGATTCCCCGGAAACCAAGCAGATTGGACCGCAACTTTCCTGAAAGAATCTTGTTTGAATGAACAGAAGCCGGCCAACGGGCAAGCGACGAGCCGGCGGTGCTGACATTCGGAGCGAGGCTCCGGGAATCCAAGGGTCCTGAAAATGGGACGAGACAGCACACGGAGGCAACAATGAAAAGCTTACGGCTGGCTCTCATGGCAACGTTTCTGGCCCTGCCTCTCGCGGCCACGGCCCACGCGCAGGTTTCCGTGGGCGTCGGCATCGGCCCTGCGGTTGTCCCCGCTCCTGCTTACAGTTACGGTTACGGTTACGGTCCGCCCGTCTGCGATTGGGGCTACTACCCCTACTACCCCTATTCCTGCGCTCCCTACGGCTATTACGGGCCTAGCTGGTTCATGGGCGGCGTCTTCATCGGCGCGGGTCCCTGGTACCACTGGGGCTATGGCCATGGATATGGCTACTACGGCGGCTATCACGGCGGCTACGGCCATCACGATGGCGATCACTACGGCTACGGCAATCATGGTGGCTACGGCGGCAACGGCAACCACAGCGCCTACGGCGGCTATGGCGCCGGACGCGCTCCCTACACGGGTAGTGGCTACCGCGGCAACGGCCAGATGCGCAGCTTCAATGGCGGCGGTTACGCTGGCGGTGCCCGTCCGAGCGCAGGCTACGGCAGCGGCTACCACGCCGGTGGAGGTTTCAGCAGCGGCGGTCATGGCGGCGGTGGAGGCGGTGGCTTCCATGGCGGTGGCGGCGGCGGTCACCACTAAGCACAATTGAATCGAGGCTCTGAGGCCCGTCTGCAACCACAGACGGGCCTCTTCCTTTTTGGATCCCAGATGCGGATCCCACATCGGTTCTCTGCTCAGTCCAGATCGGCTCAGCGTTGGGCGGCCAGAGCGGCAATGCCGTCGGCGATCCGCTGGGCGGCATCGGGATGCGCCTGCGTGCGTGCGGACACGGCCATGCTTTTGAGCCGCCTCGCATTGCCCAGCAGCGCGATCAGCGCGTCCTGCAACTTGCCCGGCACCGCCAGATCGCTTTCCGTCAGCACCTCCGCGGCCCCGGCCCGTTCCATCTCTTCGGCATTGTGCCGCTGATGATCGTCTGCCGCTGCGGCAAACGGAACCAGCAGCGAAGGCCTGCCTGCCGCGGCCAGTTCAGCCACCGTGGAAGCGCCGCTGCGCGCCATCACCAGGTTCGCGCGGGCAAAGCGGGCAGGCATGTCGTCCAGAAAAGCGCTCACCTGCCAGCGCGCGGGGTTGGCTCCGCTGGTTTCGTAGGCAGCCTGTGTGGCTTCCAGATGGCGCGCGCCGCACTGGTGCAGCACGGTCAGCCCCGGTACCGCATCCAGCAGAGCACCGATCGATCCCGGCAGCGTGATGTTGAAGATGCGCGCGCCCTGCGATCCGCCGAAGATCAGCAGATGCGGCGGACTCTCGGGCGCAGGCGGCACCGTGAAGAACTCCGGCCGCACCGGAACCCCCGTCACCTCTACATTGCGAAACCACTTTGCCGCAGCAGGAAAGTTGACCGCCGCAGCCTGCACACGCTTGCCCACCAGCCGATTGGCGAGGCCGGGCATCGCGTTGGGCTCAAAGGCCATGGTCGGCACGTGCTCCAGCAGCGCCGCGGCCATGCCCGGACCGGACGCGTAGCCGCCCACGCCGAACACCACGTCCGGCTTGAACTCACGCATCAGCTTGCGGCAGGCGAAGAGGCTGCGCGGCAGATCGAGCAGCGTGTTCAGCCGCGTGCGCAGCGAGACATTTTTAAGCGGACCCACATGAATCAGGTGCAGCGGAAAGCCCGCCGCCGGAACCAGCCGCGTCTCCATGCCGCGCTCGGTGCCCACAAACAGCACCTCCGCGGCGTAGCGGCCCATCAACTCGCGCGCCACAGCAAGCGCCGGAATGATATGTCCGCCAGTGCCGCCCCCGGCGATAAGAACCCGCAATCCCGCCAAACCCGTGCCTTCTTTCAAAGCCCAAGTGTAACAAGCAGGCTATGCGGCGACGCGGCATGCACCGTTGCCTAGTTTCCTGCGCCGTGATGGGGCGGACAAATCGGAGGGGGGAGGTACGTGGGTGGTACAGACCGGTCACATGTCTGACAGATTGGACCGGAGGCTGTCCTTCTCCCAGGCGCTGCTTTCAGTGTGCGCTTTCGAGGAATTACGTTGCAAAGCTTCGTGCTTTCCTACTTTTCCCGCAGGCTGCACTGCAAGGATGGGGCAACCCTAAGGAAGCTCCGCACAAGTCAGCAATCCGCGTGATTATTGAATAAACTGTAGTCATGAAGCGGATGGGTCGGATACGGCAGACGTTTGCAACGCAGTCGAGTTTTTCGAAGTATGGCCGCTAGAGTAAGCGTGAGTAGTTTCTCGCCCAGATGAACCAGGT